>CP053680.1:1200000-1500000 GCA_019623805.1 Gammaproteobacteria bacterium (ex Lamellibrachia satsuma)
ATCCTTATCGATTTGGGCCAGGACGTCACAAACTTCGAGGGAAAGCGCGAGGATGCCGCCCATTTTGCCCATGGATACGATGTCCATTTAAGCCCGACGCTGCTGTTTCTCAATGGGGAGGGCTCAGAGGTACGCAAACGCATGATCGGCATCAACACAGTGGAGCTGTTCTCCTTCTACCTCGATGCCGCAATTGACGAGGCTTTGGCCGAGCTAAAGCCCCGGGAAACCGCAAAATCAGCGGTCCAACCCTAGGACCTAGAGCCGGTCACGTAAGTCCCTCAGGCTAAAGCCACTGAGACGCTGCCCGGCATCCATACCCAGCCCCAGCACCTTGAACCTTTCACCCATCTCTGATGGCAGAGTCAGGCGTTTCACCCCCTGCACCAGCTCCATGTGACTGACCAGGTCATTGGGGTCCGAACCCGCCAAAAGGCTGTCCAGTCCGCTGGCCATCAGAAAGTGCGCCTGGGTGGTATACCCCAACAGTTCAAAACCTGCTGCGACACCCGACTCTGCGACAGCGGTAAAATCGACATGGGTGGTAATATCCTGCAGACCGACCCAGCGAAACGGATCGGGGTGAGCGCGGTGGCGATAGTGGCACATCAGGGTACCGCTGGTGCGTTGCGGATGGAAGAATTCGCTGCGCGGATAGCCGTAGTCCACCAGCAGAACTGCACCGCGCTCCATCATAGTTCCCAAAGCCTTCATCCAACCATGCAGACGCAAATTGACCTCGGAGACATAACCCTCCGCCAGCGCCCCGTTAGCCGACTGGATCCGCTCAATACCTGAGTCTAATTCCGGGCTGACGACCGTTTCGAAACGCTCCACAAATCCCGCTTCATCCCAGGCGACGAAACTCTCCTCTCCCCCCCCCGAGCGCATGCGAAAACGGTGTACCGGCATGGCATCGAGCAGTTCGTTGGCCACCACCAGCCCGGAGAAAGCATCCGGCAGATGATCCAGCCACTCGACCCGCGCCGACAGTTCCGGCACCTGCCGGGTTATAGTCTCTCGTTGGCGCGCCTGCAACTCAGGACTGACCTCCATGATCAGATAGCGCTGCGGCAGCGCATCCATCCGTTCGAGTTCGGCCAGCATATCGGCAGCCATTAGACCTGAACCGGCACCGAACTCCAGAATCGCCCCCCCGCCGATCTCCGCCAGCAACTGCTGTGCGGAACGGGCAAGACAGCGTGCGAACAGGGGAGAGATCTCCGGTGCAGTGATAAAATCCCCCGCCTCGCCAAACTTGCGGCTTCCTGCCACGTAATAGCCCAGCCCCGGCGCATAGAGCGCCAGTTCCATGAATCGATCGAAGGGAATCGCACCGCCTGTCTGCTCCATTTCGTCACGAATCCTGCGCTCCAGCTGTTCACTGACAGCCAGTGCTGCGGCATCCGGGGACGGCAGGCTATTGGGGGATGAGTGGTGCGGCGACTGCAGACAATCGGACATAATGTAGAAACCGGGCTAGTACGATAAAGTAGTGGCGCATTCAACCACGGAGTACAAGCGTGACGCAAAAACCGATCACCCCGCCACTCAGCGGCAGGTGCGCACTGATCACAGGTGGTGCCCACCGCATCGGCGCCCAAATCGCCCGCAGCCTCCACCGGGAAGGGATGAACCTTGTTCTGCACTACCGCAACTCCTCCCAAGCCGCAGAAAGACTAAAGGCGGAGCTTGAAACCGGGCGCCCCGGATCAGTCGTCCTCGCGCAGGCAGATCTGCACGAAACCGCAGATCTGCCACTATTGATTGAAGCGGCCAAGCGTGTATTCGGCCGCCTCGACCTGCTGGTCAACAACGCCTCCAGTTTCTACCCGACTCCGTTGGAAACAGCCACCGAGACCGACTGGGACGACCTTATCGGCAGCAACCTCAAGGCCCCCTTCTTTCTCTCCCGGGCTGCCGCCCCTTTGCTGAAAGTGTCTGACGGCTGCATCGTCAATCTGGTGGATATCCACGCAGAACGGCCACTCAAGGCCCACCCGATCTACTCCGTCGCCAAGGCAGGCAACGCCATGCTGGTAAAATCCCTGGCACGTGAATTGGGACCGGAGATCCGCGTCAACGGAATTGCACCCGGAGCCATCCTCTGGCCGGAACGGGGACTGGATGCCGCAGAAAAGGAAGAGATCCTCAACCGCACGGCCCTTAAGCGCCCCGGCAGCCCTGAGGATATTGCACAAACCCTGCTGTTTCTGGTGCGGGATGCCCACTACATCACCGGCCAGATTATCCCCGTCGATGGAGGCCGAACGCTGCAGCAGTAACCGCACCATCAACTAGACTTCAAACATCAAAACTGTTTCCCCGATCCAGGAGTTTCCAAAATGACAGAAGTCCCAGGTGGCCTATCTTTTCGTCAGAGTGTCGATCACATGGTCGATCGGGCACTGCAGATCCTGGATCTGCCACCGGGGGTCGACAACGCCATCAAGAGTTGCACATCGGTACTCCAGGTCAGCTTTCCGGTAAAGATCCGTGACCGTATTGAGGTGTTCACCGGCTGGCGCGCAGTGCACAGCATCCATCGTCTGCCATCGAAAGGCGGCATCCGTTTTGCCGAGAATGTGGATCAGATGGAAGTGGAGGCTCTGGCAGCACTGATGACCTATAAGTGCGCCATCGTGGATGTCCCCTTCGGCGGCTCCAAAGGGGGACTGCACATCAATCCCGAAAACTATACCCGGGATGAGTTACAGATCATCACCCGCCGCTTTGCCCGGGAACTCGCCAACAAAGGTTTTCTCAATCCTGCCACCAACGTACCCGCTCCCGATGTCGGCACCGGCCAGCGGGAGATGGCCTGGATTGCAGACACCTATAAACACCTCTACCCGGAAGACATCAACTATGTGGCTTGTGTCACCGGCAAGCCGGTCGCCCACGGCGGTCTGCAGGGACGTACCGAGGCCACCGGGCGTGGTGTGCAGTTCGCCCTGCGAGAATTTTTCAGACATAAGGAGGAGCGCAATGAGGCCGGTCTGGATGGTGATCTGGAAGGGAAACGCATCATCGTCCAAGGCTTCGGTAATGTCGGTTACCACGCCGCCAGGCTTCTCTCCGAGGAGGATGGCGCCAAGATCATCGCCATCATCAAACACGACGGGGCACTCTTCAACCCTGACGGCATCCACATCGAGGAAGCCTTCTACCATAAATGTTCCCACGGCGGCTTCCAGGGCTTTGCCGGGGCAGAGTTTCTGGAGGATGGCGCCAAGGTAATGGAGATGGAGTGCGACATACTGATTCCGGCCGCTGTCGAGGCCGTCATCACCGAAGACAACGCCCCCAATATCCAGGCGAAACTGATCGCCGAGGCCGCCAATGGTCCCATCACCTTCGAGGCTGACCGCATCCTGCGCACCCGTGGCATCACAATCCTGCCGGATGCTTATGTCAACGCCGGCGGTGTCGTGGTCTCCTATTTCGAGTGGATTCGGAACCTCACCCATATCCGTTTCGGCCGTCTTGAACGCCGTTACGATGAGAACCGCGGACGCCATATCCTGCAAGCACTGGAAGATACCAACGGCCGGACTATTCCGGAGTGGATCCGAAGTGAGCTGGAGAAGGGGGCCAATGAGGAGGACCTGGTGCGTTCGGGTCTGGATGACAGTATGCGTCAGGCACTACAGGAGATCATCGACATCCGCTGCCGTAAAGAGGAGATCGAGGACTACCGCACTGCGGCCTATTACATCGCGGTAAGCAAGCTGGCGCGCTCTTATCAAGATCTGGGGGTGTTCTAGCGCGCTATCAATTTAATAATTGCGAATTCAGCCACGATCTAGGGTGCGCTGTGCGCACCAGTATTAGCGTACAACCGTGATTCCGGCTTGTTTTGGTGCGCATGGCGCACCCTACAAATCCTAATGGGATTAATTTGCCGTAGACCCGATAAAGCTTGTGGAGCGACCCCTAACCACTATTTTTTCCGATCCTGGCGTTTGACGTGTCTCTTCAGTCGCTGGCGCTTCTGTATCTGTCGATTGGTCAGCTTGTTCTTCTTGCCCTCATAGGGGTTGTCGCCTGAGCGAAACTCGATGCGAATCGGCGTCCCGATCAACTTCATCGCTTCGCGAAAACGGTCCACCAGGTAGCGTTTGTAGGGATTCGGCACATGCTGGGTCTGATTGCCGTGAATCACAATAATCGGCGGATTCTTTCCACCCTGATGCGCGTAACGCATCTTGATACGCCGACCATGCACAGATGGCGGTTGATGCTCCTGCACCAGCAGCTCCAGCAACCGGGTCAGTTCAGGCGTCGCCATGTCCCGCATGGCATTTTCATAGGCCTGATCCACCAGTTGGTAGAGGTCACCCACACCTGAACCGTGCAGGGCGGAGACGAAATGCAGCCGCGCAAAACTGAGAAACGGCAGTTTTCGGCCAATCTCCTCTTTCATCTGCACACGCTGGTCGGGTGTGAGGCCATCCCATTTGTTCACCACCAGTACCAGTGCGCGGCCGCTCTCCAGCACGTGACCCGCCAGGGTGGCATCCTGCTCTCCCACACCCTGATGGGCATCGAGTACCATCAGCACCACATTGGCCTGCTCGATGGCCTGCAGTGTTTTGACGATACTGAATTTTTCGATCGCTTCGTGGATGCGCGCGCGCCGTCGCACACCCGCCGTATCGATAAGCGTATAGGGACGTTCGTCGTGAATAAAAGGGATAAAGATACTGTCCCGGGTGGTGCCCGGCTGGTCGAATGCTACCACCCGCTCCTCTCCCAGCAAGCGATTGACCAGCGTCGATTTACCCACATTGGGGCGCCCAACCACCGCGATCTGCGTCCCCTTGTTCTCCTCGTCCGGCGTCTCCACCGGTGGCAGGGTATCGAGTACCTGGTTGATCAGGGTATTCACACCCTGGCCGTGAACTGCAGCAATCGCTGAGGGTTCACCCAGTCCCAGGGAGAAGAAGTCGGCAGCGGCCATCTCCACTTCCAAACCCTCACTCTTATTCACCACCGGGGTAATCGGCTTGCCGGTGCGGCGCAGCTCAGCGGCAATCATCTCGTCACCGCCGGTACAGCCCTCTCTGGCATCCAGCAGAAAGAGGATATGATCCGCCTCGCCAATGGCCTGGCGCACCTGCTGCTCCATCAGGAACTCAACACCCCCTTCATCACCACTGATGCCGCCGGTATCGACGATCACATAGGGGCTGTCACCCATCTTTCCGGTGCCATATTTACGATCACGGGTGAGGCCGGGCTGATCTGCCACCAAGGCGTCCCGACTGCGGGTGAGGCGATTGAAAAGCGTGGACTTGCCCACATTGGGGCGACCGACAAGAGCAATGACAGGAAGCATGGCTTCGACTCAGGGGGTTTCCGTTTCGGGCAGACGCATGCGCAATGCAGTCAGCTTTCCACTGTCGTCAAAGACATAGACGATGCCGTCCACCACCTGGGGTTTGGCGCGAATACCCTCACTGCCCACACGAATGCGCGCAACCATGCGGCCATCCTCCTGAGAGAACCAGTGCAGGTAACCGTCGTAATCTCCCACTACCAGATAATTGCCAATAATAGCCGGAGCCGACAACTTTCTTGCGTGAAGTGCCTTCTGTTGCCACAGGGTCGCACCGTTGCCCGCTTCGAGAGCCCAGATAGCGTCTTCGTCGTCAGTGACATAGAGCTGTCTCCAATCCGCATCCAGACCAGTGTGCACCGAGATATCCCGCCTCCATAGCACCACGCCGCTGCTTTCGGAAACCGCTGCAACCTGTCCCTGAAAACTGGCAGCGTAGACGACGCCCTCCACCACCACCGGATCTGAGTCGATATCCACTATCCGTTCCAGTTCGGTCCGCCCGTGCGCGGTGGCAACCGTTGCTTCCCAATTGGCAGTACCGCTATCCAGAGAGAGTCCGGCAAGCTTGCCGTTGGAAAAGCCGATGAACACCTGGTCTTCATTGATGATTGGTGAGCTGTTGCCACGTAGGGTGAGAACAGGTTCCGAATGGTCAAAGGTCCAACGGTTGGCACCTGTATCAGCCGACAGCCCGGCCGCACGGCCATCGACGGTGCGTACCACCACAACGCCCCGGGATGCAGCAGGAACCGAGAGTACCTCGCTAGTGACCCGGCGACGCCACTTCTCACTGCCATCCGCTGCGTTCAGCGCCACCAGTTCAGCCTCAGCAGTGCCCAGTAACACCAGACCATTGCCCGCACCCGGACCACCACTCACCGGCAGCTTGGTCTCCACATCCCACAGTCGTTTGCCACTGAGACGGTCAACCGCCACCACCCGGCCTTTCGGATCTGCGATAAAGAGATGTTCATCAGCAATTGCAGGGGCAATCGCGAGAAACTTACCGTCGGTTCCGTCCACATTGAGCTGCCATAGCGTTTCAAGTTCCAGCGCCTCAGTGAAATCCACAAGTTCCGCCGGTGGATCGGCATTATCCTTGGCGGAAAAGAGACTGCTACAGCCAGACAGCAGCGAGAGCAGAAAGAACCCGAACCAGACGCGCTTCATAACGACCTCAGGGTGTTTCCACTGCCAGATCGTCAAGTTTCATCTGCACCAGTGCGCTGTTACCCACCCCATTGGCAAGGGCAAGACTATAGGCGTCGCGGGCGCTTTTATTATCTTGACGGGCCAGGGCAATGTCACCCCGTAGTGCGGCAAATTCACCTGCATAGGATCCGCTATCGACCTTCGCCTGGGCGGCAGCGCCATCCAGATCGCCCTCACTCAACAGAACGCGCGCCAGCCGTAACTGCGCGATCTGTTTCAGGCCAGATTCTGAAGCGTTATCTATAGCCCATTCCAACTGTGAGCGGGCTGCTGGGGAGTCCCCTGCATCGAGTTTGATGCGCGCCTGTGCCAACGCTGCGAAAACCGCATAGTTCGAGGATTCGTACTCCAGGCGTAATAGCTCCGCCTGCTTGCTGGCAGAATCGCTGTCGCCACTTTCTACAGCTGTGATCATCTGGTTGAAAGCGACTGAGGCGTCTCCACCAACCCGCTCTTTGTATTCCCCCCAGGACTGCCAGCCAAATACGGCACCCAATCCGATCACCACGCCGGCGACTACGGATTTACCGTTCTCCTGCCACCATTTTTTTAACGCTTCGACCTGTTCTTCTTCAGTCTGGTAAACGCTCATCCGGTTTCCTTTGTTCAGTCAAAAATAATCACCAACAGGAGGCTATAAACGGATAAACCCGATAGCCCACTAGAGTGATTTTACGCTGTCAGACCGGCAATAATGCCCGCCAGTTCACTCAATTTCACCTGCTGCTGTTCGCCTTCGCCACGCAGCGGCTTAATACCCACCTCTCCATTGGCCAGTTCATCGTCCCCAAAGATCAGGGCGTAACGGGCATTGCTCTTGTCCGCCTTCTTGAACTGACTCTTAAAACCACCGCCACCACAGTTCACAATCAACTTCAGATCCGGCAGTTCATCCCGCAGGCGCTCAGCCAACTGCACACCTTCACGTTGCGCGGTTTCACCCATCATCACCAGATAGAGGTCCACCGAGGACAGACGTTTGGCCGTCTCGCTCTCTTCCAGCAGGGCAATCAGGCGTTCCAGGCCCATGGCGAAACCTACCGCCGGTGTGGGGCGCCCCCCCAGCTGTTTAACCAGCCCATCATAGCGTCCGCCGGCACAAACAGTACCTTGGGCACCGAGCCGTGTGGTGACCCACTCAAACACTGTGCGGGCGTAGTAATCAAGCCCTCGCACCAGACGCGGATTGATGACATAGGCCACCCCCGCAGCATCCAGACCGGCGCAAAGGGTTTCAAAGTGAGCGCGCGAAGCGTCACCAAGATGGTCCATCAGGGTAGGCGCATCGCTCACCACTGCAGCCATATCCGGGTTCTTGGTATCCAGAATCCGCAGCGGATTGCTCTCAAGACGACGTCGGCTGTCCGCGTCGAGTTCGTCGATACGACTACGAAAATAGTCTACCAGCAGAACCTTGTAGGCAGTTCGCTCTTCCGCAGTGCCCAGAGTATTGAGCTGCAGTTCCAGTCCATCCAGGCCCAACTCACGCCAGATGCGATGGGTAATGAGTATCTGTTCCAGATCGACATCGGGTCCTTCGAGACCAAAGCTCTCCACCCCGATCTGATGAAACTGCCGATAGCGTCCCTTCTGGGGCCGTTCATGACGAAACATGGGACCACGATACCAGAGGCGTTGCACCTGGTTGAACAGCAGGCCATGTTCCAGACCGGCACGTACACAGCCAGCAGTGCCCTCCGGACGCAGGGTCAGGCTATCTCCGTTGCGGTCATCGAAGGTATACATCTCCTTCTCGACGATGTCAGTCACCTCGCCGATAGAGCGCTTGAAGAGCTCGGTCAACTCCACGATGGGCATGCGTATCTCGCCGTACCCATAGCGGCTTAGGACCGAACGCACGGTATCTTCGAGAAACTGCCACAGAGGTGTCTGCTCAGGCAGGATATCTTTCATCCCACGGATTGCCTGGATGTTTTTTGCCATCGGCTGGAACTACTGGTAATCGTTTAAGTGGAACGGTTAAAACCGCGTAGACTAACACGGATGAAGCAGACTGGCACACTGCAGGGGGAAATCACATAACCCAAACTACAAATTTGACGGATCGAAACTGAAGCGGGCCACATTCGCCCGGGCATGGCGTTTAAGGTCATATGCGACCCCATCAACGGTTATGCTTACACCCGATGCATTGCCCAGCACTACCGTATAGGGGGCGGGGCCTTTATCAAGCAAACGCGTGGTACCCGCAGCAATCTCACCAAAAATTCGCGCCTTGCCGTTGGCATCACGCACTTCTGCCCAACACCGCTCAGAAAACTCGAACACAACCCTTGGGGCGGCAGGTGCTGGTGCCGGGGTTTCCACTGGCGCTGGAGGCGGTTCGTCAACGCTCGCAACAGCATCCGCTTCACTCTCCTCCAACTGAGTAGCCATGGATTCCTGCGCCGTCTCCTGGTCCGCGACCACCACGTCCTCTGCCTCGACCA
Organism: Gammaproteobacteria bacterium (ex Lamellibrachia satsuma); assembly: GCA_019623805.1. NCBI lineage: Bacteria > Pseudomonadati > Pseudomonadota > Gammaproteobacteria > Gammaproteobacteria bacterium (ex Lamellibrachia satsuma). The sequence goes on from CP053680.1 coordinate 1,209,007, forward strand.
CTTCAGTCTCACTCGGCGTCTCCCCTTCCAAAGGATCTGCAACAACCGCTTGAGATTCAACTGGCGCCTCGTCTTCCTGCGCAGGGGGTGGGCTAAGCGTTAACACGCCAGCATCGTTTTGCGTTTCCGGCAATGGCTCGATGACAGGGGCCACCTCTACAGGTGTATCAACAGGATCCCCACCCAACCTCAGATCAAGCTGGCCCTGCCACCAAATACCCAGCAGCACCAACAGAGAGATCACAATAAGCCAAGTCATCATGCGCACGGCACCATGACTGCTGCGCACCTCTTTCCCCACTGTCGTCACCTTCACGTTGGGAAAACCATGACTCTGCTGAGCGGGTGATAGTGCCTGAAAAGCTGCCAGTATCTCCCCCTCGGGCAGTTGCAGTAAACGTGCATAGTTGCGCAAGTATCCCTGTACAAAAACCGCACCGGGCAGGACATCGAAATCATCCCATTCCAACGACTCGATCATTGTCTCACTGAGGTGGAGCTGGGCGGCAACTTTCGCCTGATCCAGGCCGAGGGACTGACGCGCTTTACGCAGACGCGCCCCGGGGCTCTCAATGGGTTCTACCGCCGCTTCCGACTCACTTTCACTATTATTGGTAAGCACACTCATTATCGTTTTATCGTTCTATTTTATTGAGGAGCTGAACCTCAGGGGCGTCCGGAAACCTGTCCCTGAGCAGCTTTTTATATGCAGCGGCCTGCTCCCGGCCACCCAATGCATGCTCGATCCGCACCCCTAGCCACAATGATCCTGCAGTTGGCTGAGCCGCTGAATTGTAACGTTCTAGATAACCACGCGCCGGCAGATAGCTCCCCAGCTCCAGGCTGGTTTCCGCCATTTGGTAGAGTGCCAGCGGATAGTCTTTTTTGCTGGAGAGCGCCCGCCGGTAATAGGATTCTGCCAGGGTCTTATCGTCAGCCCGTTCGGCACAGAGTCCTGCATTTGTCAGTGCAACCCATGGAGTGGGATAGAGCGGATTACTCACCGCACGTTCAAACTCATCCTTCGCTTCTTGATAGCGTTTCTGTTTGCAAAAGAAGCTGCCGCGGGCATTATGGATATAAGGGTTTTTCGGCTGCAGTTTTACAGCCTCAGCGTAGTGCGTTTCAGCCAATTGCGTCTCGCCCAAACGTTCGTAAAAAATGGCGATTACATTGTGGATCTCGGCATTATCCGGATCAACAGCAAGCCCCTTCTTCAGCTTCTTCAGAGCAATCGCCGGTTGGCCATCCTGCATATAAGCAATGCCCATTTGTAAATATATATCGGCCGGGCTCTCTTGCGTGCTCCTTCCCAGATCTCCAATATTATCCTGTTCCTGCCGGGTCTCCTGACCGGCGCAGGCACTCATCAACAACACGACTGACAACACGCTAAAAAGAGGCAGCACACTTAGGCCTTTCATGAGGGATTCACCTGCAAAGGCTGTGATTGCCTGGATTTGAGATCTCGGCGACTACGATCCCGCACCTTACCCACCAATTGGCCGCAGGCGGCATCGATGTCGTCACCACGGGTCTTGCGGGTCATTGCGATAATACCCGAGCGTTTCAGCCGTTGGCGAAAGGCTTCAACACGTTCCGGCGGTGAGGTTTTATAGTCGCTGCCGGGGAACGGGTTGAACGGGATCAGGTTGACCTTGGAGGGTGTCCCCTCAAGCAGGCGAATCAACGCCTTGGCGTGTTTGATGCTGTCATTGATCCCATCAAGCATCACATATTCCCAGGTTACCTTGCGCCGCTTATCACCTTCTATGAAGTCACGGCAGGCGGGAATCAGTTCTTCAAGGGGATATTTCCGGTTGATCGGCACCAATTCATCACGTAGCGCATTATCCGGCGCGTGCAGGGAGACGGCGAGGCTGACATCGCTCACCTCCTTCAGCTCCCGAAGAGCAGGCACGATCCCGGAGGTACTGATGGTCACGCGGTATTTGGAGAGCATGTAAGCCAGATCGTCCTGCATGATGTCCATCGCGGTCACCACAGGATCGAAGTTGGCCAGTGGCTCGCCCATGCCCATCATCACCACGTTGGTGGGGGAGTGACCCAGCTCCCTGGCCGCCACCCAGACCTGACCGATGATCTCCGCCACACTCAGGTTGCGGTTGAACCCCTGCTGGGCGGTGGAGCAGAAGGAGCAGTCCAGAGCACAACCTACCTGCGAGGAGACACAGATGGTACTGCGCCCATCATCCGGGATATAAACGGTCTCGATACGCTGGCCATCCTCAAGCTCCAGTACCCACTTGCGGGTGCCGTCCAAGGACGGCTGTTCGAAAACCAGTTCGGGCAGACGCACCTCGGCCACGGCTTCCAGTTTTTCTCTCAGCCGCTTGGAGATATCGGTCATAGCCGTAAAATCAACCACACCGTGTTTGTGAATCCACTTGAACACATTGCGGCCATGAAAGGCCTTTGAGCCCAGGTCGACAAAAAAAGCCTCCATCGACTTAAGGTCGAGCTCCAACAGATTGGTTTTTTGCGCCGCTTCCAAATGTCTTTCCGTAGCTGAATATTTGTGAAAAATTCGGGAGTTATCAACGGTCGAGTTTAACCGGAGCCGGTGAATCAGGCAATTTGTTCCATCCACCCGTGCAGACAAAGTGTGATGTACCGACGGCAAATACGAAAAAAACGTTAAATGACCGACACGATCACAGCAGCACCCAACCCCACCGTGAGAAAACCCACAACCCCTTTCAGGCCGTTATGCGCCCATGTGAGGGAACGGGATGAGAGACGCAAGGGCAGACCGATCACCAGCGCCAAAAGCCCCATGCCGGCTATTGAACCGAAACCAAAAACCAGGATATAGAGCAGACCTTCAAGAGGAGAGACCACTGTCTCCAGCGCCAGCAGGATCAGCGCGGCGGAACCCGCCATGCCATGCATCATGCCGACAAAGAGTGCACGCAGGGGAAACCGCTCGGAGTGTTTGTGCAAATGAGGATCAGCATCATGCGCGCCGTCTCCCTGATGGGAGTGAGCATGAAAATGGGTCAGTTCTCCATGATTATGGGCGTGAAAGTGCATGCGCTCATTGATCAGGCGACGCAAAACATCAACGCCCAGTAGAATCAGCATCACACCCACCGCCAATTCCAGGGTGCGAGCCAGAGACTCCGGCATGATCAGATCGAAAACCAGCACTACTCCAGCAAAGAGAAACAGCGTCAAGGCGTGCCCCAGTCCCCAGACAACACCCTGCTTGGCTGTCTGTGCGAGTGTGCGGTTTTGAGTTGCCAGTGAAGCGACTGCAGCAACATGATCCGCTTCCATCGCATGCTGCAGGCCTATCAGAAACCCCAGTAATAGAACTCCCAGCACCTAACCGTCTCCCCTGCCTGCACAAAATCGACAATGCAACGACAGCAACCCCGTGCAGATCTCAACTGTTGCGGCGTTGGCTATCCTTCGCTCCTCTTTGGTATCTCAAGGTTCAAGGTTCGTGCTGATGTTGCGTGGCTTCTTTGCATGTGGCGAACGTAGGGTGCGCTGTGCGCACCAGAATGAGCAATCAAGGTGCGCACGGCGCACCCTACAACCAGCCAAAGATAGTATATACGATACGATGCTTTTAGTTGCGGCTGAAACGGTTCGAAATCTCCAGTCCCTGGCGTAGAACACCGACACCCAATCCTTCTATCGCTAAATGCTGTTCCCGTAAATCAACCCTGATTGGTTCAAAATCGGGATTCTCGGGCAGCAGAACCACCAGATGCCGACGCTGGGCATCACGATGAAACCGCTTTACTGTCACCTCATCATCCAGACGCGCCACCACGATCTGGCCGTTGCGCGCCTCGGAAGTTCGATGTACTGCGAGCAGATCACCATCCATAATGCCCACATCCCGCATACTCGTACCCGACACCCTCAGCAAATAGTCTGCCGGTGGATGAAAAAGCGCCGGAGAGAAAGGGTAGCGCTCTTCAATATGCTCTTCTGCAAGAATCGGACTGCCTGCCGCGACCCGGCCAACCACGGGCATGCCTTCGTCCTGCTCCTCCGGCAGCAATAACCGAATCCCGCGTGAGCGGCCCTTCAGCAGTTCAATGGCCCCCTTTTTCGCAAGTGCCCGCAGATGCTCTTCAGCCGCATTCACAGAGCGGAAACCCAGAGCCTCCGCAATCTCCGCACGGGTTGGTGGAAAACCTGTCACCTCCAGGTGAGAGCGAACCAACTCAAGAACCTCTGTCTGTCTAGGCGTCAACTTCATCGGGCTTGACCTGTGGTTATTTTCATACTGTTATTATATACAGTATCAATTGTGGCGCAAGAGAAGGATAGTCTGGACAGGGATTTTGAGAATTATAACCACCTGAGCTTTTTCAAACATGGAATCTCCCACTCAAACAGAACCAGACCAACGCAACCATAAACCTGTCGACATAAAACAGCTGGTCAGTCTGTTGCTGCTCTTCTGCCTCCCTCTTGGTCTCTTTGCGGCGGATGGCACTTCCATACTCGAAACCGTCACCCGGCAATTCTCCGGTGACCTTGATGAGATGCGCACGCGTACCGCTATCCGTGTACTGGTCAGTCACAACCGCACCGGTTTTTTTCTCCACAACGGTAACAGCAAAGGGTTTGAAGCCGAATTGCTGGAGAAATATAAAGAACACCTCAACAAAGACAGTAAGCGAAACCAGATCAATACCGCCCTGGTATTTATCCCCGTTCCTTTCGATCAGTTGCTGCCTGCTCTACTCTCAGGCAAAGGGGACATCGCCGCAGCCGGGCTGACTATTACGCCGGGTCGGGAAAAAATGGTCGCATTTAGCAAACCCTATCTGCCCGACGTGCAGGAGATCATCGTGGCCGCAAAATCCGCTGCGCCCATAACGTCCCACAATGACCTGGCGGGAAAGACCCTGCATGTACTGAAAGGCAGCAGCTATGCATCACATCTGAAACAGATCAATCACCGATTCAGCAAAGAGAATCGGCTGCCGATCAAAATCATCGAAGTAAGTGAATATCTGCAGACCGAAGATCTGCTTGAAATGGTCAACGCCGGGGTCGTCGACTACACGGTCGCCGACGACCACATCGCCAGGATCTGGTCACAGGTGCTGAAAAATATTCAGCTATATCCAGGACACCCTATCCATTCCGGGAGCCAGCTTGCCTGGGCGGTGAGAAAGAACAACCCCAAACTACTGCAGAGCCTGGATGGCTATATCGGGAAGATCAAAAAGGGCAGTCTGCTCGGTAACATGATGTTCAAGCGTTACTATGAAAAGACCCGATGGATCAAAAACCCCCTGGAACCCAATGAACATGACCGTCTGAATCAAGTCAGTAGCCTCTTTAAAAAATATGCCGAACAGTATGATTTCGACTGGCTGGTCGTTGCCGCTCAGGCTTACCAGGAATCCGGACTCGATCAGCGCCAGCGTAATCCCTCCGGGGCTATCGGCATCATGCAGATACGCAAGGCAACAGCCACCGACAAACATGTCGCCATTTCAGACATCGAGAAGCTGGAGAACAATATTCACGCCGGTATTAAATACTTGGCCTGGCTACGCAAACACTACTTCAGCGATCCCTCCATCTCACCGCAGGACAGCGTTTTTTTCAGCCTCGCCGCCTACAATGCCGGCCCGGCAAAAGTACGCAAAATGCGCGCAAAAGCCGAAAAAATGGGGCTGGACAGGAACCGTTGGTTCCTCAATGTTGAGCACGCGGCGCTCAGGATTGTCGGACAGGAAACCGTGCGCTATACACGTAACATCGTCAAATACTATACGGCATATCGATTGGCATTCGACCTGCACGAGGCAACCAAAAAGGCAAAGAAGTAGTAGAGGAGCGCTCTGTCAGAGCATCAGGTTTCCAACCAGAAGGTCACTGGACCCTCGTTGGTCAACTCCACCTGCATGTCAGCACCAAAGCGACCATTCGCCACATCCCCGTGAGTCTCCCGTGCACGATCGAGCAGGTAGAGAAAAAGGGCTTCCCCCATTGCAGGGGGTGCCGCACTGGAAAATCCGGGTCGCTTTCCTTTGTGCGTATCCGCCGCAAGGGTGAACTGAGGCACCAGCAAGAGACCGCCGCCTAAATCACGCAACCCCAGATTCATGCGTCCGTTTTCATCAGGGAATACCCGGTAACCGAGCAGACGCTCCAACAGCCTGTCGGCCTTGGCCTCGTTATCGTCCCTCTGCACTCCGACCAACACCAGCAGTCCATGGCCGATCTCTCCGATCACCTCCTGCTCTACCCTCACGCTGCCATTTGACACTCGCTGCAGCAGTCCAATCATTTCTGTCTCCGGGTAAAGCTGTGGGTTTCGCAGCTTTCGTTTTTAGAATAGATACATGCCATGAAATCGAGAGTTTACCCTGACAACTCCCAGGGAAACACCGCGCATTTCACCTGCAACAGTCACAATGTTCAGAAAATTCCTACAAGAGATGAGGTCATTGCCCACACAAAATCTCACCGCTTTGTGTAAATCTGTACCCGTCGCTGGCAAGGATGCAGATGGAACGACGAAATGCGCAGGAACGGCGCAGCTACGGAGAGAACACCTTTGCCAACCACAATCAGGCGACTAAAGCCCCGACAGCATGGAATGCCGCCGGGGTTTTTCTTTTCTGCGAAGCTTGCAAACTCTTAAACATTCACCTTCGCACAATCTGCGCTAAAGAAAACAATATCCCCGCCGATAACAGGGGTAATTGGTACCCTCAAACCCTGTACCAGTCAAAGCAACAAAACAGTTTGGGTTAGTCATCCGGGAACACGGAGACCTTGACCATGAATCCCAAATACCCATTTCCATGGATTGCACTGGGCGCCTTGCTTGCAGGCACTGTGAGCCAAACCATAATTGAAAACAGTTGGGCCTGGCTGGGTTTCCAGGGAATTGCACTCAGTGCAATAGTCGCAGGCCTTATCCGCCACCATTTCCAGCAACAGCGTCAATCCGAAGCCATAAACAAGGCTGCCGCAACCCAAATCCAGCAGAGTGTGGAGTATGAAAGCCTGTTTGATCAGGCCATGCGGGAGGTCAACACCCAGTTTCAGGCGGTGCATTCCGACCTTAACCATGTCGCCAATCTGGTGAACGATGCCATCAACCGCCTATCCAGCAACTTCGCCACGATCAACAACGAAAGCAACCGGCAGGAGCAGACCTTGAGCAGCCTGGTCGACCAGTTGGTTCAATCTGTTAAATCAGAAGAGACGAACCAGCAGATCGCCGGCATCGAAGGCTTTGCACACGAAACTGAAAAGATTGTGGCCAATTTTGCCAGCACCATTCGCGGTGTCACAGAAGCCAACAAAACCATCCAAGTGTGTCGCGACGCTCAGGATGCGAAACGGGACATCCCAGTCCCCCTTTCGCCCTCGCTTGTCACGACAGCCTATTGTGCCCCGGCCGCCCTGCGTCCGTGCCGCTTCGCCACACCATTGCTTCGCTCGGCGCTGGCTACGCAGCACTACCTCAAATGGCTAGACGGCGTGTCGGATGCGCTTGCATATGGCCTCCGCTGGCTGCAGAACTTCGTTCTTCCGCCACTCCGGCCATACGCCCGCGCCTACGCCTTCCGGGGACTACGCGCCCTCGCTTCGCTCTCCATGGCGCGCAGCGGTCGACCGCTTCACCAATATCAATACGGATGCAGATGGGGCGGTCAGTCTGCTCAAGGACGTGGACGACATCAGCGCACAAACCAACCTCCTGGCGCTAAACGCAGCAATCGAGGCCGCCCGCGCCGGTGACGCCGGGCGTGGTTTTGCCGTGGTAGCAGATGAAGTGCGAAACCTTTCACAGCGCACCACTAACTTCAACAACCAGATCAAGGAAAAATTAACAGCGATGCAGGAGGATATCCACAGCATCCGTTCCATCGTGGAAAAATCCGCCTCCACCGACATTTCCACCATCGACGCATCTCAGGCAGCATTGAACCAAATGTGGGATGACATGGAGTCGATCAATCGAGTCGTGCGCAACAATACGTCACAAATTGCAGCCATCACGCAGAAAACCCAGCAACAGGTAGCTGCGGGATTCACCTCACTCCAGGTCGACGACATGAGCCGGCAAATTCTGCAGCACTCGCACCTTCGGCTCGAACGACTCACAGAGGTAACCAACCAGATCAGCGGCATCCTGCTGCACCATCAGGGAGGCGAACCTCCCCTGACAGAACTCTCATCAATACTGCAACAGATTCAGCAGGATTTCGGCAGACTCAAGGAGAAATCAGTACAAGCCAACGAAATGTCGAGCGGCGATGTAGATCTCTTCTGAATCCGGGCCGCTGACTGACTTCAGCCGCCCCGGGCCACTTTCTTCCGCTCGTGTTCTTTGAGATGCTTTTTGCGCAGGCGAATCGCGTTGGGGGTAATCTCCACCAGCTCATCTTCCTCGATGAACTCCAGCGCCTGTTCCAGGGTAAACTTCAACGGCGGTGTAAGCATGATCGCATCATCCTTGCCTGAGGCACGAACATTGGTGAGCTGCTTGCCTTTCAGCGGATTGACCACAAGATCGTTGGCCCGCGCATGGATACCCACCAGCTGCCCCTCATAGACCTCATCCCCCGGTGAAGCGAACATCTTGCCTCGCTCCTGCAGGTTGAACAGGGCGAACCCCAGCACCTTGCCCTGGCCGTTGGAGATCAGCACGCCGTTCTTACGCGGGGCGATACCACCGTGCTGAGCAGGCCCATAATGGTCGAATACGTGATACATCAGACCGGTGCCTGAGGTACTGGTCATAAACTCGGTCTGAAAACCGATCAGGCCACGGGAAGGGATGACATAGTCAAGACGCACACGCCCCTGACCGTCAGGCACCATATCCTTAAGCTCACCTTTGCGGGTACCCAAGGCCTCCATGATGGTTCCCTGATGCAGCTCCTCCACATCAACGGTCAACTGCTCATAAGGTTCGCAAACCTCACCATCGACCTCACGAAAGATGACCTCGGGACGGGAGACCGCCAGCTCAAAACCCTCCCTGCGCATGCTCTCAAGCAGCACCGAGAGGTGCAGTTCGCCACGACCGGAGACCTTAAACTTCTCAGGATCGGTACCTTCCTCCACTCGCAGGGCCACGTTGTGGATCAGCTCCCGCTCCAGCCTGTCCTTGAGCTGGCGGGAGGTCAGATATTTACCCTCCTTGCCGGCAAAGGGAGATGCGTTGACCTGGAAGGTCATGGAGACGGTAGGTTCATCCACGCTCAGAGGAGGCAGGTGGTCCACACTCTCCGGGTCGCAGAGGGTATCGGAGACATTTGGCGCATCCATGCCCGTAATGGCAATGATATCGCCGGCCGTCGCCTCCTTGACCTCGTGCCGATCAAGCCCCAGGTATCCATACACGATCCCGACCCTGGCCTTGTGCTCCTCCCCGTCGTACTTGACCACAACAACCTGCTGGTTGGGACGGATAGTCCCCCGTGCGACACGGCCCACTGCAATAGCGCCCACGTAGCTGTTGTAGTCAAGATTGGAGATCTGCATCTGCAAAGGACCGTCCGGGTCCACATCGGGCACCGGACAGTGCGTAACTATCGCCTCGAACAGTGACGTCATATCGCCTTCGCACACATCCTCTTCAGGACCCGCATAGCCATTGATGGCTGAGGCATAGATGATCGGGAAGTCGAGTTGCTCATCAGTAGCACCCAGGCGGTCGAAGAGTTCGAACACCTGATCGATAACCCACTCGGGACGGGCGCCAGGCCTGTCTATCTTGTTGACCACCACGATAGGGCGCAGACCGTGATCGAAGGCCTTCTGTGTAACGAAGCGGGTCTGCGGCATCGGTCCTTCCTGAGCATCCACCAGCAGCAGTACCGAATCGACCATCGAGAGCACCCGCTCCACCTCGCCACCAAAGTCGGCATGGCCTGGGGTATCGACGATATTGATGCGGAAGTCGTTCCAGCGGATCGCAGTATTCTTGGAGAGGATGGTAATGCCACGCTCCTTCTCCTGGTCATTCGAATCCATCACCCGCTCGACTTCGCCGAAGCGCTCCCCCAGGGTTCCTGACTGTTTCAGCAGTTCGTCCACCAGCGTGGTCTTGCCGTGGTCAACATGCGCGATGATGGCGATATTTCTGAGCTTTTCGATCACTGATACAGTCCGGTCCATAAAAAAGAGCGGGGATTATACCCAAAACCCTGCCGCTCTACGCCTCAATATTTCAGATTTGATATATTTCGTTAAGCAGGCTCTCCGCTCTGAGAGGCATCCCTCCCAAAAAGTTAAATCAACATGTTAGCGAATTTTCATCAGAATATTGCTTGAAAACGGTTGTAACCCGGCTTTGAAAAACGACTTCCCACTTATTCACATCATCTGTGGATAACTTTGTTGAAAAAATCGGGACATCACCCTGAAACCCGCATAAACATTGACTTCTCATTAGATTGTAAAAAAAATAAACAATTCACTAACCAACTGAATATTAAAGAATAAAACCAATACACTAAAAAATTACACTCTGCCTGTTGACAAATACCCCGCCACTGGCAGCGCAATAGGCACCGTGTGAATAAATCACCATGCAACATGCTGAAAAAGCGACTTTTCCACAAATTTCAAGCATAATTTTCGGGGTGTTGGCGAAAGTGCATTCCGAAACCTGCAAAACCCCGGCAAGTGTGTCGCGACGCTCAGGATGCGAAACGGGACATCCCAGTCCCCCTTTCGCCCTCGCTTGTCACGACAGCCTATTGTGCCCCGGCCGCCCTGCGTCCGTGCCGCTTCGCCACACCATTGCTTCGCTCGGCGCTGGCTACGCAGCACTACCTCAAATGGCTAGACGGCGTGTCGGATGCGCTTGCATATGGCCTCCGCTGGCTGCAGAACTTCGTTCTTCCGCCACTCCGGCCATACGCCCGCGCCTACGCCTTCCGGGGACTACGCGCCCTCGCTTCGCTCTCCATGGCGCGCAGCGATAGCTGGACATAATCATCTACCGGAAATTAATAAGATTCTAATAATCAAATAACTCACAACACTTCTACTGCTTGCACTTTATCCGAATTGGCGACAGGATGGCGCTGATTACAAGATTGTCATCAACGCATCAGGCGCCCACCAAGCGCACTGTGAGGCGTGGTGGACAGATAACGACCCATTATAAAAGTAGCTGTAGTATGAATCCTTCCGACCTCGACCCCCTCCGCGAACATCTGGCCTCCCGCATCATCGGGCAGCAGAACTTCATCGACGCGATGTTGATCTGCCTGCTCAGTGACGGACATCTATTGGTGGAGGGCCTGCCGGGCCTGGCCAAGACAACGGCGGTCAAAGCGTTGGCCGAGGCGATCGAGGGTGACTTCCATCGCATCCAGTTCACCCCCGATCTGTTGCCCTCTGACCTCATCGGCACTGACATCTATCGCCACGAAAAGGGAGAGTTCGAGTTTCGTCAGGGACCGATCTTCCACAATATTCTACTTGGTGACGAGATCAATCGTGCCCCAGCCAAGGTCCAGTCCGCGCTTCTTGAGGCAATGGCGGAACATCAGATAACCGTCGGCCAGACGACCTATGCGCTGCCGCAGCTCTTCATGGTACTGGCCACTCAGAATCCGATAGAGCAGGAAGGTACCTACCAACTGCCTGAGGCTCAGCTCGACCGCTTCCTGATGCAGGCAAACGTGGAATATCCAAGCCGCGAAGAGGAGCTGCAGATTCTGGCATTGGACAGCAGCCAGATGACGGAAGCCCCCAAGCCCCCGTCAAAGCAGCTCTCCCAGCACGACCTGTTCGCAATCCGCCAGGAAGCGGCAGAACTTTACCTCGATCCAAAACTGAACAACTACATCGTGGATCTGGTACAGGCCACCCGCAATCCCAAGGCCTATGATGCCGATCTGGCCCGCTGGTGCCGGTTCGGCGCTTCTCCCCGTGCGAGTATCGCACTGGCCCGTTGCGCCCGGGCACGGGCCTGGCTCGACGGCGAGGATTTCGTCGCCCCACACCATATTCAGGCTGTGGCACCACCGATTCTGCGTCACCGCATCCTGCTGACCTTTGAAGCCGAGGCGGAGGGCATCACCACAGACGACTTCCTGGCGCGTCTGCTGGACATGGTCGCAATCCCTTAATCCCGCCGGTTGTCAGAGGAAGCGTCTCACCATGAGTCTCTACCCCCATATCGACGACCTGCTGGAACTGCGGCATCAGGCCCATACCCTTGGTCTGGCTTCGCACCACCTGGTCAACTCCAGTTTCAGCGGTCTCTACTCATCAGTGTTCCGTGGCACCGGTCTCGATTTCGAGGAGGTGCGCGAATACCGGGAGGGCGACGATATCCGCAATATGGAGTGGAACGTCACCGCCCGCACCAATGTTCCCCACCTCAAGATCTTCCGTGAGGAGCGGGAACGGAGCGTAGTGCTCTGCGTGGACAAGGGGCCTCACATGAGCTTTGGCACCCGTGGTACCTTCAAATCGATTCAGGCCGCCAAGGCTGCCGCCCTGCTCGGCTGGGCAGCCTCGCGACTCAATGATCGGGTGGGTGGCATGCTGTTCGGCGACGCCGGGATCGGCATGCAGTATATCCGTCCCACCAAGGGCCGCCGCGCCCTCTGGCGCCTGCTACACACCCTTACCACTGAGGGCAGCCAGGAGAAACGACAGATCGACTGTCTCTCCGAAGCATTGCAGAAGGCGGACCGGGGTACCCCCACCGGCTCGCTGATTTTCGTTATTGCCGATATGAATCGGGAGATAGCCGGCCTGGAGCAGACGCTGGGACGTCTTTGCCAACACCACACACTGGTTTTGATCCCGGTAGACGATCCCGCGGAAAGCGAAATCCCTGAGATGGGCAGGGTCACGTTTACTGGACCGGACGGGGAACTGATAGAGATAGATACCCGTGATCAACAGGCCCGTGACCGCTACCGTGAGATCTGGCAGCAGCGCCGCAGCACACTCGAGGCACTCTGCAACCGCCTTGGTGTACCCTTGATGCCCGTCAGCACCGACGAAGAGATCCACATCACCCTGACCCGCGCACTTGCCCGTCACTTCGGCGCGCGCTAGTTGTTGATATGGACTCACTGCGCGACATTCACACAATTGACCCCGCCTCCTGGTGGCCCCTGGCCATCGGCTGGTGGCTCTCCGCCTTGGGCATCGTTCTCTTCGTTCTGCTCGTCATGTGGCTGCTGCGTCAACGCAAGCTCTATCCCCTCGGGCGCTGGCAGAAAGATGCCCGCCGTCGATTGCTGCAACTGAAACGCAAACTCAAAATCCAGGCCACCAAAGAGGTCGCCGGGGAACTCTCTGAACTGCTACGCCGCATCGCCATCGCCCGCTGCGGGCGGCCCCATGCAGCGGCTCTGACCGGGGATGCCTGGTTGCTGTGGCTGAAGAAGAATGACAAATCAGGCTTTGACTGGCAGCAGAATGGCAAACTGCTGCTGCAACTCCCCTACGCCCCTCCGGGACTCGATACCGATCGCGCTGCCCTTGGCCGCCTGATCGATGCCGCCATCCGCTGGGTCAGCAGTGAGGGAGCCTGTCATGTTTGAATTTCACTGGCCCTGGATGGCGCTGCTGCTGGTCCTGCCGTTCCTGATACGACTCTTCTGGCATCGCCCGAAGAGTGAGGAACAGGCGTTGACGGAGGGCAATCAGACCACCCTGCTTCACCCTTCACTCGCGCACCTGCAGGAGGCTTTTCAGACACGCAGCCCCGGCACTCCTGTCAGCGCCCTGCTCTACCGGATCCTGCTCAGCCTGCTCTGGATCTCCCTGGTGCTCGCACTGATGCGCCCCCAGTGGCTCGAACCCTACACGGAGAATCGCACTGCCGGTTACGACCTGATGCTGGCAGTGGACGCCTCCCACTCCATGGACGCCCTCGACTTCACTGTCAAAGGCAAACAGGTGAGCCGCATGCAGGTGGTGAAAGGCGTCGTAGGCAAATTCATCGATGGACGCCAGGGAGACCGCATCGGCCTGGTTATCTTCGGCAGCCAGGCCTATGTATTGTCGCCTCTGAGCTTCGACCGCCGGGCGGTAAGCAGCCTGCTCAACGAGGTGATTCCCACCATCGCCGGCAATGGTACGGCCATGGGTGATGCCCTTGGACTGGGCGTAAAAAAACTGCGTGATCGCCCGGAAGGCTCGCGGGTGCTATTACTGATCGCCGACGGCGAGAACACTGCAGGCACCATCCCCCCGCTGAAAGCGGCACAGTTAGCAGCTCGGGAAGGCATCCGTATCTACAGCATCGGCGTCGGCAGTGATCGTGAAGAGGTACCGATCATGGAGAACGGACGGCTGATCTATCGCAGCGACCTCGGCTTCAATGAAGAGGTGATGCGGCAGATTGCGGAAACCTCCGGCGGCGCCTACTTCCGGGGTACTGACACTGCGGCCCTGGAGAAGATCTACCAGCGTATCGACGAGCTGGAGAAGACCGAAGCAGAGTCCCGCACCATCTTCATTCCACAGCCGCTCTACCATTGGCCCCTCGGCATCGGGCTTATCTGCCTGCTGGTCATGGGACTCTTTCCTGAGGGTCGCAAACGCACCTTGAAGGGAGGTGGCTATGCCTGATGCAGCCTTCCACTTTGCCCGCCCGGAGTGGCTATTCGCCCTGCTTGGACTACTACCCGTGCTCGGCTGGCTGATCTTCAGCGTCACCCGTCCCAGCAAGGGGCCAATCCATCTCTACGCCGATGAGCACTTGCTGCCCCACCTCACCGGCGTACGGGAGCTTGAGATCAATGAACGCTGGGGACGTTTCATCCGCTGGGCACTGTTGTGGATTCTTGCGGTGATCGCCATGGCCGGCCCCCGCTGGGACTACACCGACGTGGAGGCATTTACCCCCGGCAGCGACCTGATCATTCTAATGGACATCTCCCGCTCCATGGAGGTGGCCGACGTGCAACCCTCCCGTCTTGGCCGTGCCCGTCAGGAGATCCAGGATCTGGTACAGCTCAACCGGGAGGTCCGTATCGGCCTGATCGCCTTCGCTTCAGTCTCCCACATCGTCTCACCCATTACGGAAGACGGCCAGAGCATCCTCAACGCCCTGCCCGCTCTCTCCACCGACCTGACCCGGTTGCAGGGCAGCCGTCTGCATACTGCACTGGACAAGGCGGAACAGCTGCTCAAAGGCCAGCCCAGCGAGGGCGGACGCTCGATTCTGCTGATCAGCGACGGCGATTTCGATGAGCCCGATCTGGCCAATCGAGTCAAAGCCCTGGCGGCAGACGGCATACGCCTGCATGTGCTCGGTATCGGCACCAGCGGCGGCGGTCCTGTACCCGCACCTACCGGCCAGAGCGACCTGATGCGCGACCGCGCAGGCAAGATTATCGAATCCCGGCTCAACGAGCCGTTACTCAAACAGCTGGCGTCAACCGGCAACGGCCACTATCTACAGGCAAATTTTCGCGATGATGACAGCCGCACCCTTCTCACCCTTGCAGCCTCCGACGCTGCAGAAGCGGTAGCCACTGATGAGAAGACCAGGATCTGGAACGAGCGATTTTACTGGATGCTGATTCCGCTCGTACTGCTGTTGCTGCCGACTTTTCGGCGCCAGAATACGGAGGGGGGTCTATGAACAGGCGATTCATCCCACTGCTCCTGCTTCTGATTTGTGCCCCCACGCAAGCCGAATGGTTCCGCAACAGCGAACAAATCGCCGAGGACGCCTATCAGCAAGGGCACTATGAAGAGGCGGCAAAGGATTTCAGCGACCCCTATCGCCGTGGTGTGGCCCAATACCGGTCGGGCGACTATGCAGCGGCGGCCGAAAGTTTTGCCGCTGTTGAGCGGGACGAGGTAGAGCAGGATGCACGCTACAACCTGGGCAATGCGCGTTTCAGGTTGGAGGACTATCCAGGCGCTGTCGATGCCTACGAGTCGGTATTGGCAGATGACCCCAAACATGAGGATGCCGGTTACAACCTGGCGCTTACACGGACCCTGATGGCCAAGGAGCAGCTCGAAGAGGATGAGTTGACCGAAGAAGAGAAGGCGGAGCAGGAGTCTGAAGAACAGAAGGAGTCTGGTGAACAGGAGTCCGAGGAGCAGGAGGAATCCGGCGAACAGGAGTCCGAAGAGCAGAAGGAATCCGGCGAACAGGAGTCCGAAGAGCAGAAGGAATCCGGCGAACAGGAGTCAGAGGAACAGAAGGAGTCCGGCGAACAGGAGTCTGAAGAACAGAAGGAGTCCGGCGAACAGGAGTCCGAAGAGCAGAAGGAGTCCGGCGAACAGGAGTCAGAGGAGCAGAAGGAATCCGGCGAACAGGAGTCCGAGGAGCAACAAGAGGGAGAATCGGAGTCAGAGGAACAACAGGAGGGTTCTTCAGGCGAACAGCAGCAGGAGTCCCAATCCGGCGAGCAGAGCGAAGAGGAACAGCAGGGCGAGGGAGAGTCCGAAAGCGAGCAGGAAGGCGAGCAGCAGGGAGAACAGGATCAGGAGGGTTCATCCGAGGACGAGCAGCAGGGCCAGCAGTCCGGAGAGCAAGAGGACGAGAGCGAACAGCAGGATAAAGCGGGTCGGGAGAAGGATGACCCTGAGCAGCAGGGTGAGGCTGGCGAAGAGGAGTCGGAAGAACCCAAGGCCGGCGAACAACAGCAGGACGAAGGTGAAGGCGGCGAACAGGAGGATCGTACTGACCAGGCAGGAAAGTCCGAACAGGAGCAGACCGAAGCAAAGGATGCAGAGGCCAACCAGCAGGATGAACCGCAGGAAGATACTGCCGGAAAAGAGCCATCACCCGAGGAAAAATCTGCTAGCCTTGGAGAATCACCGGATGAAGATTCAGCAGAGCAGGATCAACCTTCTGCCGGCAGACTGGGAGAGGAGAAGCAGGACCCGGAAACACTGCCACAGGGCCAACCAACCCCTGAAGCCGTCGATCAGGTCGACCAAATGGGTGATATGTCGACCCCTGATGCCGACCAACAGCAAGGCGGCGGTCCCGGTGACGACAGCCAATCCCGTATGAGTGGAGGCATGGCACTGATGGAGCAGTGGCTGGAACAGGTCGAAGGCGACCCGGCTCAGCTGATGCAAAAGCAGTTCAAACTTCAGGAGTATGACTATCTACGAAGCAAAGGCGGCCGCGATTTTGAGACGCGCCCCTGGTAGCCCGCAAAATAAGCTGGGGTCGGAGCCGAACAAATTTGACTCCGACACTAATAAATAAAAGATCAAATAAATACTGGAAACCACCGAGGTTCTCAGAGGATGGATAAACGATTGCACGCTTTTCCAAGCATTCTGCTATTGCTGCTGTTGGCAGCCAATGCCGTAGCGGCACCCGGCGGCTACCCCGGTTATATGCCCTGGCAACCCCCGGTCGGCCAGTGGAACTATGCTCCACCGGATCAGCGCAGTAAGGGTACCCCCTCGCCGAAACTTCCCCCGCCAACCGTGCAGCCCCCCTCTTACGGACCTGGTGGCTGGCCGGGCATGCAGCGCCCGGGATACAGTCAAACACCGTACTACAGTCAACAATCCCGCCCGCCTCGCCTGGAGATCAAACTCTCAGGCAGAACCCCCTATCTGCAGGAGAACCTGTTACTCCATCTCAACATCATCAGTGACGGCAACCTCAAAACCGCCTCACCACAATTGCCGCAAACCGACGCGCTCATATTCCAGAAGATCGAGGGCCCCACAGCCAGCTCCCGCACCCGTAAAGGAAATCAGGAGATCGTGACCGGATTTATCTACCAGGTGACGCCTCTGCGCCCCGGAAAGATCGAGATTCCGCCACTTCACGTTACCGGGACACTGGAACCTATGAGTGGATACGGCAGCACTCCCAAGGCTTTCGATGCGATAAATGATAAACCACTGAAACTCAATGTCAAAGATGCCGACCCTTCCATCAATCCCTGGCTGCCGCTTGAACAGTTGACCCTCAATACGAGGCTACCGGAGAACACCCGCTTCGCTGCCGGGCAACCCACCAGCCTGACGATTGAAATCAAGGCCATTGGCGCGTCCGGTAATCTCCTGCCCAGTCTCGAACGCCAGCTGCAAAGCCCAGCCTTTCGGATTTACCGGGAGAAGACTCGCACCCAAACCAAACTCAGCAAGAGTGGCAAAAAAATTCGGGGAAGCCGCACCGAAACCTTCACGCTGGTCCCCCAGCATGGTGGTGACCTGCAACTACCCGAGTTGCGTATACCCTGGTGGAATATCAGGACAGGCATGCCGCAGCATGCCTCCGAACCCGTCAAACCCCTGGCTGTCAGTGGTAGTGGTTTAAGGGGGGAAGGGCTTTTCGGCCTGACCAAGACGAGCACATTTTTTCCAGCCGGCTCCCCCGCCGCTTTCTGGATCCCACTGGCCGTGGCACCGGGTGTTATCTTCGGTTACTGGCTGGCGATCTGGATCGCCAATCGAAAACGTGAGGAGAAACCTCCCGCTGCATTTGCGCCGCTCACCATTGCACTGAAGAAGCCTTTCCTGAACATGGCACCGGCTTTCGCCCCGCTCAGTGAGAAGTTTCGCACCACCACTGCCTGCCTCAATCCAATTACCAAGTGGCAACGGCTGCGCCGTCAACTGGTCGGCATGCTGCCACTGTCAATCCGTTTCTGGTTCTGCGTACGTTGCGTTGATCAGGAAAACGATCCTGACGTCTGGGGCTACACTCTGCGATTCCTGGCCAACAAACATTTGGATATGCCTCCCAGAGCACCCTTTGCGAGCATTGCAGACCGCATCATCAATTTTCAGCCAAGATCCAATCCTCAGCGGGTGCGCAGCCTGATACACGATCTGGATCAGGCGATCTACGGCCACACCACCCTCGATTTTGAAGCCTGGAAACGGGAATTCAAGCGAGAGATACGGCCTGGTATACCGCTGCTCCGCGCTCGACGCAGTGGAAAAAAACAGGGGGTTGATAACCGCCTGCCGGAACTAAACCCCAAGGCGGCAGTGTAGGGCTACAAAACCAGGACTACAGCCAATTCGATGGATTGAATTTACCTGACTTCTTTAGACTTATGACGGGACTGCTCCAGACAGATCAATCACCTCAAAACAAGGTTAAACTCAACGGCCACTAAAAAGTTTTTACACACATTCTGAATTCCAATTCTCCATTTTAGTACACATGCAGTAACCTAAAGTAATATAAAATCCTGCCGCTACAATAGAGACACACCTCAGGCTGTTATCTGAATTTATAATTATTTTCAGTTCGCCACGAGAATCATTCTGATTATTACGACAAGTTACCACCATAATACCTAACAGAGGATGTCAGTATCATTTTGGAGTTCGCCCGGAGAGGGTGGCAGGAGACATAAACAAATATTTCTGGGACAGATACTATTAATCCTCGCCTTGGAATATCCAATATCGTTAAATACCACTGATTGCCTTAAGTTTAAGGAAAAAGATGTATCTAAAACTAGCTATTCTGAAAATATTTCAATGGACGGGAGCCCTCAGGATCTTGCGTTTTTTCAGAAGAAAAAAAATCACGATTTTTACGATTCACGGCGTCATGGATACCCATGCGGAAGATGCCTCATGGGAACCGCTTAGACCACAACTTTCGCCTGAATATCTTGAACGAACCCTCAAGCTCTTTAGTCGCTATTACAACTTTGTCACCTTGGATGAAGCGATTGCAATACTGAAAGGACGGCTGCCCGCAAAGCCCAACTGCTGCGTATTTACCTTCGACGATGGTTACAGAAATAACGCAACCCATGCACTGCCCGTGCTGCAGAAATATGGTGTTCCTGCCGTCTTCTACATCACTACCGGCCATACCGAGGAGCAACGCCCCTTTTGGGTCGATCGCCTTGATTATGCACTGCAATTTGCTGATATCAACGGTAAAACTATCCGGCACAAAGAGACCGAAATCACCATCGACAATTCCAGCAGACACGCATTGTCAAAATCATTTGCTCGGCTGCGTAGAATTCTGAAACATGCCGATATGCCGGATATCGAGATGCGTAACTACTTCGACCAACTGGCGGGATCACTTGAAAAGCAGAGTGGAAGAAGCATCAACCAGATCATGATGAATGACCCTTGGTCTTCCATTTTGACTTGGGATGAAGTAGTCGATGTCTCACGTACCAATGAAGTCACCATCGGCAGCCATACCGTAGATCATGTTCGGTTAGGCCAGACGGAGGCTGAAGCATCGCGGGACCAGGTCGTCAGATCAAAAAAGGCAATAGAGAAGGCCATAGGGGAAAGCTGTCGTCATTTCTGCTACCCAAACGGTAGTTGGGACCAACAAGCAGTCGATATACTCAAAGAGACCGGATACACTTCAGCAGTAACGACCGATGTGGGCGTCAACGATCCAGGTGATAACCTCTTCAAACTCAAACGGTTCTCCATTTCAGGAAATAAGGATCCCCTCTTTTTGTTGGCCATTGACGTGGTCAAGGATTTTGTTACACCCAGTTAAGCCGCTTTTTTCTGCGCCATCATTTGCTGCTCAAAATCATTCGGACTCATATAATCCAGGTATGAATGCAGCCGCGTACTATTATAAAACATGGAAATATATTCCAATATGTCCTGCTGGGCTTCGTAACGTGTCTGGTAGCTTCTCCAATGCACCCGTTCCTGCTTGAGGCTGCCAAAGAAGCTTTCCACTACAGCATTATCCCAGCAGTCACCCTTCCTGCTCATACTGCCATTGATATCATGGGCTTTGAGTAACCGCCGAAAAGCCTTGCTGGCATATTGAGAACCACGATCTGAGTGGTGAATCAATCCGCCCTTCGGTCGACGTCGCCAGATCGCCATTTGCAATGCATCACAGACCAGCTTTGCCTTCATCCGGGAACTCATGCTCCAGCCGACCACTTTACGTGAATACAGGTCTATCACTACCGCCAGGTATAACCAGCCTTCCTGGGTCCATACATAAGTCACGTCCGCCGCATAGACATGATCGGGCTGGGCCACAGCAAACTCTCGCTTGAGCAGGTTGTTAAAAACCGACTGCTGGTGGTTACTGTTTGTCGTAACCTTATATTTCCTGCGCTGACGCGCCTGTACATTGGCTTCACGCATTAACTTCCTTGCCTTATTCCGACTCACCGGATAGCCCAGGACATTCAAGGCTTTTTTCATTCTGCGACTGCCATAAGTGTAGTCTGAACTCTTGGCGATATCCTCAACCCACTCCAGCATCTCCTGATGTATTCGGTCTGGCCTGTTACCCAAGCCCCTTTGATACTGGTAGTAACCATTACGACTCACACCCAAAACCTGACATTGCAAGCTGATTGGATAGGCATTCTTATGCTGGGTGATGAACGAATATTTCACTTCGTTTCTGCTGCAAAGAATACCGTTGCTTTTTTTAAGATTTCTTTCTCCATCTCAAGGCGTTTAACCTGAGCCTTGAGCTTCCTGATTTCTTCCTGTTCAGAACTCAACTTGCCATTGCCTCGAAATGCCTGCCCATCTTCTGCCTGATGTTCTTTCACCAAGCGCCCCAGCATTTGGGCATTGATGCCCAGACTGTTTGCTGCTTCCCTTCGAGTATATTCCTGCTCAAGAACCAGACTGACCGCGTCTAGCTTGAATTCCTTCGAATATTTCTTTCGTTCTTTCATTTTTCTACCTCAGTTAATTCTACTTTGTCAGATTAGATCTATAAGTAACTCACTGAATAATATAAAATATATGCTGTGAATTTCTTGGCAATCATCGTAAGGAAGAGCATCAAATGACAAGCACCAAGGTCATTTGAATTACCTGATACGCGCATAAGTAGAATCGATCGCATAGCGGAGCGATTCCAACGTTTCCAGTACCGCTTTGAATCCCATTTTCGAAGCAAGACGAGGTCGGTGTTTCAACCGGTCACACACTATCTCAAAGGCCTGATGCAAGCGCAGAGAAAGAACATGGAACGCATGGAAGAGGTGGTTGCAGGCGCAGATGATCAGCGTCTCCAGCATATGCTCACCGAGTCCCCGTGGGATCATCGTGCGGTGTTAGACCAAGTGGCGCTGGAAGCCGATCAATGGCTGGGTGGAACCGCGGATACCTGTCTGTTGCTCGATGAGAGTGGCCTTGCCAAGAAGGGTAAACATTCAGTGGGGGTTAAACGCCAATGGAATGGCCGCCAGGGCAAGGTGGATAACTGCCAGGTTGGTGTATTCGCAGCACTGGGTAAAGGGCACTTGTCCACGCTGATAGATGAACGTCTCTATCTACCCAAAGAGTGGGTATCGAACCCGGCTCGCTGTCGCAAGGTGGGTATCCCGGAAGTTGAACGGAAACATCAAAGCAAGTCAGAGTTGGCGCTGGAGATGGTGCGTCATCAGAGGACGCTTGGCCTGCGTTTTGCCTGGGTGGGTGCAGATGGGGGATACGGGAAGGATCCGGCTTTTCTGAGGGGTTTGGAGGCGATGGGTGAAACCTTTGTGGTGGACATCCACAAAGACCAACAGGTCTACCTGGAAGATCCACAGCCGTTCATACCGGAGAGCACGACAACGCGCGGTCGTCGTCGAAGTCGTCTGCAAGCCCAGGCAGCCCGTCTGCGCGTTGACCAGTGGCTCAATGAGCAACGGGACAGCGAGTGGCAGCAAGTGGTATTACGGGATAGCAGCAAGGGCAAACTGCGCGTCGAGATCCTGCATCATCGGGTTTGGCTTTGGGATGGAAAAGAAGCCCAGGCACATCAATGGCACCTGATTGTACGACGAGAGGTCAATTCACCGGAGACGATTAAATACACCTTGTCGAATGCACCGGAAGAAACGCCATCCCATTGTCTTGCAAAGATGCAGGCGCAGCGGTTCTGGGTTGAGCGTTCGTTCCAGGATGGTAAGAGTGAATCAGGTCTTGCTGATTATCAGGCCCGTAAATGGAAATCCTGGCATCACCATATGGCCTTGGTCATGATGGCGATGTTATTCATGCTCGAAGAGCGAATTGTGCAAAAAGATGATCACCCCTTACTCAGTTGTTCAGACATCGAATCGCTATTGCGTGCCTTCCTGCCACGGCGAGATATTGAACGCGATGAAATACTACGGCAAATGACGAAACGGCATCGTAAACGACAAGCGGCTATCGACTCCCAATATCGAAAACAGACGCTGGAACAGTCGGTTGCCGGGTGATGGAATCTGACAAAGTAGAATTAAGTCAATGATGCTTAACTGGGGTGTACCTGTCCATTGGACCACGTCACATTGCATCCGGACTTCCCCATTGATCCATTATTGAGGCGTGCTCCCGGATTTTCAATCTGGTCGGTGTTATGCTCGATCACCACTACCAGCGTAGAGCCTAAAGTCTATTTTTCAGCGCTGGAACATTTGTTCAAACAAACACGCTTCCAATCGGCGGTAGAATTGACCATGCTCCCGTCCCGATCCATGCTTGGCAAGCGAAACGATTCTTTGAAAATGGTATAGCGCAGTGTCTGACTCAACAAATGAAAAAAAAGAGGATGTTTCAGGTCGCGACAGAATGATCTGGAATGTCATCACCAGCTGGGCGGGGTATCTTGTCTTCATCGTTGCGGGATTCGTCATGCCCAGAATGATAGACAACAACATCGGCCAAGAGGCGCTGGGTATCTGGGATTTCTGCTGGTCCCTCGTAGCCTACATGCGTCTTACCACTATGGGCTTGGGCGCTCAATTGAACCGCTATATCGCCAAATACCGAGCCAGCGAACAGTTCGACGAGATGCGCGGTACGATTTCCACCATACTGGTGATCCAAGCAGGCGTCGCAGCCATTGTGCTGGCCATACTCGCAATTATCTATTACATCATACCTATCTTTTTCGCCGAAAAACTCGGTAGCAACCTGGAGATGGCTCAAGGAGTCATGTTATTTCTGGGTGCGGCTTTTGCCTTGGAGATGGCGTTGGAACCGGCCAAAGGGATCATCACCGGCTATCACCGCTGGGGGATGCATAACGCTATCAGTTCAGGGTTTTACTTCATTACGGTAGTAGGCATGATTACCGCCCTGGTGATGGGCGGAGATCTCATCAGCATCAGCATCATCTATTTCGCCGTCACCCTGTTTGGCGAAATCATCCGCATGATCTACGCCCGTCACCTCTGCCCTGAATTGAGATTTACTCCCCAGTATGCAACCTGGGAGCGAGCCAAAAAACTGATCCACTTTGGCGGAAAAACTTTTGCAGCCTCGATAGTACCGATCATCATGCTGCAAACGACCAGTGTCTTTATCGTCAGCAATCTTGGACCGGCAGCCCTGGCTGTGTTTACCCGGCCAGTAGCAATCGTCAGACACATAGAGACGTTCGTGCGTAAATTCACCTATGTCCTGATACCCACGGTAGGTGCGCTTCACGGTGCGGGTAAAACCGAAGAGCTGAAAGAGCTTATGGTTATTACTGCACGCTATGGGGTTGCGCTCACTGCACCATTCCTAATCGCTTTTTTCATCTACGGCGATGTCATCATGACAGTCTGGATGGGCAGTGAATATATCAACACGACGCTCATTCTCGTATTAGTCATCGCCTACTTCCTGCCAATTTCGATGGATCCGTTCTACCGGGTGCTGATGGGAATAAACAAGCATGGCTTTGTCGGAAAGTGGAGCATCATCATTACTTTTGCTTCACTTATTATCGGCATTTCCACACTCAATACCATTGGATGGACCTTGGAAGGAGCATCGCTCTTAATTGCCGTACCGACCTTCATTAGCTTTGGGCTTCTGGTTCCCTACCACGCCTGCAAGGTTTTAAATATCCCTCTCAGCACTTTCATCGTGAAGGTATTCTTTATCCCCCTGCTGTCAGTCATACCCTTTACACTTTGGCTGCTGTTGGTACGCCATCTGCTGGATGACCGTTTTGTTGAAATCCTGATTTACGGCAGTTTGGGAGGTGGCATTATCCTGTTCATCATCTACTGGATCGTGCTCTTTCCCAAACCCTTTAAAACAAAGATCACCAAGCGTATCCTCGCGTTAGCAAAATAGCGGCGGTAACATCCAACCACAGGAAGGCTATCTTCACTGAACATGGGCCATTCTCCCTATCAAACGCTAGAGTACGCCATAACCTGTATCGACACAGGTTATCAACGGCCAGATCTCGCGGCCTGTTACATGATCGAGGCGCAGGGGGAGTTGGCTTTTGTCGATACAGGCACAACCTATACCCTGCCTGTTATTCTCAAGCTGCTGGAAGCCCGTGGACTAACCACCGACCAGGTGAAGTACATCATCGTGACCCACGTTCACCTGGATCACGCAGGGGGTGCTGGCGCACTGATGGAAAAGTGCCCCGAGGCGCAGCTTGTCGTCCACCCTTTTGGCACCCGCCATATGGTCGACCCGACAAAACTGACTGCTGGCGCCACTGCCGTCTACGGAGAGGAACAGTTCCGCAAAGCCTTTGGCCGACTGATTCCCATCCCACGGGAGAGAGTGATTGAGGCATCCGACGAGATTATGATCGAACTCGGCGGCAGGTCTCTGCTCTGCCTCGATACCCCTGGCCATGCCAGGCACCACATCTGCATCTATGACGACAGGAGTAAAGGACTCTTTACCGGCGATACCTTTGGTCTCTCTTATCGGGACCTGGATACCTCCAAGGGTGCATTTATTCTGCCCACTACCACACCGGTCCAGTTCGACCCACCAGCCTGGCAGGCCACATTAAGCAGACTGATGGAGATAAACCCATCCAGCGCTTACCTCACCCACTATGGAAAAGTGAACGACATGAACCGTCTGGCAGATGACCTGCACCAGGCTATCGACAGTTTTGCAGAGATTGCCCTGACTGTGGAAGCAGAGAACCGCATAGCTGGAATCCAGGAAAAATTATGGGCATGGACCTATAACGCGCTTATGAAGCACGGCTGTTCGCTAGGGGAACCCCGACTCAAGGCACTACTGGCCATGGATATCGAATTGAATGCCCAGGGGCTGGATGTCTGGCTGCAACGCAGGGAGAGGGAACAGGCCGGGCAGCCAAGATGAAGCCTTACCCTGAGATATTCCTGCAGGAGGTGTTCTTCGACCCACTCATATCCCAGGCGTAAGTGCAGTCAAGGTGGCAAAGTACATTCACCAACCCACGTTCACCGCCTTCGATCATAACCGCCAAGGGTGAACGCCTTTGTAACTTGGTATTGCGCTGTCGCATCCAGCGCCGCCCCATATCCGGATTCATTGGGTAGGTGGTACGAAGCGCATCATTTATACGGATCAGATACTCAACTCGTTTGGTGATGCCTGGGTTGTCAGGCAAGGGCTGGTCGTTAAGATATCGTGCCATATGACGAGGCTTTCCTTCCAGATCCAACAGCGCCATCATCTCTTCCGCTCTGAGTCCCCAGTTTTTCAGCATGTTCAGCACGCCACGCGTCATCTCCAGACGCTCATCCAAAGACAACTTCCCGTTTTCTTGCGCTGTTTCGTTCATAGCCCAACCAAATGTCACTCGTGAATTTATTACCTGCCAACAGGATTGTTAACGGCAGTCTAACACGGGAAAACGGGCTTATTTCCCACTAACCAGACATGGATTTACAGGATCGGAAGGCGTTAGGCGCCAAACAGATTCCGCCACCAGCGCTTCCTATTTCCAGGAAGCACCTGGGTTGATGGCAGATCAACAGGCTGGATCTTGCTCATCACCCAACCCGGCAGAGGGGGATTATCACTATAACCACAGGAGACGCCCAGGTTATTGGGATCATATATCTTAACGAACGAGGGTGTGGTCAGATCGTCCGCATAAACAATGCCGCAGTAATCCTCATCATGCTCTTTTCGCAGCAGTTCATCGATTTCAGAGATAAATCGATTGAAGCCATCCGCATCAACCACCCCGGAGGGAGGTTGCTCGCCGACCGCATAGATATACCACCCCCCGCCGGCATCCATACGCAACACCTCCCATAAACTATCCAGATGGTGCCAGCGTAATGCTGAGGTAAAACTGCCACGAAAGACACGAAGATAGTCGTTCTCTTCATTCATGATTTTTCGACTCTAACAATCCGCATGTGGATTTCCTGGGATTAATACTCATCTCGGTTTCAACAATCTGTCTGTATCCGTAATTTCTGCACAGTTACTACATACCACGCGCTGAATCCGGACACACTTCTCAGCCGAAAATACGATTTGCATAGGAGAAACTGTGAGTATGGGAAGAAAGCTGATGTTGAGCGGGTTATAATACAGTTTTGTTAAACTGACAAGCGCCATGAACAAAGCTAATAACACCCTGTTTGAATCCAATCTCACCGGCCTGGAACAAGTTAGCCGGGGGAAAGTCCGCGATATCTATGCTGTCGACGATAATCATCTGTTGATCGTGACAAGTGACCGTCTATCGGCATTTGACGTCATTCTGCCACAAGCCATACCCGGCAAGGGTGAGGTGCTGACGCGAGTGGCAAATTTCTGGTTTGAACGGACCAGAGATCAGGTACCGAACCATCTGTCTGACATCCCCCTTGAATCGGTCATCCCGAACGCCAACCAGCGCTCTGTACTGGGTGACCGGGCAATCGTCGTACGCAGGCTCAAGCCTCTGCCGGTCGAAGCTATCGTCAGGGGTTATCTGATCGGCTCCGGCTGGAAAGATTATCAACGCAGCGGAGGGGTTTGCGGTATTCGACTGCCGCAAGGACTGCAGCAGGCCGACAAACTGCCTGAGGCAATCTACACTCCATCGACCAAGGCCGAAGTGGGTGAGCACGATCAAAATATCAGTTTTGAGAAGACCGTAAACCTGATCGGTAAGGACCTTGCCGGGCAGGTACGTGACCTGAGTCTTGGTATCTACACAGAAGCAGCCGACTTTGCCCGCGAGAAAGGCATTATCATCGCCGACACCAAATTTGAGTTTGGCCTTGATGATCACGGCACCGTACATCTGATCGATGAAGTACTGACCCCTGATTCATCCCGTTTTTGGCCCGCAAGTGAATACCGCCCCGGCATCAGCCCACCCAGCTTCGACAAACAGTTCGTGCGCGACTACCTGGAAACCCTTGATTGGGACAAAACCCCACCGGGTCCTGAATTACCTGAAGAGATCATTCGAAAAACCGCAGAGAAATACCGGGAGGCGGAGAAGCGTTTGACCGGCGCCTGACCGACTGGGAATAGCTGTTGAATCCTATGGTGAATAACAATTCAAACACCGCCAAGGTGGTAATCTACACGACCCAGCGCTGCCCCCACTGCAAGCGCGCCAAAGAGTGGCTGAAGGCTAACAAGGTGCTGTTTTTGGAGTTTGATGTGGGCAAGGCCGGAAAAATGCAGAAACGCTTTTTCAACATGGGAGGGCGAAGTGTGCCGATGATCGTGGTCGGTGACCTGCAGTTGCCTGGTTTTGCCCCAAAGCAACTCAAGCAGGCGCTTGAGCATGCAGGGATACTTGCCTGAGCGCTACGCTACTCGTACCAAAACCCAATATTTCAGACACAAAAAAGGGGCGTCAAACGCCCCTTTTCCTACCTTGAATCCAGCCGATCAGCTGACTTTCGGATCCAATTCTCCACTCGCATAGCGACCAAACATAGTCTCCAGAGAGGTCGCGGTCATCTTGGAAGCCATACCGGCAGAACCGAATGCCTCGTAGCGATTCTTGCAGATATCGGACATACCTTTAGTCGCTTCCTTGAGAAACTTACGTGGGTCGAAGTTGCTCTTGTTCTCTTCCAGATGTCGACGGATAGAGCCCGTGGAAGCCATACGCAGGTCGGTATCGATGTTGACCTTGCGCACACCGGATTTGATACCTTCAACGATTTCGTCAACCGGCACACCATAGGTCTGACCCATGTCGCCGCCGTAGCTGTTGATGATCTTCAGCCAGTCCTGGGGTACGGAAGAAGATCCATGCATGACCAGATGGACGCCGGGGATGCGCTCGTGAATCTCTTTCACGCGGTCGATACGCAGGATCTTGCCCGTAGGCTCCTGGGTGAACTTGTAGGCACCGTGGGAAGTACCGATTGCGATGGCCAGTGCATCAACTCCTGTCTTAGTGACAAAATCAGCAGCCTCATCGGGATCGGTCAGCAGCTGATCCATGTCCAGCTTGCCTTCGGCACCGTGGCCATCTTCTTCGCCCATCATGCCGGTTTCCAGTGAACCCAGGCAGCCCAGCTCGCCCTCAACAGAGACGCCGCCAGCGTGAGCCATATCGACCACATTCTTGGTGACCTCTACGTTGTACTCATAGGTGGACGGGGTCTTGCCGTCGGACATCAGAGAACCATCCATCATGACCGAGCTGAAGCCGGACTGGATGGAACGCAGACAGATGTCCGGAGATGCACCGTGATCCTGATGCATGCAAACCGGGATGTGGGGGTACATCTCGATTGCAGCCTCGATCAAGTGGCGCAGGAAGGGTTCTCCGGCATAGGAGCGGGCACCGGCAGAACCTTGCAGGATAACAGGGCTGTCAACCGCATCTGCCGCCTGCATGATGGCGTGCACCTGTTCCATGTTGTTGACGTTGAACGCTGGCAAGCCGTAGCTGTGCTCAGCGGCATGATCCAGAAGTTGGCGCAGGGAAATCAGGGCCATGATAGCCTCCTTGAGTTGGTTTCTATAACTGGGTTAAACGCTCGGCAAGAACCCGCAGGTTCTTGCCTAATTCTCTTTGGGCAGCACATGCTCACCCACTCGCATCACTTTCATGATATTCGTTTGGCCTTCAACACCGGAGCGATCCCCCTTGGTGATGATTACCAGGTCGTTCTCGCGAACTTCACCTCGGCGCAGCAGTTCGTCGATAACTTCTTCATTGACCTCGCCCATGTTGGTGCTGGCGTCATCGAAACTGACAGGGTAAACGCCACGGTAGAGCGTGACTTTTCTGCGGGTCTCCACATTCCGGGTCAATGCATAAATCGGAATGCCTGAACTAATTCTGGACATCCACTTGGATGTGGAACCCGACTCAGTCAACGCAGCAATTGCCGTCACGCCGAGGTGGTTTGCAGTGTACATGGTCGCCATTGCAATGGCTTCATCCACGCGTCCGAAAACAGAGTCGATACGGTGCTGGGAACGCCGCACGATTGCCTGTTTTTCAGCTTCGACACAGACACGATCCATTGCAGCTATGACCTTGTGGGGATATTTACCCACAGATGTCTCGGCTGAAAGCATCACCGCATCCGTACCATCCAGCACGGAATTGGCCACATCAAAGACCTCGGCACGAGTCGGTATCGGGCTATCGATCATCGACTGCATCATTTGGGTCGCTGTGATCACCACGCAGTTCATCTTGCGTGCTATTTTAATCAGGTTCTTCTGTACTGCAGGGAGCTCCGCATCACCAATCTCCACCCCCAGGTCACCGCGTGCAACCATGATGGCATCAGACACCTCAATGATCTCTTCGATGCAGTCCAGTGCTTCGGCCCGTTCAATCTTGGCGATGATGCCGCCCTTGCCGCCTGCTTCTTCCAGAAGTTTGCGCGCCTCGCTGACATCATCTGCGCTGCGCACGAACGAAACGGCTAGATAGTCAGCATCGACCTCCGCGGCGAACTTGATATCGGCGCGGTCTTTTTCCGTCAACGCGGGAGCCGACAGACCACCGCCCTGTTTATTGATGCCTTTGTTATTGGAGAGTTTGCCGCCGACAACAACCTTGCAGTGAATCTCCTGGCCATCAACCTCGGAGATCCAGAAAACAAGCGC
Source organism: Gammaproteobacteria bacterium (ex Lamellibrachia satsuma) (assembly GCA_019623805.1). NCBI lineage: Bacteria > Pseudomonadati > Pseudomonadota > Gammaproteobacteria > Gammaproteobacteria bacterium (ex Lamellibrachia satsuma). Next base: position 1,239,700 of record CP053680.1, read on the forward strand.
GCCATCATCCAGCAGCAGGGTATCGCCACGGGAGACATCATTGACAAGATCAGGATAGGTCAGGCCGACACGGGTTCCATCACCATCCGTAAGCGGGCAGCTCGCATCGAGTATAAATTCGTCTTCCTCGTCCAGCACGATGTAATCGTTTTTAAACCGGCCAATACGAATCTTGGGACCCTGCAGATCGCAAAGTACGCCGACCTGCCTGCCGCTCGCACGGGAACGATCCCGAATCCGCTCAGCCCGATCCAACTGAGAATCATGCGAATCATGCGAAAGGTTGAGCCGAACGACATCCACCCCCGCACTAATGATCTTATCCATCATCTTAGGGTCGTCGGTTGCCGGCCCCAGGGTTGCAACAATCTTAGTTCGTCTTGGCATAACGCTCTTTAGCTAAGTTTCAGCGACAGGATCATGATCGGGCGACTGCCCGATGGTGCTTGATTACCGCTTCAACTTTGTTATTCAGTTGCCCTTGCTTCAAGCATGGCAACCGCAGGCAGGGTCTTGCCTTCAAGGTACTCCAAAAAAGCACCGCCGGCAGTGGAGATGTAGGTGACCTTGTCGTAAATATCATATTTCTGGATAGCGGCAATCGTGTCGCCACCACCGGCCAGGCTGAAACAATCGGAATCGGCAATGGCCATGGAAACCGTCTTGGTGCCCGCGCCGAACTGGTCGAACTCAAATACGCCTACTGGGCCGTTCCAGACAACAGTACCGGCTTTGGCGATTATATCAGCCAACTCCTTGGCGGAGTCAGGACCAATATCGAAGATCATGTCGTCATCTTCCACATCACCTGCGGCCTTCAGAGTGGCCTCAGCAGTTTCGCTGAACTCTTTACCGCAAACCACATCTGTGGCGATCGGAATATTGGCGCCGCGCTCCTTCATCTTTTCCACCAGCGCCTTGGCGGTGTCTACCAGATCGTCCTCACAGAGAGATTTACCGACGTTGTTATCCATAGCCTTGAGGAAAGTATTGGCGATACCACCACCGACCACCAACTGGTCCACCTTCTCGGAGAGCGCCTCCAGTACAGTCAACTTGGTAGAGACTTTTGAGCCACCGACGATGGCTACCATGGGGCGAGCCGGATTGGCCAGCGCCTTGGCCAGGTTGTCCAGTTCACTGGCCAGCAGCAGACCCGCACAAGCAGTGGGCGCAAATTTGCCGGCACCGTGAGTTGAAGCCTGTGCACGATGCGCGGTACCGAAGGCATCCATTACGAACACGTCGCACAGGGCAGCGTATTTCTTTGCCAGGTCTTCGTTGTCCTTTTTCTCACCCGCATTGAAACGTACGTTCTCGAACAATACGACTTCACCATCGGCAACCTCTGGAGCGCTGTTCAGGTAGTCCTGGATCAGACGGACGGTGGTTCCGAGCTTGCTGGACATGTCCTCGGCAATGGGCTGCATGGAATTCTCAGCATCCACCTCACCCTCTGTAGGACGGCCACGATGGGACATGACCTGTACCTTGGCGCCTGCCTTGACGCAGTGTTCGATGGTCGGCATGGAAGCGGTAATACGAGCGTCGGAGGTAACCTTGCCGTCTTTGACAGGTACGTTCAGGTCGGCGCGGATAAGGACGCGCTTACCGGCGAGATCGAGATCGGTGAGCTTGATGAAAGACATGGTGGCACTCCGTAAGTTTGATTCAGAGAGATTTGGCAAAGCCGGGGCCTTGCCGAATACCTCTGGAATTGAAGGACTCGGGGCCGAGGGCCAAGGATAAAAACACCTCGCCCCCTCGGCCCTTGGCCCTGATTTCTCGGCCCTTATTTAGAAACGTGCTTAACGAAACGCAGCATGTTGCAGGTGTAGCCGTACTCGTTGTCGTACCAGGAGACAACCTTGACGAAGGTGCCGTCCAGTGCGATGCCGGCACCTGAATCGAAGATGGAAGATTGGCCACAACCACGGAAATCGGTGGAGACAACCTTCTCATCGGTGTAACCCAATGTCTCGCTCATCGGGCCAGACTCAGAGGCGGCCTTCATGGCAGCACAGATATCGTCGTAAGAAGCTTCACTGTTCAGCTCGACAGTCAGGTCGACAACGGATACATCGGAGGTGGGTACGCGGAAAGCCATACCGGTCAGCTTGCCATTCAGCTCAGGCAGTACAACACCTACAGCCTTGGCGGCGCCAGTGGAGGACGGGATGATGTTCTCCAGGATACCGCGGCCACCGCGCCAGTCTTTCAGGGAAGGACCGTCAACAGTTTTCTGAGTTGCGGTTGCTGCGTGAACGGTGGTCATCAGGCCACGCTTGATGCCCCACTTGTCGTTCAGAACCTTCGCGACAGGTGCCAGACAGTTGGTGGTGCAGGAAGCAGCAGAGCTGATGGCCTGACCAGCGTATTCGTCGTGATTTACGCCATGTACGAACATCGCGGTGCCGTCTTTGGAAGGTGCAGACATAACGACTTTTTTGGCGCCGGCATCGATGTGCTTTTGGCAGGTCTCTTCGGTCAGGAAGAAACCGGTGCACTCGATAACCAGATCGGCACCAATGTCGCTCCATGCCAGGTTGGCAGGATCACGCTCAGCCGTCAGGCGGATGGTCTTGCCGTTAACGACCAGGTTGTTGCCGTCTACAGCGACGTCGCCGTCGAAGTTACCGTGGACCGAGTCGTACTTCAGCATGTATGCGAGATAGTCAGCGTCCAGCAGATCGTTGATACCGACAACTTCGATGTCACCAGCGAAATCCTTGGCAATAGCACGGAAGGCCATGCGACCGATGCGACCAAAACCATTAATACCTACTTTGATTGTCATGAGAATACTCCGTAAGAACGTAAACTTTATAAATTGGTCAACAGGGCGCCATCGGACGCCCTGTGATTACAGAATCAGGCAGATACTTCGTCGATAGCGGCGACAACGTTTGCCACGGTGAAGCCAAACTCTTCGAACAGCTGGCCCGCAGGCGCGGACTCGCCAAAACGATCGACACCGATCACCTTGCCGTTCAAACCGACGTATTTGTACCAACTATCGGTAACAGCGGCCTCAACAGCCACGCGTGCGGTGCAGGCTGCAGGAAGCACGGACTCTTTGTAAGCAGCATCCTGGGCGTCGAAGGCGTTGGTGCAGGGCATGGAGACCACGCGTACCTTCTTGCCGGACTCGGCAGCGGCTTTGACGGCCAGATCCACTTCGGAACCGGTGGCTATGATAATTGCCTCAGGGGTACCGTCGCAGTCGACCAACACATAACCACCCTTGGCTATGTCGGCAATCTGTGCACCGGTACGATCCTGATGCTGCAGACCCTGGCGGGAGAAGATCAGACAGGAAGGTCCATCCTGCTTCTCTACTGCACACTTCCAAGCCACTGCGGTCTCAACCGCATCAGCAGGACGCCAAGTAGACATGTTAGGGATCATACGCAGTGTCGGGATCTGCTCGACCGGCTGATGGGTAGGACCGTCCTCACCCAGACCGATAGAGTCATGGGTATAGACGAAGATCGACTGAATCTTCATCAGTGCAGCCATACGCAGTGCGTTACGTGCGTACTCAGAGAACATCAGGAAGGTCGCACCGTAGGGTACGAAACCGCCATGCAGTGTGACACCGTTCATGATGGCGGACATGCCGAACTCACGTACACCGTAAGAGATGTAGTTGCCGTCGGCGTGACCTTCAGTGATTGCCTTGCAGCCGGACCAGGAGGTCAGGTTGGAAGGGGTCAGATCAGCGGAACCGCCCAGAAATTCGGGCAGCAGCGGACCGTAACCGTTGAGAGCGTTCTGGGAAGCCTTGCGGGTAGCAGGAGACTCGGCCTTGGCGTTGACCTCGGAGATGAACTTATTGGCTTCCTTTTCCCAATTTGCGGGCAGATCGCCAGCCATGCGGCGCTTGAACTCGGCAGCCAATTCAGGATGCGCGGATTCATAAGCGGTAAACTTGTCATTCCATGCAGACTCGGCGGCAGCACCGGCATTCTTCGCATCCCAACCGGCATAAATGTCTTCAGGAATCTCGAACGGACCGTGACTCCAGCCCAACTGCTCGCGGGTCAGCTTGATCTCATCATCACCCAGTGGTGCACCGTGGCAGTCGTGGGTACCAGCCAGATTCGGGCTACCGAAACCAATGGTTGTCTTGCAGCAGATCAGGGTCGGCTTGTCAGATACCGCCTTGGCCGCTTCGATTGCCGCATTCAGCGCGTCTGCATCGTGACCGTCGACGCCGGGAATGACGTGCCAGCCGTAAGATTCGAAACGCTTGGGGGTATCATCGGTGAACCAACCCTCGACGTGACCGTCAATAGTGATGCCGTTGTCGTCCCAGAAGGCGACCAACTTGCCCAGGCCCAGAGTACCGGCCAGGGAGCAGGCTTCGTGGGAGATACCTTCCATCATGCAGCCGTCACCCATGAAGACGTAGGTGTTGTGGTCGACGATATCGTGGCCGTCTCGATTGAACTGGGCTGCCAGGGTCTTCTCGGCCAGGGCCATGCCCACGCCGTTGGTGATGCCCTGACCCAGGGGACCAGTGGTGGTCTCGACGCCGGGAGCATAACCATACTCGGGATGACCCGGAGTTCTGGCATGCAGCTGACGGAAGCTCTTCAGATCATCCATGCTGAGGTCGTAACCGGTCAGATGCAGCAGGGAGTAGATCAGCATGGAGCCGTGGCCGTTGGAGAGGATGAAACGGTCACGATCCGCCCAGTCTGGATTAGCCGGATTGTGCTTCATGTGGCTGTTCCACAGGGCTTCAGCGATGTCGGCCATACCCATGGGCGCGCCTGGGTGACCTGAATTGGCTTTCTGCACTGCATCCATGCTCAGGGCACGGATAGCGTTGGCAAGTTCTCTGCGTGAGGACATTGACCCCTCTCCTATTTTGAATGTACGAAATCTCGTCTGTTTCCACTTGGCGACCAGCAAAGGCTACAAGCCTGATAGTCAGCCACCCGGCCAGGAACACTGTCACCAGCCACTGTTGTTCACGTCGGTGTATGCCGGAAACTTCAAAAAAAGAGGTTCCGGGCACCCCACCGCAGGGCAAAAGGTGAGCTATTCTCCCCTAAGCTAAAGCCGTCGGCAATTTAGCTGCCTTTATAGGGGTAATAAGCTGGCTTGATGGGAAAATTTGAATATCCTGATATTATTACCATCCCAACCAGATCAGGATTCGAGCCATTTTATTGAACAACCCATGCTCGGGATCTGATCTGCGGGGCCGGCGCCGGTTTCGGACACCAGCTTCATCGCCTCGAAAAGGTCACGCCGCACATCCTCCGACGCAGCATCTTTCCGGCTTTCATCAAGACGCCCCCGATACTGCAGCTGCAGATCTGCGTTGTAGCCGAAGAAATCCGGCGTACATACCGCACCATAGGACTTGGCAATCTCCTGACTCTCATCCCAGAGGTAGGGGAAGGGAAAATCGAACGCCTCGGCAACCTGCTGCATGTTTTCGAAGGAGTCTTCCTCGTACTCCGCCGGGTCATTGGACATGATAGCCACGCAATTGATGCCCAGGGCCTTCAGCTCTCGCTCATCCCGCACAATGCGATCCCTGATCGATTTTACATAGGGACAGTGATTGCAGATGAACATCACCAGCAGACCCTTCTCCCCTTTGCAGGCGTCGAGTGTCCAGGTTTTACCGTCGACCCCCTGCAGATTAAAGTTTGGTGCAGACCTGCCGAAATCACATACCGGCGTTTGTAGTGAAACCACTATTGAAACCCTCAAAACTTTGAACTGAAATCAGGGTCGGCATTATGCAAAAACCCCAGCTGGGTGTAAAATCGCCGATCACTTTTTGACGGCATCGATTTCATAGAGAAAATCATGCCGGTATAAACGCATCTTCAACACCCTTAATCTATAAGGGATTACGGAAGGAACTCATTACAATGGCGAGCGAATACATATTCACATCGGAATCGGTATCCGAGGGACATCCGGACAAGATGTCGGATCAGGTTTCGGATGCAATCCTTGATGCCATTCTGGCCGAGGACAAACATGCCCGTGTGGCCTGCGAGACCCTGTTCAAGACCGGCATGGTAATGATCGCCGGTGAAATCACCACTCATGCCAAGCCTGATTACGAAGCCGTAATGCGCCAAACCATCCGCGAGATCGGCTACACCAGCTCCGAGATGGGATTCGACGCCGATACTTGTGCCGTGATGACCGCCATCGGCATTCAGTCTCCCGACATCAACCAGGGTGTCGACCGCAGCAACCCCGAAGAGCAGGGCGCCGGCGACCAGGGCCTGATGTTCGGCTACGCCACCAACGAAACCGACGTATTGATGCCCGCCCCCATCACCTACGCCCACCGTCTGGTACAACGGCAGGCGGAAGTCAGAAAGCAGGGTGAACTCGCCTGGCTGCGCCCCGATGCCAAGAGCCAGGTCAGCTTCCATTATAAAGACGGCAAACCGATCAGCATCGATGCGGTGGTGCTCTCCACCCAGCACGCGGATACCCTGAGTGAACAGGCGTTGCGCGACGCGGTGATGGACACCATCATCAAACCAATACTTGACCCAACCGGACTGATCACCCCGGACACCAAAATTCACATCAACCCCACCGGCAAGTTTGTCATCGGCGGCCCCATGGGCGACGCCGGACTGACCGGTCGCAAGATCATCGTCGACACTTACGGCGGTTCCGCCCGTCACGGTGGCGGCGCCTTTTCCGGCAAGGATCCCTCAAAGGTGGATCGCTCTGCCGCCTATGCCGGTCGTTATGTCGCCAAAAACATTGTTGCCGCCGGACTGGCGGATCGTTGCGAAATCCAGGTTTCCTATGCCATCGGCGTAGCTGAACCCACCTCGATCATGATCGACACCTTCGGCACAGGAAAGATCACTGACGAACGCATCACCGAACTGGTGCGCACACATTTCGACCTGCGACCCTACGGCATCCTCAATATGCTCGACCTGCTGAATAGCGAGCAGATCAAATACCGCAAGACTGCAGCCTACGGTCATTTCGGCCGTGAAGACGAAGGCTTCACTTGGGAAAAGACCGATAAGGCAGATGCACTCAAGGCCGACGCAGGACTGTAAAACCAAGCATTTTTATTCCCCCACTCCCCGAGGGGCGCTGCAGCGGAAACACTTCCGTCAGGCTCGGGAAGAGGGCAACTCAAAAAACGGCGCTCATTTGTCTCTCGGAGATTGATAAATGAACGCCGAATTTACTGACTACAAGGTAGCCGACATCTCTCTTGCCGACTTTGGTCGCAAGGAGATGGCTATCGCTGAAACTGAGATGCCTGGCCTGATGGCCCTGCGCGAAAAGTATGGCGAGGAGAAACCCCTTGCCGGCGCACGCATCACCGGCTCCCTGCACATGACCATCCAGACCGCCGTGCTGATCGAAACCCTGGTCGCCCTGGGCGCTCAGGTTCGCTGGTGCTCCTGCAACATCTTCTCCACCCAGGACCATGCCGCCGCCGCCATCGCCGCAGGCGGCATCCCGGTCTACGCCTGGAAAGGCGAAACCCTGGAGGAGTACTGGTGGTGCACCGAGCAGGTAATCAACTGGCCCGGCGACCAGCAGCCCAACATGATCCTGGACGATGGCGGCGACGCCACCCTGCTGGTTCACAAAGGCGTTGAATACAGCGACGCGGGTGCCGTACCGGAGCCAAAAGATGACGACCCGGAGGAGTGGCAGATCATCCTCGGTGTACTCAAACGCAGTTTGGCGGAAGACAACAAGCGCTATCACAGGATGGCCGATTCCATCAAAGGCGTTACCGAAGAGACCACCACTGGTGTTCATCGCCTCTACGAGATGTTCAATGAGGGCAAGCTGCTCTTCCCCGCTATGAACGTCAACGATTCGGTTACCAAGTCCAAGTTTGACAACCTTTACGGCTGCCGCGAATCCCTGGTGGACGGTATCAAGCGCGCCACCGACGTGATGGTGGCAGGCAAGGTCGCCCTGGTCTGCGGATACGGAGATGTCGGCAAGGGTTCTGCCCAGTCCCTGCGTGGTTTGGGTGCCAATGTCTGGATCACCGAAATAGACCCGATCTGTGCCCTACAGGCAGCGATGGAAGGCTATCGCGTCGTTACCATCGAAGATGCACTGCCGGTTGCTGACATCTATGTCACCACCACCGGCAACAAGGACATCATCACCTACGAGCACATGGCCGGCATGAAAGATCAGGCCATCGTCTGCAACATTGGGCACTTCGACAACGAGATCCAGGTGGAGAAGCTCAAGCAGCATGAGTGGGTGAATGTGAAACCCCAGGTCGACCAGATCATCTTCCCCGATGGCCACCGCATCACACTGCTGGCCGAGGGCCGCCTGGTTAACCTGGGCTGCGCCACTGGCCACCCGAGTTTCGTTATGTCCAACTCCTTTACCAACCAGGTGCTGGCACAGATCGAGTTTTTCACCAAGACTGAGGACTACCCGGTGGGTGTCTACATTCTGCCGAAGAGACTGGATGAAGAGGTTGCCCGACTGCATCTTGAAAAGATCGGGGTCAGGTTGACCACCCTGTCACAGGAACAGGCCGATTACATCGGCGTACCGGTGGATGGACCCTACAAAGCTGATCACTATCGCTATTAATTCTGCTTTGTCAGGTTATCCTATGTAGAGTGCGCCTCGCGTACAATTGTGGACGCAAACGGAAAAACAACACCGTCTGGTGCGCACAGCGCACCCTACAGTGGGTTTTGCCATGTAGGGTGCGCCTCGCGCACCATTGCGGATGTGAACGGAAAAACAATGCCGTTTGCTGCGCACTGCGCACCCTACAAAGTATTTCGGTAATTCGTATAAAGCCAAGGACATTCCAATGACAACGAATCGATCCTTCAGTTTCGAGCTCTTCCCCCCCAAAACGGAGAAGGGATTCGAAAATCTGAAGACTGCCGTCAACCAGCTCAATGCACTGAATCCCGAGTTCTTTTCGGTCACCTACGGCGCCGGCGGCTCGACCCAGGATCGCACCTTTGCCAGTGTCGACTGGCTGCGAGAACAGCAGATCGAAACCGCGCCCCATCTCTCCTGCATCGGCTCCAGCCGTGAAGAGATTTTGCAGATACTCGATCGCTACCATGAGCAGAAGATTCAGCGGCTTGTGGCGCTCCGGGGAGACCTGCCCTCAGGAGCCGGACTCGGCAGCCTGGGCGAACTCAACTATGCCAATGAACTGGTTGAAATGATCAAAGAGAGGTATGGCGATCATTTCTACATCGAAGTGGCTGCCTATCCTGAGTTTCACCCACAGGCGAACAGCGCAAAGGCCGATTTGAAAAACTTCAAGCGCAAAGTAGAAGCCGGTGCGGACGGCGCAATAACCCAATATTTCTATAACCCGGACGCCTATTTCTGCTTCGTGGAAGAGTGCAGCGACATGGGTATAGACATCCCAATCGTGCCTGGCATCATGCCGATCACCAACTACGTCCAATTGGCGAGATTTTCAGATGCCTGCGGCGCGGAGATCCCCCGCTGGGTACGCAGACGCCTGGAAAGTTTGGGAGACGACCTGGAGGGCATCCGGGCATTCGGCGCTGAGGTGGTAACTGAACTCTGCAGGCGACTGCTGGATGGCGGTGCACCGGGTCTTCATTTCTACACCATGAACCAGGCGACACCTACGCTGAAAATCTGGAATAATCTTGGGCTGTGACAGGATCTAATGACACGGGTGCTCGGAATCCGTAGCCACCGTTTCATGGATAAGCTTGGGTAGCCGGGCGACACCTGAAAGCAAGCATCCAACTTGTCGGCATGCGCTCAGATCAGAGTAAGACCTCGTCACTGAATCGTCCTTTTGGCCAGATTTTTTTGGGAAATACCGATAGGTTCCAAAGGGGCTTATGCCCGGCAAATAATTCTTTGCCTTCTCTTGGAGATTGCCGGGTTTAATACTGTTGGCTACAACTGCGTTGATGTGTAGCTGGTAACCCGATTGAATATGAAAGATACGCTAATCGCAGATGCAGTCGAAACAGCGCAGGTTCATCGTAAATCTCTCGCCGCGTCCTCCTCCACAACCACTGTAGCAATCAACCCACAGCTATGATTTTTGTAATTTTTTAAGCGCCTTCAAACCCTTTTTTCGTTGCAGGTAGATGATATCCAACGCTTTCTCAATGCGTTTACGCTCTTTCTCGTTCTTCTCTTTACCCAGTTTATCCTTGAGTGCGCGCTGTTGCTTCTTGAGCTTCTGCAGAACTTCTTTCATACAGTCCTTACGCTTACACTGCTTTAACTTATCAGCGTCAACGTACTCTTGAACCCTTTTAAGTAATTTTGGTATCTTCATGGCATTCCTCCAACTACAGCGGGTTATTTTCCCGTTCCAGTACTTCAGCGATGTCGTCGTCATCCAGGGCAATTAAACGTTCTGCGTCTTTCATCGACTGCATACCCGTGGCAAAAAGGACCTCCCCCATCTGCACCAGGTTCTTGGTCACATCATAAGCGTAGGTAGCATCATTCATCAAGGAGGTGGCCATATGCGGCGTAATGCTCTCCTCGCGAATAAGGGATTCAAGCGTACCGTTCACCGTCGTATCGTTCTCTTCCATCTCCACCTTCATGATGTCGAGTGAGAGGACACTGGTCGGGTCGTCCCCCTCCTGTTGCACCACACCCAAGCGGCGCAACACTGAACCCAGGTAGCTACGGATCCTGTTGTATTCAGCACGGATATGATCGTTGTCCGAGACGATGTACTGGGACAGGTTCTTATGCATGTGCTTGGTATCTTTAATCGCCTCGACAATATCACGTCCGGCGGCACGCAGGGCAAAAAGTTCGTCCGCCTGCTCCGGTTCCATGGTTGACTGTGCGCGGCTGATGAAATTGACTATTTCGCTGTAGAGACCTTTGACGTTCTGCTCGTATTCGGCATCTATATCGATCGGCATGACTTTGGTGGATTCGGCAGCCACGTCATCCAGGTCTTTGTCCGAAAGTATGTCGTGCCGATGCAGACTGAGTCCATGGGCAAGAATCGCAAAGGCATTATCATAGAGATGCAGTGTCTCTTTCCGCACCGCTTCGATGGCAGTGTCAGGCAACTCGATAACCGAATCGTTCAAATACTTGGGCTCCGCCACAGAGAGCACCTTCTCAGGCATCCGCTGCATCAGGAAATTCACCAGAGTATTGATGAACGGAAGCATTGCCAAAATCCCGATAATATTGAAAATTGAGTGAAACACCGCAAGTTTCAGGGTGTAGTCATCCGCCGCAATACCAACGGCACTACTGACCCAATCCACCCCGTCCGCAATCTGGTAGAGGAAGATGATCGCAATGATCGCAGTCACCATATTGAAAATGAGATGGGCGCCAGCCAGACGCTTGCCCTGCACGTTCGAACTCATGGAACCGAGGATCGCTGTTATTGTCGTACCGATATTGGCGCCGATCGCCAGCGCGAGGGCGTTCTCGTAGGTGATCTGTTGCGCTGCCAACGCGGTGATAATGATAACCAGGGTGGCGTGGCTTGATTGCATCACCACCGTGGCAAAGACGCCGATAAGGGTGAACAGGAGGATACCGGGGTAACCCGCCACCGCAAATGCCGTCAGATCAATGGTGTCACGGAAGGCCTCGAAACCCTCCTTCATATGATGGATACCGAGGAAGAGGAACCCGAGTCCGGCCAGGATATAACCGAACCCTTTCAGATTCTTAGATTTCTGGAATACCAAAATAATGCCGAACACCAGCATCGGCATTGCATAGGCGGAGATCTTTACCTTTAGGCCAAACCCGGCAATCAGCCAGGCACCTGTTGTGGTGCCCAGGTTGGCGCCGAAGATGATACCGATACCAGCCGCCAGACCGATCAGTCCAGCACCCAGGAAGGAGATGGTGATGACCGATACCAGCGAACTGGATTGCATGATCGTGGTGCTGACGACACCAAAACTGATTGCCTTCCAGGTGCCGTCAGTGGTTTTGCGAAGCAGGCGTTCCAGCAGCCCGCCTGTGAACGCCTTGAAACCCTCTTCAAGGAAAAGCATGCCGAACAGGAAAATAGAGACACCGGCGGCAATCTCTTTGAAATTGGGGCTGATCCAGAATCCATACGCAAGCATGAACAGAATGGTAGGTAGGACGATTTTCCGGATCATTCTGGCAATTTCCCCAAAAAAATAAAAAAAGGGCACCGTGCACCTCCTCATTGGAGGCGCTTCGAATGCATTGCGTAACAGACTTCTTTGCTAAGTGGGCAAGCAGCGCAAGTCAGAAGATAGTTGCACTATCCCCGCTCCATTTGAGAACGTTAGCTGGCGCTTGCAGGGGCTATATCCAAAAAGAACTTATTGGCCCCATAGAAACCAAGTATAATTGTTTTGGGCTATGTCATCAAACTGTAATAAAACTGTAACAATAGCCTGATTTTAATCCTCTCAGCCGAAAAACACCCTCGAAGGTCTCAGTTTTCGATCGCGTTGATCAGCGGAATCAAATGCTCGACGGGGTAGTGAAACGGATAAACCCGGCTACCCACCTGTGCCATAACACCGACCCATTGGTCATTACTGGCATAGATCACATAGTGATTATCGATGTCACCCACATTTTCCCAAAGGGTGTCATCACTGGTCATCGGCGTATGACCGACAATGACCGGGGTATCTGGAGCCAGATCGAAATATTTGCGGAATTTTTTCACTTCCCTTCTAAAATACCCGGAGGGGGAGTTGGGGCGCCGAATGCGATTTTGGGTCACTTCCCGGATCAATTTCGGATGTTGGCGAATGTTGACCAATTCTTGACGCGAGGTGGAACGGGTAGGCGGCCCGGCATGGCAGGCGATGAAATTCTTTGAATAGGCGATATAGGGAAGCTGCTCATAGAACCGTGCCATCTCGTTCCTGTACGCCTTGCCCCTGATCTTTACCAACGCCTTTTCCCACAGCATCCCCTGCGGCACACCCTGCTTTCCGATCTCCTCAGAAAAACTGTCGTGATTGCCCCGCAAATAGAACACCTGCCGTGGAAAACGCAGCTTCAATTTGAAGATCAGATCCATAATCAGTATTGAGCTCTCCATCCGCTCAAGTTTCCCGGCGTCTTCACAATGCACAGCATCACCCAGAATCACCAAAGCGGCATTGCCTTTCTTCAGCTCCTTGAGAAAACCACTCTGACTCAAAATTACCAGCAGATTATCCGCCTTGGTATGCAGATCCCCGAGAAGAATCGGTGTCGTTCCAGAGGGGAGCTCCACCACACCCCCAGGTTGCCCACTGTCATCCTCTTCCCGGTATGCCTCCTTCTCCATCACCTTGTTGACACGCCGTATCATCGACAGTGCATCATCAGCAGGCAGCATTTTGACAGGGCCACCGAAAATGGAACGGAGCCGTTTTAGCTTGGCCAGCCTCCATTTCTTGATGCGGTGGAGCTGTTTATCCTTCAACAGGGGTGAAATACATGCGTGATGCTTCGCATCTAAATTCTTGAATACCAAACTGCCATTATCATTGACGATGCTGAGATGGCGCTCCGCAATATTCTGCGGAAGGTTGAGCAGGTCCTTTTGCGCTGCATTGCCTTTTCCCAGGATAATTTTCTTACCCTCATTGATTGGGAGAAAACCGGACACTCCCTTGTAATAGCTCTTGGGGTCAAACATGATATAGCGTCCCGTCTGAAACCCCTTCTGCGAGTGATTCATCGGCCGTTCCGGATAGATATGCAGGGTCTTTCCGTCGGGGCCGACATTGAGCTGTACCGGATAATTCTCCATCTGCAGGCGAACCTTTTTGTCTTCCAGGAGGTAAGCCTTCTTGAGATCCAGTTCTTTGCATTGCGCCAGCCCGGAAAAACTCTCCTTAAGCCGTTTCATCAATCCCTTTTGCTGCTTGGAACTTTGTGTAGCCATCGATTATTGCTCAGGGTAAATGATTTGCAGGGGAACGTCGTCGGTATCTTCTCTCAGATAGACATTGAGACCACTCTGGTGCAAATAGAGGGCTGCGTGCCGGTATACCTGAATCTGCGATTCTATGGTCTTCAGTTCGAGGCCCACATCCACATGATGCGTACCCCGCTTGCTCCTCTCCAGCCGACGCTCCAACAAGAGGGGTGCAGGAGGCAACAGGAACTCAAACACATAACGCCAACGCCAGTTGACGGAGAAAAAAAAGCGTTTTTCCGGCGGTAGTCTTATCCGCTCAAGATCGATCACCGGCCTGGCATCAGCTTCCAACCACTCTTTGTCGAAGAGGGCCAGTGACGGCTCAAAGCCAACGAAGGGAAAACCAAGATGAATCTCGCGCGGGCGCAGGGAGAGACTTTGCGCCGCCCACCACTTGTTCAGCGTCAGATCGATATAACCCTCTTCCGACCAGCCGCCGAGCTTACGAATCAGGCTGCTCTTTCCTGCACCGGGCGGTCCGGTGATCAACAACTGTCGAAAAGTGATATGCCCGGGGAAGGTAACGCCCTTTATGATCTGTACATCGTCAAGCGGAGCAGTTTCAAACGGCATCGTTATCGTCATACTGTGGCAGTGGCCGGATACCGGCTGAATTTACCTGCCGAATAATAGCAAAAAGCAGGGCTCCGTAGAGGGAGCCCTGCCGTCCGCGTATTATTTAGCTGAAGATGCCCTTGAACAGGAAGAAGAAGGCCGCTGCCAAGATGCCACCTGCGGGCAGGGTTATAAACCAGGACAGCACAATATTACCGACCACGCGAAGGTCAATCGCTCCAACACCCCGCGCCAGGCCCACACCCATTACCGCACCAACGGCAATCTGGGTGGTGGAAACCGGCAGACCGGTTTTGGAGGCAAGTACCACAGTGGTCGCCGCCGCCAAGGTGGCGCAGTAGCCACGGGTCGGCGTCAACTCGGTTATCTTGGTGCCGATAGTCTGCATTACCTTGTAGCCCATGGTAGCCAGGCCGAGCACTATACCAACACCGCCAAGCACCAGAATCCAGAGAGGAAGACCCGCCTTCTGACCAATGTCACCAGTGTTCTGGACAACGGAGACTACTGCCGCCATGGGGCCGATGCCGTTGGCCACATCATTGGAGCCATGAGCGAAGGCCATGGCGCATGCGGTAAAAATCATCATGGGGGTGAAGGCCTTCTCCACGCTGGCATAGTGGTAATCTTTGTCTGCGCTTTCATCAACCTGGATGCGGTTGATCAGTACCTTGCCGATAATGGCAACAAAAATGCCGAAAATCGTAGCCGCCACAAAGCTCTCTACTGCAGTAAACTCAAGTTTGAGGTGCTTAAGCCCTTTGAACATGGTGACCAGGGAGACTATCCAGCCCACCAGGAAGATATAGACAGGCCCCCAGGTCTTCGCCTTATCAAAGGGGTTTTCGGTGTTGAGGATCAGTTTTCGGATACTGAGCATCAGCAATAACGCGATAACCCCGCCGATCAGAGGCGATACGAGCCAGCTGGCGACGATGCTGCCGATCTTACCCCAGTTAACCGCATCCACACCGATGCCTGCCACGGCAAAACCGACAATAGCGCCAACAATGGAGTGCGTGGTGGAGACGGGCCAGCCCCTGGTTGAGGCGATCATCAGCCAGATGCCTGCAGCAAGCAGCGCTGCCAACATTCCGTACACCAACAGTTCAGGCGAGCCACTGATACTGCTGGGATCGATGATGCCTTTGCGGATGGTTTTGGTCACAGTACCACCCGCGATGAAGGCCCCCGCAAACTCGAAGATAGCGGCGATGATAATAGCCTGTTTGACCGTGATGGCCCCGGAGCCTACCGGCATACCCATGGCATTGGCGACATCATTGGCGCCAATGCCCCAACTCATATAAAGACCGAAGACGACGGCCATACCGATAAACAAAAAACCCCATTCGGAGATAATTTCCATTGCTGGACCCCTTAGTATACCCGTGGCAGGAGGCAACAAGTCCCCCACACGCCGGGCGTATAGAACAAAAAATCGATAGCAGCCTTACAACCTTAAGCTGAAGGCGATGTTGCAATCAGCGAGCAATCAAAAGAAGCATACGGTCACCAACCTTCTCACCGTAATCCGCCAGGTCTCCAATCCACTGCAGCATCTGGTACCAGAACATGACAGAGACGGGTTTAAGATCATCTTCCATCGCGAACAGGCTTTGAGCGAGCGCAATTCCCATGTCGTCGGTCTCATCTTCCAGCTTGCTGAGCGCTTCGACCATCTCCTGTACCCTGGAGGCATCGCGCCCCCGGAAGCCGCTTTCGATCAGCTCATCCAGCTCTTCGATGATGGTTGCGGCGTGATTGCAGGTATCGATACAGCGCAGCACAAAGGCGGCCAATGGCTCGGCCATGCCCTCCGGCACCGACATATCACGCTCCGTCATCAAGCCGGCGATATCCTGTGCTACATTGGCAATGGTGTCCTGCAGGTCCAGTAACTCCAGCAGGTCACGGCGATCGACCGGCATGAACAGGCTTTTTGGCAAGTGAGCCCTCAAATCGTGCTTGAGGGTGTCTGCTTCGCCTTCTTTCGCAAAAATCTTGTCTTTCTGCTCGACAAGTGCCGTGTTGTCTCCCGCCACCAGGGCATCAAACAGGGCAGGAACCTCAGTAACGCACTCATTAACGATGCGCATATGGGCCTGCAGAGGCTTGAACGGGCTGCTTCCCAACAGGGAAGCAATAGGGTTGGTAGTCCGCATGTATGTCTCCGTATTACTTTGTATTTAACATCGATAAATCAGTAGCGTGAACCCAAACATCTGCGTGCAAGGTGAAGGCAGTCACCGCCATGCAGGCGACCCTTCCCTTTGCCGCAAGCAAAAGGCGACGCACAGAAGCCCAATCAGTGGATCTTCTTCATCCTTCAAAATCAGACAAAAATTTCGTATCTCAAAAGGCTCCCCCCTTTTTTCATTGGACGTCACTGCTGCCGCGTAATGCGACAAGCAGTTTTAATACTTGTTCAGCTTCATTGTGTTAAGACACGCCTGATGATTGGTATCCAAGCGGAGATCGTCCAAGGAGCAGGGATGGTGCGGACAGGTCGTCTCTCTATGTTGCAGTGTTTAGTTGTTCCGCCATATTTGCTCCTCATGAAGCCAAAACAACCCGCCTCATGAGCATTTATCTCACGCTTTTTGAAATAGTTATTTTTCATGCACATATTACCCCTGTTAGTGCATTTCCGCATCAGGCAATGTAATAAAACCGTAATATAACCGACATATTATTGAGCTGGGTCAATTAGCCAAGGAGGGGGTTTCAAACTTGCAATGAGATCCGGCCATTACTCTGTCGATGGCGGCTTAATACCAGCATGCTGGATTGTAAGCAGAGAGGATTTTTTCAGAAATGATACCTCCTAGTTGACAGTAGGGTTGGGGGGTGGCGAGAATGGCCCCCTGCTTAAAAAGCGCGATGATAAAGAACAATGAAATGGAACCAAAGCCAAGCAATGGACCTTGCGGCTGATTCTATCTCCCATCGCAATGGGCAACTTCCTATCTCTCTAGATATTAAAGTGAATTTCGTGACTGCCAAAGATTTATCTCTGGAAACAAAAATAATCACCCTCTGGTCCGACTTCGACCCGCTTGCTAAGGAGTGGAACGTTCTTTTACAGCGGTCATGTTCCAACACGATATTCCTCACCTGGGAGTGGCTGCAGACTTGGCGCGAGGTCACACAAGAGGCCGCTAAGCCGTTTGTCGTCACCGTGCGCGATGAAAATGGACGACTGGTTGGAGCGGCGCCATTTTATGTCTCGGAACTGCGTCTGCTAAAAGTGCTCCGATTCCGCACACTGCGCATGATGGCGGACTACGCTACCGGCTCTGAGTACGCTGACTGGATCGTTGATCCGAATATGGATAAGGCGGTCCTGTCTGCCATTGCAGATGCCCTCCTGGCTGCAAAGTCGGATTGGGATACCATCTGGATGCCCCGCATTGCGGGCTGGACCGGGGCCATGGAGAGAATCAAGGCAGCCTGCAAAGAAAAAGGGCTGTTGCACCACTCGCGTACCACCATCTTCAGCTACTTCGATCTCCCTGTCTCGATGAAGCTTTATGAAGAGAGTTTCTCCCCCAAGCACCGACAGCAGATGCGCCGCAAGCGCCGCAAATTACTCAATACAGAAGGTGTCGAGGTGGTGCTCTGTGAAAAACCAGAGGATCTTCCCCGATTCATCGAGACCCTGTTTGAATTACACTACCGACGCTGGCAGCTCGAGGGCCAGGAAGGCACCTTCCGCCGCAAACCCTACGAGGCTGAATTCTATCGTCAGTTTTCCCGCATCGCCCTGAAGAACGACTGGCTGTGGCTGATGGCACTCACTGACCACGGGGAGATCAAATCGATCCAGATCGGCTACGTCTACGACGGTGTCTTTCTGCAGCTGCAGGAGGGCTTTGACCCCGACTATGCACAAGGCTCAGGCAATGTGTTGCGTACTGAAGTGATTGAGCGGTGCATCGACGCAGGTCTCTCCGGTTACGACTTTCTCGGGGGCGGAAGCGAGCATAAACGGCGATGGGGGGCGCAAGAACGGGATGGTTATGATCTGTCTATCGGGCACCCGTCCAAGCTGAAGACCAAACTACTCTTCTTATATGAAATCTGGCCCTCTGGCCGTTTTTTCGAAGAGATCGGCCTGCTGGGTGGCGTCTGAGAACACCATACAGAGGCGCTTATTATGGAAGAATTTGATGCCCACCCGAACATTAAGTCAAAGAAAAGTTGATAGAAAATATTAATTTATCATGAGGATGCTTCGCCTATTCAGGATTCCGGGCGTTTTTTCCGAACAGCGTAAAGGCATCAATAACCTCTTTCCGAACGTATATTCGGATCTTTACAGCAAGAAAGCAGAATACAAATAAATTGGCTGTGTACTCTACCCTTGGAACCAATTGTCTTGAACAGCCAGTGAGTGCTGAGTCGCATTATACTACTTGATTAGAACTAATGTTCAGCCAGCCGAAGCCACGCCTCAGATCGCGGCACTGTCGTAGCAGCGGCCCGAATCAGGCGGGGTAGCATGGCTTTCAGATCGAATCTGCGATTGAATCGATATTGGTATTCGGCCAAGTAACGATGAGCATATTTGCGAAATCCAAACGCATGATAGGTGCCCGTAATCGCCGTTTTCAGATTGCCCAGCAGGATATTGATCCATGCGAAGCAAGGCATATCGGTACTGCGCCTATGCGTTCCAACCACCTCTCGCTGATGGGTCATACCAGCCTGCTCAACAGCGGTAAAACAATTCAGCCCATCACTGAGTACGTGGCTTGAGGCGACCAAATACCGTTCGGCCCAGTTCTGGATATCGATCTGCTTGAATCCAGGCACTGGATCAAAGCGAACAACCTGCGGGTGACCGTCCTCATCCAACTGAACCGCCGCCACGAAAGGAACTTTGTTCTCTGATCCCCGTCCTGCCTTGCCTTGGTGTCCACCGCCAAGATAGGCATCATCCACCACCACGATATCACCCTGCAAGGTGCGTCTTTCCTCGCGTTCGTCCATAACCTGCATGATCTTGTGTTTGACCCGCCACGCGCTCGGATAGGACACACCGATATGACGCTTCAACTCCAATGCAGATATGTTGTTCTTCGACTGGCTGATCAGGAACATCGCCTGAAACCATTTGCGCAGTGGCAACTTCGAACCATGGAAAATCGTGCCCGAACGCAAACTCGTCTGGTGGCGGCAGGCGCTACATTGCCAGTATGTGTGTTGTCCTTCATGAAATCGGCTATGGGTCGTGCCACCACAATGTGCGCAAACAAAACCTTGGGGCCAGCGTGCAGTTTCCAGTGCCGCCTCGCATTGTTCTTCGGCGCCATAATGTTCAAACAACTCGTTCAAACTCATACCGGCCTGAAACTGAATCGGGTTCATCGCCATGATCGGACTCCTCTTGCTGATCTTGGTGATATTATGTGGTCACTGGTGGCTCAATCCGTGAGCCTGGCTGAACATTAGTTCTAATCAAGTTATACTATGTCCCATCACTCCAACCCCGCCAGCCTCTTCCCCAGAGCCATTGTGACCATCACCGCTACACCGGAGATGTGGGAGACACCCGTCTTAGAGAAGGAGGAGGCGCTGATCGCCGGGTCGGTGCATAAACGGCGAAGAGAGTTCCGTGCCGGTCGCCACTGTGCCCACCAGGCACTGAAGTGTCTGGGACTGGAGGTTACACCCTTGCTGCGGGGAGAGCGACGGGAGCCAATATGGCCACAGGGCTATCTGGGCAGCATCAGCCACTGCGACGGCTACGCACTGGCTGCCTGCGCTTTACAGGGGGATATCGTCGGAATCGGTATCGACGTAGAACCGTTAAGCCCACTCAAACGCGACGTGGAGCAGTTGATTCATACTGAAAGAGAGCGCCGGTTCATGCAGGCCAATCCGGAAATTCCAGAGCGTCTGATCTTCAGCGCAAAAGAGAGTCTCTACAAATGCTACTACCCACTAGTGAAGCAATTCTTTGACTTTCAAGAGGTGGAGTTGGCGATTGATCTTACAACACGCTGTTTCTCCTTTTCTTCCCAACCGGAGGCCGGGATATCTTTTCCTGCCTACGCCAAGTTCCACGGCAGTTTCTTGAACACCGGCAGCCACTTGATAACGGGTTGTTATCTGACCCGATGAGCAGCGATGCTGCTCAGTAGCGAATACTTTGTTCAATCCAGGCACCAATCAGGTTGACCAGATTCTCCCGGTCACTGCCTAGAGAAAAATTGTGGTCCCCTTTTGCAAAGTATTCAACCTGCAGGCGATCGCTGAACTCCAGACCTGGAAAGGATTCACAAAACTGCGTGGGGTAGTTGTATTGGCTGTTACTCCCCGCGAAGACCATCATCAAAGAGACATCCCTGCTGATCAGCGTCTTTAAATCCTTCTCTACCTGCTCCTTAGACGGCAAAATCCAGTGGTAACTGACGTCACCATAAGTACCTTCATCCTCAGCCCGCCCAGCAGTTTTAAGACTTCGAGCAATCTTTCCTTGCCAGAAAGATGAGGAGATCAGTTTGGGCAGATAGCGGTTTAAATAGTAGCGTCGGGTCGGGTAGGCATACCCTTCAAGCAGCACCGCGCCACAGACCCGTTCATCAGCCACCGCCGCGCGGAATGCATTGTCGGCCCCGGTACAAAGACCGTAAAGCACGAAACGGTTGATACCTCTTCGCTGCTGCAGAAAATCCATCGCTTCCCGTATCTCATCGATACTGCGTTCCTGAATAGGCTTGGCGGTCTTACGGGTAACACTGTCACCTACACCGGAAATATCGAAGCGGAAAGTAAACCACCCCAACTCACCCAGAGCCCGGGCCAAAGTAACACTCAAACGATTCTGCCCCACATGGTGCAAGAGTCCGGCGTTTAGCAATAGTACCGCCGGTCTGTCGGCGTCTAGGGTGGAAGGTTCCGTACTCACCCCAACAAGACCGCCATCACTGCCAAAAAGGTAGACACGCTCTCTCATGTTCATCGCGCCGCCAACTTTGCTAGAATCCGTTTCGAGACACCATGCATCATCATCGCTTCACCAAGCTTGTCCAGACTTTCCCAACCCGTCTGCTCCTCAACTGCATGATAGGTTGTTGGAACTTCGATACGGGTTAAATGGGCCTGCAGCTCTCGATACTCCAACCGCTCATCACTGGAGATCAGTTCCGCTTGACGAGCCCGGACTCTTTTCAGCCGCATCAGATCACAGTTACCCAGTGAGTCCCGCAGCGACTGGGGCCATCGATAGCCAATCAGATCATCAGCCCCTGCATCGATCGCCTGCAAACGTGAGACTGGAAATCGATCAAGGTCAGCATAATAGGAACGGCTGAAACCGATCTGAAAATCAACATAAGCGGCGCCACTGACCACCGGATCCCACAAAATAAGGTCTTCAACCGCCATCTCGACTGCAGCTAACGTGGCTAAGGCGGCACCTACCCTCACACCAACCAGCGAAACCTTGTCCAGGCCAGCCAGATCCTTCAACTCCTGGGCCGCCACCTTTACATCCTCGACCCACTGTTCCAGACTGCCCTCCCCATCATCGCCGGAAGAGCCCCCGGTGGCGAAGTAGTCGAAACGCAGCACATGAAAACCCTCCCGCGCCAGCTGTTCGGCGAGCCGCACCAAGCCCCGGTGAGTGCGCATGTACTCGCGTCCCAGACTGTGACAGATCAGCACCGCTGCATCGCGATGCTTCCCTGAGGTTGGTGTGTGGTGCACACCGTAAAGAGGACGCTGCCCATCCCCAAAAATAAACGCGCTCATATGGCAATCCTGTACTGCACTCCCTTTTAATCAATAGGGAATTCTGTAATATATTGATAACTGGCAGTGTCAAAGCCCCCCAATGGGACAGGGGGGAGAAGACGACCCCTCCATGATAAATCATGTCCAGTCAGTAAAGACACTTGCCGTGGAAACCTTGACTCAATCCTTGAATAGCTTTGACTTAATGCGACCCAGCACCCCTCTCTCAGCTCTATTGTCCCTCCCTGCGAAGGATACGCTCTCCTCTGAAGGCTCTTCACTCTTCTGCACTTCCTCCGGCCCGCCAGTAAGCACTGGTTCCAGACCCGCCGAAATCTGCGACAGGGAGTCGGAGACCAGTGATCGCAACGACAACTTGGTACCAAGCTGCTCCTGCGCCTTTGCCACAACCTGCATGGCCAGCAGAGAGTGCCCACCAAGGTCAAAGAAATTATCATGCAAACCAACTTGGTCGATGCCGATAACTTCCTGCCAGATAGCCGCCAGCCCTTGTTCAAGAGCGGTTTTCGGTGCCTCGAACGTCTCTTCTATTGCAGCGCTGGCAAAGGGCGCTGGCAGGGCCTTGCGATCCACCTTACCATTGGGTGTCAGTGGCAGTTCGTCAAGCTCCACAAAGTGCTGTGGAATCATGTAGTCGGGCAGTTCGGCCCGAAGATGTTTACGCAGTTCGGTGGGCGTGGTGTGGGTCCCCGCTTCAAGCTCATAGTAAGCTGCCAGGCGCCGGTCTCCGAGGCGAACTTCCCGGACATCCACAACGCTGCGTTTAACCTTGCCATATTCCGCAAGAACTGATTCTATCTCCCCTAATTCGATGCGGAATCCCCTCACCTTCACCTGGTTATCGAGACGGTTTAGGTACTCCAGCTCGCCATCCACTCTATAACGCACCAAGTCACCAGTGCGGTACATCATCGTCCCGTCTCCGGAAAATGGATCTTCCACAAAACGCTCTTCGGTAAGTTCCGGCCGTCCCAGATACCCCCGAGTGACACCCAGTCCACCGATGTACAGCTCCCCGTGAACACCGACCGGCACCAGCTGCTGGTATTGATCAAGCACATAGAGCCTCGTATTATCGATGGGACGGCCAATCCTGATGGGCTCTTCCTCGCTGGTGATGTGGAAACAGGTGGACCAGACCGTGGTCTCTGTAGGTCCATACATGTTCCACACCCCTCCAGTGAGGCGAACCAGATCCCGCGCCAAACCCTGAGACAAGGCCTCACCACCACAGAGAACCTTTAAGCCGGCATCTCCCTGCCAACCTGAATCCACAAGCAATCGCCAGGTTGCCGGTGTCGCCTGCATCAGGCTAACCCCATGGTCCTGCATAAGATCCTTCAGATCGCGGCCATCCAATGCCTGTTCCCGGCTGGCAATCACCACCTTGGCGCCAACGATCAATGGCAGGTAGAGTTCCAGCACGGCGATATCAAAAGAGAGAGTGGTCAATGCCAGCACAACATCGTTCACGTCAATCCCGGGACACTTCGCCATGCTGGTGAGAAAGTTGCTCACCGCTTGATGCTGAACCTGAACCCCTTTGGGACGACCTGTCGAACCCGATGTATAGATGACGTAGGCCAGGTTATCCGCTGTTTCCAGTGGCTCTGGCGTATCTGCACCCAGCTTCCGGATCAGGTCTTTCTCCGCATCGATAGCCAGTACGTTTGCCTTGCAGGCAGGCAGCTTCTCCAACAGAGAACGATGGGTGAGCAGCAGAGCCACGTCCGCATCGTCCAGTATGTATCCGATGCGATCAGCGGGATAGTCGGGATCGAGGGGCAGATAAGCGCCACCGGCCTTGAGCACCCCGAGCAGCGCAACCAGCATATCGACGGAACGTTCCAGGCAGAGCCCCACCAACACATCGGGACCTACTTTCAGGGTTCGTAGATAGTGGGCCAGCTGATTTGAACGAACATTGAGTTCCCGGTAAGTCAGTTGGCTCTCACCAAAGATCACTGCCACCTCGTCAGGCGCCTGTGCCACTTGTTGCTCAAATAGATGATGGAAGCCTGCGGAACCGGCCAGCTCCACATCTGTCTCGTTCCAGTCATCCACCAGCCGCGTCTTCTCTTCCGGCGAAAGCATCGGCAACGCAGGAATCGCAACGGTTGGATCGGTAACCACAGCCTCCAGCAAGCAATGTAAGTGAGTGGACATGGCCTGGATAGTGACCTCGTCGAACAGGTCTGGGTTGTATTCGAAATAACCAGCGACTCCATCCGCACCCTCCGCCAGCTCCAAGGTCAGGTCGAAACGGGACATGCCGGCATCCAGGGTGCGCCGGTTGACTGCCAACCCTTCCATGTCGATCTCCGGCATTGGCGTATTATGGAAATCAAACATCACCTGAAACAGCGGCGTGTGACTCATATCCACCGGCAGATGGAGCGCCTGCACCAGTTTTTCAAATGGGAGCTCTGCATGGGCATAGGCTCCGGTCGCGGTCTCCTTTACCCGCGACAACAGGACGTTAAAATCGGGGGTGCCACTGAGGTCGGTGCGCAACACAATATTGTTGACAAACATACCCAACAACGACTCCAACTGTGGATGATCGCGGTTGGCGATAGGCGAACCGACGATAATGTCATCCATTCTGGAATAGCGGGAAAGCAGGACCTTGAATCCAGCCAGCAACGTCATATAGAGGGTGCATCCCTGAGTCTGACCCAGTACCGCCAGGCTTTCCGTCAACTCCTGTGACAGTGTTACCGGTATACGTGCGCCCCGGAAAGTCTGATTAGCCAGGCGGGGACGATCCTGTGGGAGATCTAGAACCGGCAGCTCGCCGGCAAGTCGCTCCTGCCAATAGGTGAGTGAATCAACCAGCGTCTCATCACTGAGGCGCTCCCGCTGCCACTCGGCAAAATCTGCATATTGTAGTGAAGGCGGCGACAAAACGTCTTCCCGTCCCTGACGGTAACCATTGTAGAGTGCGTTCAACTCGCTCATGAAAACACCCAGCGACCAGGAATCGTTGGCACCTTGATGAATGATGAGCAAAAACAGATGGTGCTGCGCATCGAGCTTGAACAGCAGGGTGCGCAATACCGGCCCCAACGCCAAATCCAACGGCATGCAGATCTGCTGCGCTGTCTGCTTCTGTAGAGAACTCTCCTGATCAGTCCCAACCTGGTCGGACAGATCATGCTGTTCCAGCGGCAGCTGCAACTCTTCAGCTATTACCTGATAAGGACGCCCTTCTTCAGATGCAAAGACTGTGCGCAGCACATCATGCCGCCGCACCAGATCGTTTAGACTCCGTTCCAGCGCCTCAGCATCAAGTTCTCCGGTCAGCTCCAGGGCGAAATAGTCATTGTAGTGAGCTCCTGGCTCCAGCTGATCGATAAACCACATGCGTTGCTGTGAGAAGGAGAGCCTGGGTTGTTCGGCATCTGTCCGTGGTATGTCGGAGAAATCCAACAACTGATGGCCTTCGCTCCCCTGAACCAGCCCCAGCAGTGCTTCACACTGGGCGGCACGTTCATCCGCGTCAGCGGCGGCAACAACCACTGCCTCCTGATCGCCGGATTGGCGGAGTTGTTGCTGTAGCGCCGTTGCCAACTCCTCGTTTGACATTGAATAGATACGTTGCACCCAACCGGCAATTTCCTGCACCTGACCTGGATGCGTCTCATCTGCGACCAGTCGCTCCGCCACCTGCTCTATGGTAGGTGCCTCGAACATGGTGCGCAGCGGTAACTGCACGCCAAATATGGCACGCAGCCGGGCAATCAGTTGGGCTGCGGTAAGTGAGTGACCGCCATGCTCGAAGAAGTTGTCGTTGATTCCAATACGGTCCAGAAGCAATACTTCCTGCCAGATATCTGCCACCGCCTCCTCCAGCGCATCACGCGGCGCCACATACTCTGCTCCTGAGGCAACCTGCGCACTATCGGGATCGGGCAATGCCTTGCGATCAATCTTTCCATTCGGCGTCTTCGGCAGCACAACGAGAAAAACAAAAAGGGAGGGCAGCATGAAACTCGGCAGCTTCTCGGCAAGAAAACGCTTCAGTACTTCAGGTTCCGGCGGATTGGCATGGGCAGACTGCAAGTAAGCTACCAGCATCCGAGAGCCACTGGCGTCTTCCCGGTCCACTACCGCACACTCCACAACCTCTGGATGAAGTCCGAGGTGGGCATCGATCTCACCCAGTTCGATGCGATGGCCACGAATCTTGACCTGATGATCGACACGGCCGAGGAAGTCCAGAATGCCATCCTTCCGATAGCAGGCGAGATCACCGGTACGATAGATGCGCGCACCCTCCTGCCCGGAAAAAGGATCGGGCAGAAACCGCTCAGCGGTCAGCTCCGGCTGTCCCAGATAACCTCGCACCACACCATCTCCACCGATATAGAGTTCGCCAGGAACACTCGCCGGGGTTGGCTGCAGTTGCTCATCCAACAGATAGATACGCGTGTTGGAGATAGGACGGCCGATGGGCACCTGCTCCAACTCACCGTCAAGCTGGTGGGTAGTCGACCAGATAGTGGTCTCGGTAGGACCGTACATATTTATGACCTTGCCGGAAACCAGCTGGTGCAGTTCCGCCGCCACCGATGGCGGAAATGCCTCGCCCCCAACCATCATACGGTCGAGGCCCGCCAACGCTGCCCGGGCATCAATATCATTCAACAGCATAGTGGCCATGGAGGGGGTACACTGAAAATGGCTCACCTGATTGCGACGAATGAGACCAGCAATAGAATAGTCCACAGTCTCATCATTGCTCCGGCCAGCTGCTTCCTTTACTTTGTTGAGGAAGGGCAGGTGATCAAGCACAACTTCAGATTCGACGCCGTAATCAACCAGGCAGCCGATCTCATCAACGCCAATCTCTTTTAACTGGTCGACCATCTCCAGCGCACGTTCGGGCGTACCGAAGAGGCCGCTTGTGCGGTAGTAGCGTTCAAAAGCGAAGTCAAGCAGATCATCGAAATCCTCGGCGGAGATGTTGTCGACAAACTCGTCGATGGTCTGCACGCCGCGGGTCGAGAGATCCTTGAAAGTGGGAAAATGCCAGGCCGCCGCCTTAACCAGCGTTGCAGCACTGGTCAGGTAGCTCTTCATGGGGCCACGAGCGGCCTGTTTGACCGCCTCCTCGTCCTCGCCAATCAAGGTATGCAGCATAATCACCACATGCCCCTCGCCTGGGTGCCCAGCTGACTTCCACGCATCCCGATAGAGCTGGATACTCTTGCTCACGTCTTCTACGGACTGCCCCAACAGATGAGTCAGGATGCCACAACCCGCTTCACCCGCCATGCGGAAGGTTTCTGGATTGCCCGCCGCCGTAAGCCAGACAGGCAGCTCATCCTGCACCGGCCGTGGCTGGGTCGTCACTTCCACGTCACCTTTGGGGCCAGGAAAGACCACCGTCTCCCCACGCCAAAGCTGCCGTACCTGCTCCAGGGAGTCCATCATCACCTGTTTGGCATTAGCGTGATTTTCCGGCTTGATGGCGAAATCGTTAGGTTGCCAACCTGCTGCGATAGCAATGCCAACACGGCCGTCGGAGAGATTGTCCACCACCGACCAGTCCTCCGCCACGCGGATGGGACTGTGCAGGGGCAGTACCACACTGCCGGAACGCAGCTGGATATTGTTGGTGACCGCAGCCAAGGCAGCACTGATTACGGCTGGGTTAGGAAATAGCCCGCCGAATGAGTGAAAATGGCGCTCAGGCGTCCAGGCAGCAGTAAAACCATTGCCATCACCAAATTTAACCGCCTCCATCAATAGATGGTATTTGCTGTGAGTTTGGATATCCTCGTTGCTGGAGTAGTTCCAGAAGAAGAGGCTGAAATCGATCGACTTGTCAGGATATCGGCTGCTCAATGCCTCTGTGGGCAGATGGTCCTCATCTCCCCCGTAGAGCACCACCTTGAAACCACGGCAGAGCGTCCAGAAGAGCTCCAATACCGAAATATCGAAGGAAATACTGGTTACTGCCAGCCAGGTACCCACATCAGCACCTATGCGGTCATCCATACCAGTGAAAAAGTTGACCACATTGCGATGCTCCACCATAACCCCTTTGGGTTTCCCTGTGGATCCGGATGTATATATGATATACGCCAGATTTGATGAGCGGACTCCGGTCTGCGGCGCATCGCCAGGGAACCTCGCTATATTCGGCCACTCTGCGACCGGATCAAGCAGTTCCACTTCCAAGCCACCGAAGACCCCCAGGTGCTCCTTCCCGCAGAGGATCAGAGAGAGGCCGGCATCCTGAACCATGTAGCGCAGCCGCTCCTTAGGGTAGTGAGGATCCATCGGCACATAGGCTCCTCCCGCCTTGAGCACCCCCAGCAAGGCCACTACCATCTCCGGAGAACGTTCCAGGGAGATGCCCACCGGCACATCCGGACCCACCCCTTGCCTGATCAAATATTGAGCAAGACGATTGGCCCGAAGATCAAGCTCCTGATAGCTGAGAAGCTGATCCTGGAACACCAGGGCGGTGGATTCCCGAGCCTGCGCGGCCTGTTGGGCAAAGAGCTGATGGATGCAGTCATCGGCGGCATACGTCTTTGAGGTGTCGTTCCAATCTTGCAGCAGTTGCTTCCGTTCCTCCTGTGAAAGGATGGAATAGGTTCCCACTGCTCGCTCTTCGTTGCCACCAATCTGGCGTACCAACTCTTCAAACTGGGCCTGCATCCGGGTGATGATTTCACTACTGTAGACGGTGGTGTCGTAATGCCATTCCAGGGCACCATCCTGACCAGGCACCACCAGCGCCAGCGGCAACCCATCGGTCAGCAACGCTTCCGCTTCGCCCCCCCGGATCACGGTGACCGGTAGCGGTGGTAAACCAGCTGCGTTCAACCTGCCTTCCAACCCCTTGACGCGAAGAGCCAGATCCCGAGAAAAGCCGTTGTGCTCACGCAACACCACCAGGGAGGACTCCAGCTGCTCGCAGAGCATACGCACGGACTCCACCTCGCGCAGATCTATCCGCCAAGGCACCAAGGGCGAGATAAGCCCCGCAGCTTTCCGCGCTTGAACCTGCAGGCGTTGATCGCTATACCCCAGATCGAACCGTTCATGGCCGGTGAGACGTGCGATATAGTGGGCGAACAGTGCTGCCAGGCGGTCGCCGCCGGGTGCTCCTGAGAGGGTCTGGGAACTGCTTTCATGCGTACTCCCACCTCGTTCTGCCGGTTTATGCCGGGCATAGGGGATGGCTGCCAGCTCCAACTGCTGCAGTTTACGCCGCCAGAAACGCTCGTCACGACAGACTGCCTCATCAACCTGCGTCACATCCTCGCGCAAGGAGTGGGAGAGAAAGGGCAATCGGTTCCCAACGCTCAAACCAGCCGCTTGTACCACTTCCAAAGGATTGCGGTTCTGATCCGCATAATCACGCAGTCCGGAGATTCGTACATCCCAGGATGCGGTGCTGATGCTGAGGCCTTGTTCTCCGATCTCCAGCAGAGTTCCCCCCGGCTGCTCCGAGGTACTCTGCAGCAGTTCAATATTCTCGGCCGCTAACGCCCATTCCCCCAGCCAGAGCTTGGGTAACGCCAGGGGGTTGTCATAGGCGCCAAAGTCGAGGGCACGGAAAATAGCCTCCAAAGCCTCGGCTTCAAGCTCGAAATCCAGTACCGCCGCCGCCTCAGGCCGCTTGCAGTAACCAAAATAGGATCGATGGCTCAGGTCCTGGGGTATTGGCTGCAGATTTTCTTCCAACACCGCCTGCACCAGCTCCTGAAAGCTATCCAGCCCCGACTCGTAACACTTGGCATTCAGGGAGAGAGAGGTTTCAGTCACACTGATCGGAAATATGCGCTGAGTGAGAATATCTCCCTCGTCTACGCCCCCTGCAATCTGATGCCAGGTAACGCCGTGCTGCGACTCACGATTAAGGAGTGCCCAAGCCGGGGTATTGAGCCCCGCATAGCGGGGCAGCGGCCCGTCGTGGAAGTTGATCGCCATGCGCTGCGCGGACTCCACTGCAGCTTCGGGCAGTACGGACAGGTTGACGATACTGAAAAGGAAGTCGAAGGGCTTGTGGCGCAGGCGTTCCACCATGCTGCTATCGTTGTTGAAGCAGGGAATCTCCTGTTCCTCGCCCCAGGCTCTGACATCCGGGTCGCTGCTAAAAATACCGTATACATCAAACCCCTGCTGTAAAAGATGTTCGACACAGCGAATTAGGAAGGATTCACCACCAATCACATAGCAACTTGAACGTCCTGCTACTTTCGCAGACATGTCTATCCCCTTTTTTTCTTATAATTAATGGCTATTGAGGTTAACCAAAGCTAAAAACCAATACAAGCAAGACGAATCTGTCCTAACCAGCCTAGGCCCTGAAGTTACCAGTAAATGAGCTATCTTTCATACGCAGATAGTCAAACTTGCGACCTATGGCGTCGTTTCTTCACCATCCCAAAGAATCAGCTCCTCGATCCGCTGCGTCATTCGCGCGATCTGAGGCCAGTTGTGCGCGACGATATCCTGGGAGTGGGCCAGGTTGTTACGCAGTGACTCCAACTCCTTGACCACATTCTTGGCCGTGCGGCGACTGTCGAATCCAAGGGATTGCAGTTGACTGTCATCGGTGATCAGGATCTTGGCCTTGTCGGAAAATTGCAGACAGTCCAGAAGACGGCCGGACTGGCCTCTGCGGGTGCGCTCCTGCTGCATCTTAAGCGCCTTCGCTAGGCGTGACTCGCTCAACTGCTCACGCCAAAGATCATCCGGAAAGATTCTCTCGATCCTTTCCACCAGATTCATCTCTATGATGGTGACCATGCCAAACAACCACATGCGCACGATCGGTTTCTGTATATGCTCCCGCAAAATAATGCCGGAAACGCCGCCCACCATGGAGACGAAGCAGCTCTCATGCCGGGTCAGGACATGTATCACATCGGAAAGTGATGCATTCTCACGCAGCACCTGTCCCCGGGCAAATGAGCGGTGGTGATCCCTGCAAAAGCCGGAGAGCAGATCCACTTCATGAATATATCCGCTGACTAATCCGTCATCCCGCAGCCCGGCTACTGACCAGCCATTTTTCTGCAATATCTTGCGCACAGATTTTGCCGACGTTTCCGCATCGAATGAAGCCAGGGGCTCGGCAATATCCCGCGCAGAGAACGACTTGGTAAACAGCCGCAAGGCACGTCCCTGTTCAAAATTCTGACCAAAACCGGTACGTATAGGCGCCGCTATTGAGTTTGACACTGCGGCGGGGTCGTGGCCGATCTTCTCTTGACAGCGCACCCAGACTTTACGGGCCTGCTTTTTCAACCGCTCATCGCCTTCTTCAAGAACATCGAGCAGCGCCGCCATCTCCGCCAGGTAGACACGTCCAAAGCGGAGATCATGCTTGCAGATATCCCGGCAGTTGTCGGTAAGATCTGCCAATTTGATGGTCTTCGCCCGAACCGATGCCTTTGCCGTATGGTCCCGATCGATCGCCTTACGCACCGCCCGGTTGCCGTCACTGGCACGACTGATGTCCGTCAGATCGGATACCAGGGCCGCCACATCCGGACCAAAGGCCGTTTCAATATCGCGCACCGTGGCAGTGGTGTCCTCTACCGTGTCATGCAGCCAGGCCGCTGCAATCATGTGCTCATCATCGGTGACCTCAGACACGATCTCAGCCACCGCCCGCAGATGGACATCGTAGGGTTGGTTGGAATATTTACGCCGCTGATCGATACGCGCATGGGCCTGGGTGGCATAGAGTGCCGCCCGTTCAACCAGGTCACTCATAACATCTACCCATATTCCTGCGTCTGCACATATCTGGAGATCACCAAATCCAACTGTTCCGGCTCTACCGGTTTGTTGATAAAGCCATCCATCCCGACCTCGTGACACTGTTCTATAACATCCTCTGCGGCATTGGCAGTGAGCGCCAAAATCGGCATGTGCAGTCCCTCGGGCTCCTGCTCACGGTAGAGACGGGTGAAATCAAAGCCATCCAGATGCGGCATACGAAGATCGATAAAGGCCAGATGAAATTCGTTACCCGTCGCCGCCTCCAGCGCCTGTCTTCCATCAATGGCATGAATCACCCGGTGCCCCTTCTGAACCAATAGCGTCGTCAGCACCTTCGCAGCAATCGAATTATCTTCCGCCAACAGAATATTTACGCCGCTGTCTTCAGCACGCTGGCCTCCACGTTTGGGAAATGCCGCCTCATCCTCACCGCTCGCACTCTCCCCTCGCAGCGCCCGCACTGCGGCTTGCGCAAGCTGATCGACAAGAAAAGGCTTCAGTAATACCGGGATCGCCCGTGTCGGCAGATTCACCTTGCGCCCTCGATAGCCGGCAAACAGCACCGGAGGTTGTCCGGTCACGTAATCATCGAGCTGGTTCAGCACGCTCTCCGGATCTATACCATTGACCGAATCACAGAGCAGGATCAGCTCCCAGGCCTGCTTTGGCATCTGCTTCAGTGAATCTACGCTGGAGACCGCTGTTACCTCCATGCCCAACTCCGTCACCACCTCGCTGTATACGGCCCTCCCCTTATCGCTGGCTTCAAGCAGTAGACAGCGGCGGCCGGACAATACAGGGGGATTAACCCCAACTTTGCTGCCATCCTTCGGCAGCAGGGGGAGTTTTACCCAAAAACAGGTTCCCACACCCAGTCGACTTCTGACCCCGATATCCCCCCCCATCAAGCGCGTCAGGTCGCGAGCCACCGTGGTTCCAAGGCCTGTACCACCGAAGCGACGGCTGGTCGACACATCCGCCTGCCAGAATATCTCGAATATATTCTCCAGCTTCTCAGCCGGGATGCCGATCCCGGTGTCCTCCACCTCAAGCCGAACATGCGGCACCGTTACCTTCTCGTCACCCGTCGCCAGCAAGACACGCAGGATCACCTCTCCCTCATCCGTGAACTTGATCGCATTACCCACTAGATTGAAGAGAATCTGAGAGAGCCGCAGTTCATCTCCCAATAACTCTCTGGGTAGCCGCGCATCCACCTGACAGATCAACTCAACCTGCTTCTCCTGCGCCTCTGTTGCCAGGGTTGAAGTGACACCACGCAGCAGATCCCGGACTTCAAAGGCACTGCTTTCCAGCTCCAGCTTGTTGGCATCGATCTTGGAAAAATCGAGGATATCCCCAATCAATGCCCGCAACAGATGAGCAGAGGCCTTGATTGAGTGCAGATACTCCTGCTGTTCTGAATCCAGGCGGGTGGATTGCATCAACCGCGACATACCAATCACCCCAATCAAAGGGGTACGCAGTTCATGGGTCATGGTGGCAAGAAAATCCCCCCGTGCCTTGTTTGCCTGTTCCGCCTCCTGCCGCGCCTCATGCAGCTTGCGCAGCAGGGAGTATTGGTACATCGGCAGCACCACCAGCAGCAGCAGGAAAAAAAAGGCCTCGAAGGTGTGCTGCTGCCACTCATCCAGGGCGACCAACACAACATTGTAGGCGAAGACGCTAAGGATGGAAGCGACCTTCAACAGCCGCTTGCCATAGCGGGTTCCGTAGGAGACGAAGATCCAGATGTAGAGCAGATAGAAGGGGCTGATTGCCTCGTTGGTGAGAAATATTGCCAGACTGACGGCTACGATATCGGAAACAACTGTGACGTAGCGACGCGCCGGCATCTCCGGCACATAGTAGATACTGACCAGCAGGCCCAGAAAGACCAGCATGAAGAAACCGAAAAAGAGATAGTACTGCCCGACATCGACCACATAGTAGTCGGTCCAGGCGCCAAGCCCGATATAACCGACACTGAAGCCCCAGATCGCCAGCCTCACCCAGGCCGACTGGTACTCCGAATTGCGCAGCAACTCCCTGGAAAAAAGGCGAGACAACATCTATTTTATTCCCTATTCATTCTCAATAAAGAGATGTTTTTCTTTCAGATTGATCAAGAAAAACCTCCATCTGCCGAAAGCTAACATAGATTGCTGCTGCTGTCCGTCCAATGCGGGAAACAGACAGCAGCCAGTCCAGGATCAGGCAAGGAGCAGTAAATCAGTATGTATATCAAGAAACCCTTTCAACACGATAACGACGGACAAAAGACAGAGGATGACCGCCGCCAGATCAAACGGCGCCACCTCATCTACTATCTGCGTGTCTGGGATACCGATTACGAGCAGCTGCTTGGGCATGTTGTCGACATATCGAGCGAGGGATTGATGCTGCTCAGTGACCAGAAAATCCCCAAAGACAAAGAGTTTTCGATGGAGATCCGGCTGCCGGATATCGAAGGTAACCCGCAAAAGATTGATTTCCGGGCAGCCTGCCGCTGGAGTAGCAACGACATCAACCGGTCATTCTATGATTCTGGTTTTAGCTTCCTGAACAGCGCCCCTGAGGCGATCGATACCGTACGGCAGTTGATCAAGGAGTATGGTTTCAAGGACTGAGACCCAGGACTTTTCAGTTTTCCGGCCACAATCCACCGATAGCCGCAATACCTTGGGCAC
Organism: Gammaproteobacteria bacterium (ex Lamellibrachia satsuma); assembly: GCA_019623805.1. NCBI lineage: Bacteria > Pseudomonadati > Pseudomonadota > Gammaproteobacteria > Gammaproteobacteria bacterium (ex Lamellibrachia satsuma). The sequence goes on from CP053680.1 coordinate 1,274,413, forward strand.
CACGCCGCCTTGCCTCAACCATCGCTTCCAACCGCATCCCCCCCAGCGCATAGACTGGAAGATTCGCTTGATCAACCCACGCCTCAAACTGATCCCACCCCAAAGGCTCCGCATCAGGATGGCTGGCCGTCGGCAGCACGGGTGACAGTAGCGCGTAGTCCAGTCCCAGGTCGACAGCGCGGGCAAGTTCCTCCGGATCATGACAGGAAGCCCCCACCAGGCCTGCGTTCACTGGACGTCGTTGTTGTGACATCAATGCATGTCGATTGAGATGCAGACCATCTGCCAGCCCGGCCCAGTCCAGGACGCTGTCCGGGCGATTCAGAATGAGGCGGGCACCCACATTTCCAGTAGTTTTCCTGGCTGCATCGACCAGCTCCCGGTAATCCTGATCGGATAGTTCATGGGCGCGCAACTGGACGATACGCACGCCCTGTTGCAAAACATGCTCAAGACGCCGCAGAAACTGTTCCGGCCGTGATGAATCTGCGCCGGTGATGAGGTAACGGGAAGGCAGCTGAAGCGCCGTAATTACAGGGCGATCCGCCGCAGGAAATACCTCAGGGCGCATCTCCTGGGGTCTGCACCAACGAAGCGGCTGACCCTCGACACCCCGGGGCGTTCCCTCAAAGGCACTCACACGGTGGACATCAAGGAGCACGGAACGATTTTCATAGTGATGGGTGATGCGGATCAGTGGTTCAGAGCGCAGCGGCCGGACGTCGAGCTCCTCCAGCAGCTCCCGTTCCAGCGCCTGCAGCGGAGACTCACCCGCTTCCAGTTTGCCGCCGGGGAACTCCCAGAGCCCGCCCTGATGCACCTGTTCCGGACGCCGGGCGATCAAAATGCGGCCCTGGTCATCCTCGATAGCTGCGGCGGCGACGTGGATCAGCATCAATCCATCAGGTTCTGTATTCAGCGTTGATCTTGACGTAGTCGTAGGAGAGATCGCAGGTCAGAATCCGTGCTGCGGCTTGACCACGGCCCAGTTTCACGCCGATGGTGAATTCGGCGCGATCCATCACCTGCTGTCCCGCCGCTTCGGTATAGTCTGTGGCACGTCCTCCGTCCCGAACGATACATAGGTCGTCGAGCCAGATCTCCACCTGATCAATGACCAAATCTTCCAGGCCAGCCCGCCCTACTGCGGCGAGAATACGCCCCCAGTTGGGGTCGGAGGCAAAAAGCGCCGTCTTGACCAAGGGGGAGTGAGCAATGGTATAGGCAACCGATCTCGCCTCCCGCTCACTGGTCGCGGATTCCACCAGCACTTCGACCAGTTTGGTTGCGCCCTCGCCGTCCCGCACTATCTCCCGCGCGAGAGACATGCAGACCTCGGTGACCGTCTGACTCAGTTTCCGGTATGCCTCAGAGTCGGCATCAGACACTAATTCAACCCCGGCCTTGCCACTGGCCAACAGCATACAAGCGTCATTGGTGGAGGTATCCCCATCCACGGAAATGCTATTGAAGGAGGGCTGGACCGCATCACGCAGGCACTGCTGCAGTAGCGAAACATCCACTGCGAGATCCGTTGCCAGATAGGCCAACATGGTGGCCATATCGGGCCGAATCATGCCGGAGCCCTTGGCAATACCGGTCACGGTGATGCTCTCCCCCGCCAGGTCGAACTGTCGGGATACTACTTTTGGGCGGGTGTCGGTGGTCATAATCGCCGCCGCGGCCACTTCCCACGACGCCTCATCCAAAGACTCAATCGCTTTCGGCAGCACCTGTTCAATGCAATCGACCGGCAGATTCTCACCAATCACACCGGTGGAGAAGGGCAGAACCTGGGCAGCCTCACAGCCGGTAACCTCAGCCAGCGCCGCACAGGAGCGTTGCGCATCCAACAAACCCTGGTCGCCGGTGCCGGCATTGGCATTTCCGGAATTGATCAGCAGATAACGGGGGGTTTCTACCCCCATATGCTGTTTGGCCACATGCACCGGGGCTGCACAAAACGCGTTACGAGTGAAGACGCCTGCACAGCCCCCGCCTTCCGGCAACTCTATAACGAGCAGATCATTCCTGTCGGGATACTTGATGCCCGCTGCCGCCACCCCCAGGCGAATGCCGGGGACAGAATAGACATCATCCCTCATGATCAGGCGATGCGCCCATGACACTGCTTGTATTTCTTACCGGAACCACATGGACAGGGTTCATTGCGCCCGATCTTGCGTCCTTCACGCACAAACGGCTGATGCTCTTCCTCTGCAGCAGCTGCCTGTTGCGGTGCAGCCTGTTCCTCTTCGGTCAGGCCATGAAACTCTTCATGCTTGAACTCAAAGTCGCTGCCCTGCTGAGAGTGGTCCTGCAGCGCCATCTCTTCCGGCATCTGTACCTGTACCTTTGAGAGAACGCCCACGACTTCGGTTTTGATGCCGTCCAGCATGTTGGAAAACATCTCGAAGGCTTCGCGTTTGTACTCCTGCTTGGGGTTTTTCTGCGCATAACCCCGCAGGTGAATACCCTGACGCAGATAGTCCATCGCGGCCAGATGCTCTTTCCAGATACCGTCGAGGGTCTGTAGCATCACGCCCTTCTCAAACTGACGCATCCCCTCGGCACCGACGAAACCCTCCTTCTTCTGATACTCAACTTCGAGCGTCTCCTCAATACGTGCGAGGAGCGTCTCTTCGTGCAGATCATGGTCATCATCCAGCCACTGCTGGACCGGCCACTCTCCACTAAACGCATCAGCCAATGCCTGACTCAGCCCCGACACATCCCACTGCTCTTCAAGACTCTCACGGGGGATATACTGGTGCATGACATCATCCACCACGTCGGCACGCAGACTGGTAATGGTCTCGGAGATATCCTCCGTCTCCATCAGTTCGTTACGCTGCTGATAGACCACCTTACGCTGGTCATTGGCCACATCATCATATTCGAGCAGCTGTTTGCGGATATCGAAGTTGCGTCCCTCAACCTTGCGCTGCGCATTCTCGATCGCCTTGGTTACCCAGGGATGCTCGATCGCCTCGCCCTTCTCCATGCCCAGCTTTTTCATGATGCCGCCTACCTTGTCTGAGGCAAATATGCGCATCAGGCTGTCATCCAGCGAAAGATAGAAGCGACTGGAGCCAGGATCACCCTGACGGCCGGAGCGGCCCCGCAGCTGGTTGTCGATACGGCGGGACTCATGGCGTTCGGTACCCACCACGTGCAGACCACCGGCTTCCAGGACCTGTTTGTGTACCAACCCCCACGCCTCGGACATCTCATCGACTTTTGCCTGGTTCGGGTCCTCTCCCAACACGGCCAACTGAGTCTCAAGATTGCCGCCCAACACGATATCTGTACCTCGGCCCGCCATGTTGGTGGCGATGGTAACCGCACCCGGCACACCGGCCTGAGCCACAATCTCGGCCTCCTGCTCGTGGTGCTTGGCATTCAGAACCTTATGCTCGACCTTGGCCTGGTTCAGCAAATTGGAAACCAGTTCCGAGGTCTCGATGGAAGCGGTACCCACCAGCACCGGCTGACCCCGTTTCACGCAATCCTGCACGTCGTCGAGGATTGCCTGATACTTCTCATCCGGCGTAAGAAAGATCAGGTCACCCTTGTCATCGCGAACCATGGGCATGTTGGTGGGGATAACCACGACCTCCAATCCATAGATCTGCTGAAACTCGAAGGCCTCGGTATCGGCCGTACCCGTCATACCCGACAGTTTCTCGTAAAGCCGGAAATAGTTCTGGAAGGTGATTGAGGCAAGCGTCTGATTCTCGTGCTGAATCTCCACCCCCTCTTTGGCCTCGACTGCCTGGTGCAGCCCATCTGACCAGCGGCGGCCATGCATGGTACGACCGGTAAATTCGTCAACAATAACGATCTGCCCATCCTTGACTATGTACTCCACATCTTTCTGGAACAGGGCATGGGCGCGCAGCGCCGCATTCACATGGTGCATCAACATGATATTGGCTGAATCGTAGAGGCTTGCGCCCTCTTCCAGCAGCCCGGCCTCAGTCAGCATATCCTCCACATGCTGATGCCCCTCTTCGCTGAGATAAGTCTGGCGCGCCTTCTCATCCACCGAAAAGTCGCCGGGACCAAAATCCGGCTGCCCCTCGTCGTTGGTGATGGGGTCCTGCCGTGTCAGCCGAGGAATGATCTTATCGATCGCCTGGTAAAGGTCGGAACTGTCGTCGGTGGGACCGGAGATAATCAGCGGTGTTCGCGCCTCATCAATAAGGATGGAATCCACCTCGTCCACGATGGCATAGAAAGGCGGACGCTGTACCCTTTGCTCTCCGCTGAACGCCATATTGTCGCGCAGATAGTCGAAACCGAATTCATTGTTGGTGCCGTAGGTCACATCGGCGGCATAAGCCGCTTTACGCTCAACGGGGCGCAAGTGCAGGAAACCATCCGTGGAACCAGAGTGTTCGGGATCATAGAGGTAGGACGCGCTATCGGGCCCCCCTCCGCCGGAGGAGTTGATGACACCCGTACTCAGCCCCAGAAAGTGGTAGATCCTGGCCATCCAGGCCGCGTCGCGGCGGGCCAGATAGTCGTTCACCGTCACCACGTGCACGCCCTTGGCAGGCAAGGCATTGAGATAGACTGCCAGGGTGGCGACCAAGGTCTTGCCTTCACCGGTCCGCATCTCGGCGATCTTGCCCTGGTTAAGCACCATGCCGCCAATCAGCTGCACATCGAAGTGGCGCATCTGCATCACCCGGCGCCCAGCCTCACGCACAACGGCAAAGGCCTCACTCAGGAGTGAGTCGAGAGACTCCCCCTTCTCCAGGCGTTCGCGAAACTCCGGGGTTTTGGCACTCAGCGCTTCGTCCGAAAGCGCCTCCATATCCGCTTCCAGCGCACTAATCTTGGTGACATCCTTGCTCATCCGCTTGACCAGACGATCATTACGGCTGCCGAAGACCTTCTTGAATATGTTGGTGACCATGTAGTTATTGGTGTCCGTGAAAAATGCGAAATCGGGCAATCATACCCCATGCCATCGGTTTCATGAAGCAAGAGGGGAAGTGATGGGGGTGGGGCACGGCTTTAGTGCCGAATCAGACCCCACAACACCGGATATGTGGGTAAATCTGCGGAATTCAAGCTGCCTGGTGCGCATGGCGCACCCTACATTAAGCGCACGGTGCTGCCTACGTTAAGATCATCGGCGGTTGGGGGGCGCAGGAATCAGGCCCGGGCTTCTGTGCGTTTGGTGCGGATATATTTGGTGGGATTGACGGTTTTACCATTACGCAGCACCTCAAAATGAACGTGAGGGCCTGTGGAACGGCCGGTTGAACCCATGCTGCCGATGGTCTGGCCCTGCTGCACCCGGTCACCGATTTTGACGTTGATCTTCGAGTTGTGGCCATAGCGGGTGACATAACCCTTGCCGTGATTGATCTCAATCAGGTAACCATAACCGCTCTGCTCGCCCGCCTTGGTCACCACGCCTGCCGCTACCGCAACGACATCCGAGTCTTTCTTTCCGGCGAAGTCCATCCCCTTGTGCATGGTGCGCTTGCCGGTAAACGGGTCGTTGCGCATGCCATAATATGAAGAGATCCACCCCTTGGCCACGGGACGACCGGCCGGGTGTACGGATTTCTCCAACTCCGAGTTCATAATCAGATCTTCCAGCAACATCAATTGCTGTTCCCTGTTCGCGATAAGCACTTCCAGGCTGTCCATGTCCTTCAGGATCTCCGGCAGCACCGACTGGGATTTCACCACTTCATCCACTAGCGGACCACCCACAGCTGACGGCGCCTCGAAACTGAACTCACCCTTATCCAGGCTGCCGATATCCACCAGGCGTTGACCAAGGGCATCCAGCCTCAGCAAATTAGCCTGCAACTGCCCCAGCCGCATGGCCAGGCCGTCGATGCGCTCTTGGGCATCGGTCCTGGTATCTTCCAGTACACGACGCTCCTGGGTGAAGGTATCTCTCAGCGAACGCACCAGCTGGTGCTCAGGAAAAGTCACGTCCTGCACACCCATTCTGTAACCGGTCCAAAGCATGCCTGCGCCAAAGACGCAAAGCAGTCCAAGCAGGGTGATTGCCGATAGACAACGTCCTGTGGTACTACAGCTTTTTCCGATGCCACGCAAGTAGATGATCTTCATTTATCCAGTTCTATCCGGGATTTTCAGGGGGAACTACGGCATTTATCGACCGCTTAAGCCGAAACCTTTAGGCCTTTCTCTGCCAATAGCCATGGCATACAGCCACGCATTCTCCTATGATTTGCCCATGCAAATCAAGATGAAGTCACTGGGAGAGCTGTTTGGCTCCCGGGAATCGATCAAAACCCTGAACAAAAAACTGGCGCAACATGCGGCGCTACTGGCCAGAATTCGCCTGCTGCTGCCAGAACCCCTGGGTGACCATTGCATCGGAGCCGTACCGCATGAAACCCGGCTGGTGCTGTTTGTTGACTCACCCGCCTGGGCCAGCCGCTTCCGTTACCTGGGGCGTGACCTGCGGGAGAAACTCAAAGCCGAGGGGGTGGCGCTGGAGAGTATCAGAATCAAGGTTTTTCTACCCCAATCCGCACCCGCCGAACGGCACCACCCAGCGGAACCGCTGACTCTTTCTAAAGAGAGCGCCGCGATGATTCGAAGTACCGCAGAGTGCACCGAATCGACCGAATTGCGGGAGGCACTACTGCGTCTGAGCAGACACGCAGAGAAATAGACCTCGCTTTCTTTGCGGGAATTTATTGCTTAGTAAAAATAAAAAAAGACGCATCCTGTGTGGGTGCGGCTTTTTCATTTCAGGGAAGCTAAATCAGCTCAGGTCACCTGAACAGGCTTCATATAGGAGATAGGCGCCTTTTCGGTCTCGTCGAAGGTGACTTCTTCCCAGGCCTCCGTGTCCTGCATCAGCTCCCGCAACAGGCGGTTGTTGAGGGCATGTCCCGATTTGTGACCGCTGAAGGCGCCGATCAGGCTGTGGCCGAGCAGGTAGAGATCGCCGATGGCGTCGAGGATTTTGTGTTTGACGAACTCGTCTTCGTAACGCAGGCCATCTTCGTTCAGCACCCGGTAGTCATCCACGACCACCGCGTTGTCCATGCTGCCACCGAGGGCAAGTTCCCGCTGGCGCAACATCTCGATATCACGCAGGAAACCGAAGGTCCGGGCGCGGCTCACCTCTCTGACGAATGAAGTGGAGGAGAAGTCGACGCTGGCATACTGAGCCCGCTGCACAAACGCCGGATGGTCGAAATCGATGGCAAAGCTTACCTTGAATCCGTCAAAAGGCTCAAAACTGGCGCGCTTGTCTCCATCTTCCACCACGACTTTGCGCTTGATTTTGATAAAGCGTTTGGCCGCGTTCTGTTCCTCCACTCCGGCAGACTGGAGGAGGAACACGAAAGGTCCGGCACTGCCGTCCATGATCGGCACTTCGGGGGCACTGACATCGACATAGGCATTATCGATACCGAGTCCGGCCAAGGCCGAAAGCAGATGTTCCACCGTCGAGATCCTGACCCCATGCTGCATCAGGGTCGTAGAGAGACGAGTGTCACCGACATTTTCCGGACAGGCACGGATCTCGACTGCCGGATCCAGGTCAACCCGGCGAAACACGATACCTGTATCCGGCACAGCAGGCCTTAGGGTCAGATAGACCTTTTGACCTGTATGCAATCCGACGCCAGTGGCGCGAATCACATTTTTCAGTGTGCGTTGCCGAATCATTGCCGTTTTCGCTCCCTTGAGAAATTGATATTTATGAGCGCGGGAATGTTATCACATGTCAAATTATCCGACAAAAAGGCCGTCGCATTCTTTGAATATGAGGGATCGGAGCCAAATGTGATTCCGATCCCGGCACGCTGCACCACCCTGAAACTCCAACACTCTGAACACGGTTATTCCACAAAGTTCAATCGGCCTGACGACGCAGGAATGCCGGGATATCGAGGTAGTCGAGACTGGTCTTTGCCGGCGCTTCGGCGGCAGGTTTGGCCGCCAAGCCCTTGCGAACCACCGTCGGACGATCCAGATCTCTATAGTCATTCGGGCCTGGAGTGACGATATCCGAAGCCACCAGTTCCAGCCCCGCATCGGCCTGTCGAGCCGGTTTCGGTAATTCGGCTACTGACAGATCACCCAATCCGGTAGCGACCACGGTCACCCGCATCTCTTCCTGCATATCGCCGTCGATAACCGTTCCCACTACCACGGTGGCGTCTTCGTCAGCGAACTCCCGCACGGTATTGCCCACCTCATCGAACTCACCGATGGAAAGGTTGAGACCCGCAGTGATATTGACCAGAATACCTTTTGCGCCTGACAGGTTGATGTCTTCCAGCAGCGGGCTGCGAATCGCCTTCTCCGCCGCCTCACGCGCCCGGTTCTCGCCCGATGCCTCGCCTGAACCCATCATTGCCGCGCCCATCTCCGACATCACGGTCTTCACGTCGGCGAAGTCCACATTGATCAGGCCGGGACGGGTAATCAGCTCCGCAATGCCCTGCACAGCGTTCAGCAACACATCGTTTGCCGCCTTGAAGGCATTCAGCAGACTCATCTCCTTGCCCAGCACCGCCAACAGTTTCTCATTGGGAATGGTGATCAGGGAGTCGACGCTCTTCGACAGTTCGGCCATGCCCGCTTCGGCAATCTTCATGCGCTTGCCGCCTTCGAAGCCAAAGGGTTTGGTGACTACTGCCACCGTCAGAATGCCCAGCTCCTTGGCCACCTGGGCAACCACCGGCGCTGCACCGGTACCTGTGCCGCCACCCATGCCGGCGGTGATAAAGACCATATCGGCCCCGTCCAGCACCTCGTGGATCCGGTCGTGATCCTCATGGGCAGCCTGTCTGCCTACCTCAGGATCTGCGCCTGCACCAAGACCTTTGGTGATGTCGGAACCCAGTTGCAGCAGTGTACGCACTTCACTGTTGCGCAGTGCCTGTGAATCGGTATTGGCACAGATGAAGTCAACGCCCTCGATCTCGCCTGTAAGCATGTGGTTCACTGCGTTGCCGCCGCCTCCGCCTACGCCTACCACTTTGATCACAGCGTTTTGACTGTGTGTATCCATTAATTCAAACATTGCCTATCTCCTCTTTTGTCCGCCCGTCTGTCTGCCAACAGCCTGCACTACATAAAGTTAAAAATTACCTTGAAACCAATTCTTCATCCGTTCCCAGATCGCTTTCATTCCCCCATCATGAGAGAGATCCGCCACACCGCGACTCCGGTTCGTGTTACCGAACAGCAGCAACCCGACGCCGGTGGAGTAGATCGGGTTGCGCACCACGTCGGCCAGCCCGGTGACGTATTGCGGCACCCCGAGTCTGACCGGCATGTGAAACACCTCTTCCGCCAACTCGATCACCCCTTCCATCTTGGAACTTCCGCCGGTCAGCACCACGCCGCCCGCAATCACATCCTCAAAACCGCTACGTCGCAGTTCCGCCTGAATCAGCGTCATCAACTCCTCGTAACGGGGTTCAACCACCTCCGCCAGGGTCTGACGCGAAAGCCTGCGCGGTGGCCGGTCACCGATGCTGGGCACCTCGATGGTCTCATCGTTGGTGGCCAACTGGGTCAGGGCGCAGGCATATTTGATCTTGATCTCTTCCGCGTGCTGGGTCGGTGTGCGTAACGCCACCGCAATATCATTGGTCACCTGATCCCCGGCAATGGGGATCACTGCGGTGTGGCGAATCGCCCCACCGGTGAAGACAGCGATATCGGTGGTGCCGCCGCCGATATCCACCAGGCAGACCCCAAGTTCCTTTTCGTCCTCGCTCAGAACCGAGTAACTCGATGCCAATTGCTCCAGGATCAAGTCATCGACCTCCAGACCGCAGCGGCGCACACATTTGATGATGTTCTGCGCCGCGCTGACGGCACCGGTGACCATGTGAACCCGTGATTCGAGGCGCACACCCGACATACCGATGGGATCGCGGATCCCCTCCTGCTCATCGATGATGAACTCCTGGGGCAGGATATGCAGGATCTTCTGATCCGCCGGGATCGCCACCGCCCTGGCCGCATCGATCACCCGTTCCACATCACTCTGGGTCACCTCTTTGTCACGGATCGCCACGATGCCGTGAGAGTTGAGGCTGCTGATGTGGCTGCCGGCAATGCCGGCAAAGACCGAGTGGATCTCGCAGCCCGCCATCAACTCAGCCTCTTCCACCGCCCGCTGAATCGACTGGACCGTGGACTCGATATTCACCACGACCCCCTTCTTCAACCCGCGTGAGGGGTGGGAGCCGATGCCGATGATCTCTATCTCATCACCGGTCTTGACCTCTCCCACGATAGCCACCACCTTGGAGGTGCCGATATCCAGGCCAATAATCAGATTCTTTTCACTTTTCTTGGTCATTCAGAGTCCTGCAATCCGGTTTTTCCCGCTCTGCCGAGCCGGATTGTCTGTTGATAATTCCTGCTTCGGCAACGCCTTCCAGCGTGCCGTAAATCCATTGGTATAACGCAGATCCACCGCTTCCAACTGCCCCTCATTACCATCTCCCAAGCCGGGATAGAGGCGTACAAAACGTGCCAGTCGTGAGGCGATGTCAGATCGTCCCAAATTCAATGTCAGGCCCCGGCGGGTCTTCAGCCGCCACGCCTGTCGGGCATCGACCAAAACATGTTTCAGATCCAGCTCTACGGTCTTCAGCAGCGCCTCAAAACGCAGAAAATCGCGACTGATGGCAACAGCGCTGCTCTCCGGCCCTTCCAAAGTCACCAGTTCAGGCAGTTTTAGCCGCTGCTGGGGACGAAAGATCTCTCCCCGCCGGTTGACCAATGCCCCCTTACCCCAGCGTGCCAGTGCCACCTGCTCCACCACATCAACCCGCAGGGTATCGGGCCAGACCCGCCGCACACTTGCACTTGCCACCCAGGGCAATCCTTCCACTTCGGTACGGATCAACTCGAGGTCGACACTGAAGAAGCTGCCGCGAATGGCTTTTACCACTGTCTGTTTCAGCAGTTTCGGATCGAGATGTGATATCTCTCCATCGATCCCAATCACGCGCAGCGGCATCACTTTTGGATCCTGCAGCTGGGCAACCCCCCAGGCTGCGCCAACTCCACCCAGTACGGACAACAGGAGTGCAAACCCCCACACCTGCAGAAAAGCCAGCCCATTATTCCACCGGCTGAGCGGCGCTTTTTTCTGCTGCCGCTTCACCGCGCCTCTCCAACCCGGTGGACTTCCGGCAGCAACAACACACCGCTGTGCAGTTCAACCTCGGATTGCACCTTATTTATCAAGGCCTCGATATCCGCCGCTGTGGCATCGCCGGTGTTGATGATGAAATTAGCGTGCTTTTCAGAGACCTGTGCACCGCCAATCCGCGTCCCCTTGAGACCCGCTGACTCAATCAGTTTTGCCGCATGGTTGCCCGTCGGATTTCTGAATACGGAGCCACAACTCGGCAGGCTCGTGGGCTGAGTCGCCGCACGCCGCTCCAACAGCGTCCGAATCACCTGTTGAGACGCGTTCACATCCCCTGACTGCAGCTGCAGTTCGGCGGAGAGGAACCACTCCCCTGCAGTACCCTTTACGCTGCGATAACCGATATCGAAGTCATCTGGAGTGCGTTTCCGTACCTCCCCGTAACGGTCCAGGGTCTCCACCTGTTTCACCTGATCCCAGACCTCACCACCAAAGGCACCGGCATTCATCGCCAGGGCACCGCCGAGTGTGCCGGGGATACCCGCCAGAAACTCGACCCCGCAAAGACCCGCCCGCGCAGCAGTGCGCGCCACCTTGGCGCAGGAGACACCCGCCTCCGCATTGAGCCGTGTCCCGTCCTGCCATTCCAGCCTGTTGAGTCGACCCTGAGTGGCAATCACCGTGCCGGGAAAACCACCGTCACGCACCAGCAGGTTGCTGCCCAGCCCCAGCCAGAGCAGCGGTTCATCCGCCTCCAACTGCAGTAGAAACTGCACCAGATCCGCGCTATCCGCAGGACGGTAGAAACGACGCGCCGGACCGCCTACCCGCCAAGTCGTATGGCCGGACAGGGGCTCGTTGAACAGCAGCTCACCCCGCAGCGATTTTTCATCCAGCGCAGGCATCATTTCCGGGTCTCCCCTCCACATCTTTGGTCATCGGGTCGATGTGCCGAAAGCAGATTTCGATTCCGCCCGGTCTGCTGCAGCCCATCTTTCTCATTGTCTTGCGACGAGCCGAAACACAGCTGGAGGTGGGCGGAATTCAAGGCCTCCCCACAACCCTGATGGAACCGACTCATATCGAACAATTTATTCATCCGACAACCCCCTCACACAGTCTTTTCGGCAAATCCGCAGCGATGGCTCCAATGCTGCCCGCGCCGAGGGTAAGGACTATGTCTCCCTCCTGCAGCAGACCTGCCAGGACCTCCGGCAACTCCGCCAGCGGCTCGACAAATACCGGATCAACCTGCCCACGTGCACGCACGGCGCGGCTCAACGCACGCCCGTCCGCACCTTGAATAGGCACTTCCCCTGCGGCATAGACCTCGGTAAGCAGCAGCACGTCGGTCTGCGAGAGCACCTGCACGAAATCCTCGAACTGCTCCTGGGTGCGGGTGTAGCGATGGGGCTGAAAGGACAACACCAGACGCCGTTCCGGCCAACCGGCCCTCACTGCCGCCAGAGTGGCGGCTATCTCGCTGGGGTGGTGTGCATAGTCATCGACGAACATTACCCGTCGATTGCCCACCAGACAGTCGCCGCTGGTCTGAAAGCGTCTGCCGATCCCCTGAAAATTCTGTAACGCCCGCTGGATACTGGCCTCTTCAACACCCAGCTCCAGCGCCACGGTAATCGCGGCAAGTGCGTTCAACACATTGTGGCGTCCCGGCATATTGAGGGTGACCCGCAGGTCCTGATTCCAGCCCTCGCACTCCAATCCGAAACTGGTGATCGCCCCCTCTTGGGTGACCTTCACCGCCCGTACATCAGCATCTTCGGAGAATCCGTAGGTACGCACCCGCCGGGTGATCTCAGGCAACAGACCCCGGACTTCGGCGTCATCGATACAGAGCACCGCCAGACCATAGAAAGGCAGGTGGTGAAGAAACTCCAGAAAGGCCCCGCGCAGACGATCGAATTCACCACCGTAGGTGCTCATATGATCGGCATCGATATTGGTCACCACCGCAAGCATGGGCTGCAGATAGAGGAATGATGCATCACTCTCATCCGCCTCCGCCACCAGGTAGTCTCCCTCTCCCAGCTGTGCATTGGCGCCGGCGCTGTTGAGGCGTCCACCAATCACGAAAGTGGGGTCCAACCCCGCCTCGCCCAGCACACTGGCCACCAGGCTGGTGGTGGTGGTCTTGCCGTGGGTGCCTGCCACCGCGATGCCATAGTGGAAACGCATGATCTCCGCCAGCATCTCCGCTCGCGGTACCACCGGGATACGCCACTCTCTGGCGGCCTGCACTTCCGGGTTGTCTGCTTTCACGGCGCTGGAGATCACTACGGCATCACAATCCCTGACCTGCTCTGCAGCATGACCGATGAATATCTGCGCGCCCAATCCGGCCAAGCGCCGGGTCACCGCGCTTTCACGCTGATCGGATCCGGAAACCGCATAATCCAGATTCACCATCACCTCGGCGATACCACTCATACCGGCACCGCCGATACCCACAAAATGGATGCGGCGCATGCGGCCCATGCTGTCGGGGGCGTGGCGGCGGCGATTCTTGTCACTCATCGTTCAATCATCTCCAGGCAGGCACGGCCAACCACTTCAGCAGAATCGGGGCGTGCCAGGCGGCGCGCGGCGATAGCCATCTTCAATAACGTTTTCCGATCAACCAGCAGGGCTTTCAGCCTGGCCGCAAGGGACGCCGCATCCAGGGATGCCTGGGGGACCAGCAGGGCAGCACCTGCATCCACCAGATAAGCCGCATTGCGGGTCTGATGATCGTCGACCGCATGGGGAAAGGGGACCAGAATCGCACCCAACCCGGTTACCGCCAGCTCCGAAACGGTAAGCGCGCCGGCCCGGCAGATCACCAGGTCGGCCCAACCATAGGCACCCGCCATGTCGTGCTCAAAGGCGCTGATATCAGCCTCTACTCCATGCTTTTCATAAGCAGAGACCGCAGTGTCATAGCTCCGTTCGCCCGCCTGATGGCGCACCTCAGGCCGTTGTCCAACCGGCAGACGAGCCAGTGCGTCCGGCACCGTCTCATTCAATGCCTGGGCACCCAGGGAACCACCCAGTACCAGAAGATGTAGCGGCCCGCCCCGGCCCTCGAACCGCGTTGCAGGTTCCGGCAGTGCAGCGATCTCCGGACGCACCGGGTTGCCCGACTCAACCGCTCCCCTGGTCGCGTCAAAACTACCGGGGAACGCTTCAAATACTCGAGTCGCAAAGCGGGAGAGAAGACGGTTGGTAAAACCCGGGATTGCATTCTGCTCCTGAATCACCAGTGGAATACCCAACAAGCGTGCCATCAGGCCACCCGGGCCGGAGACAAACCCCCCCATGCCCAGCACCAGGCTCGGGCGGTTTCTGCGCAGTACCCGCAACGCCTGCCAGAGTGCCTTCAAAATCACAAAAGGCGCTGCCAACCGGCGCAGCAGACCGGTACCGCGAACGCCACGGACCTCGATCCACTCCATCGGAATGCCCCGCTGCGGGATCAGTTTCGCCTCCATTCCCCGCCGCGTACCCAACCAGAAGACATCAATACCCTCAGCCATCAACCAGTCAGCCACCGCCAGTGCCGGAAAGACATGTCCACCTGTGCCACCTGCCATCACCATCACACGCGGCTCCATGATCGACCTCCCGACTTTACACCGTCACTCTGAAGCCGCAGTTCATGGTCGATGCGCAGCAGCACGGCGATCACCAGACAGGTGACAATAATGCTGTTGCCGCCGTAGCTTATAAAAGGCAGGGTCAAACCCTTGGTGGGCAGCAAACCCACGTTCACACCGATATTGATGAACGACTGAAGCCCGATCCAAATACCGAAGCCGTAGGCGACATAAGCGGAAAAACGTCTCTCCCGGGCCATCGCCCGGGTACCAATCTGAAAGGCGCGCCAGGTAATGAAGGCAAACAGGAAAATCACCGCCAGGGTCCCGATCAGACCGAACTCCTCCCCGATCACCGCCATAATAAAGTCGGTATGCGCCTCTGGCAGATAGAACTGTTTCTGTATGCCGTTGCCGAGACCTACACCGGTGACTTCACCACGCCCGAAGGCGATCAACGCCTGTACCAGTTGGTAATCGCTATCCCGTTGGTCATCCCAGGGATTGATGAAAGCGGTGATCCGCCGCCAACGGTAGTCTGAAAAGTAGATCAGTGCGCCACCAGCCAGGGCAGAGGATGTCAGCAGAATAGTGAACTGCCATAGCACGACCCCTCCCAGAAAGAGCATGCCCAAGACCGTGGCGAAGAGCACCACCGTGGTGCCGAAATCGGGTTCCAGCATGATCAGCAGACTGGTCAGGAGCACCAGCATCATCGGCTTGGCAAAACCCCACAGCGAACTGGTAACCTCACTCTGACGACGCACCAGATAACCGGCGATATAGATCACCATGAACAGCTTCACGAACTCAGAGCTCTGCAGGTTGAAGACACCCAAGGGGATCCAGCGCCGCGCATGGTTCGCCTCTTTACCGATATTCGGTATCAGTACCAAAACCAACATCACCAAACCGACAAACACCAGTACCGGCCCGGCCTTCTCCCAGGATGAGACAGGTACGCGGAACAGCGCCATGGCACCGGCAAGACCGATACAGAGCGCAATGATGTGGCGGATCACAAAGAAGAAGGGCGATCCGGCGATACGCTCACCGGCGTACATGGAAGAGGAGGCAACCATCACCAGACCAAACATGAGCAGAATCAGTGCGGCCCCCATCAGCCAGTAGTCGATGGCTGGTGGCGAGATACCGCCTTCTTTACCACCCATGCTCGCCTGAGACCTTGCCATCGTATTCATGACATCAGCCCCTCAACCGCCTGAATGAAGGCTTCACCACGGGCTTCAAAATTGCGGAACATATCGAAACTGGCGCACGCCGGTGAGAGCAGCACCCGGTCTCCAGGTTTTGCCAATTCTCTTGCCTGGCTCACTGCCGCTTCAAGGCTCTCCGCACACTCCACAACAATCCTGCCGGAAAGAACCTGTTCGATAACCTGGGCATCCCGTCCGATCAGGATCACTGCCCGGGCGGTGCGTTCAACTACCGGCGCCAACTCGGTGAAATCCGCCCCTTTGCAGTCGCCACCGGCGATCAGCACGCTACGGCTCTCTCCGCTCAGGGGGTGTAGACCCTCCAGTGCGGCGATGGTCGCACCGACATTGGTACCTTTGGAGTCGTTGTACCAGCGTACCCCCCCTTTTTCCGCGACAAACTGAGTACGGTGAGGCAGGCCGGAAAATCCCCGCAGGGCAGCCAACATCGGCTGCAAAGGCAGATCCGCCGCCACACCCAGCGCCAAGGCAGCCAGCGCATTTGCCTGGTTGTGCAAACCCGGGATCTTCAGTTCGCTCACAGGTAACAGGGGGGTGGTTCCACGGCACAACCAGCGGGCCTCTGCGTTCTCGCAAATGCCGAAATCGTCTTCCTGTGGCACCTCAAGGGTAAATCCCGACTCAGCGCCGGCAGCACCGCTCATGGAAACGACCTGCGAGTCATCCCGATTGACCAAGCTAACCCTGGCGCCCCGGTAAACCACCGCCTTAGTCTTCGCGTACTCATCGAGTGAGGCGTAACGATCCATATGGTCTGCGGAGATATTCAGCACCACTGCCACATCGGCCTTCAGGGACTGGGTTGTCTCCAACTGAAAACTCGACAGTTCAAGAATATAGAGATCCACTGTTTCATCCAGCAGATCCAACGCCGGCTCTCCAATATTGCCGCCAACGGCAACTTTCAACCCTGCGGCACGGGCCATCTCACCCAGCAGCGTGGTGACCGTGCTCTTACCATTCGAGCCGGTAATGGCAACGATAGGGGCTTGTGCCGCTCTGCAGAAAAGTTCGATGTCACCGACGATTTCAACGCCCCGCCGCTGAGCTTCCTGGATCAGAGGTTCCTGCAACGACAGGCCGGGACTGACCACCAGCTGCTCCGCGGCCAGAAATACCTCAGGCTGAAAACTGCCGAGAAACAGCGCCACATCCGGCATCTCATCGGTCAGATCCTGCAACCCGGGCGGATGTTCACGGCTATCGGTCACTGCAACAGGCACGCCCTGCCGCATAAGATAACGGGCGCAGGAGAGTCCGGTCTTGCCCAGACCGACAATCAGGATTTTACCTGCCTGCTGCGCCATGACCTGCATCCCGTCCCTCATCTGATCTTCAGACTCGCCAATCCGACCAACACCAGGATGACGGTGATGATCCAGAAACGCACAATGACCCGGGGTTCGGGCCAGCCCTTCAATTCAAAATGGTGGTGCAATGGCGCCATCATGAAGATACGCCGCCCGGTAAGTTTGAACGAGGCGACCTGCAGCACCACTGAAATCGTCTCCATGACGAAGACACCACCCATGATGAACAGCACCAGCTCCTGGCGTACCGCAACCGCAACCACTCCCAGCGCAGCGCCGAGGGCCAATGCGCCCACATCTCCCATAAAGACCTGCGCCGGATAGGTGTTGAACCAGAGAAATCCCAGTCCGGCGCCAACCAGGGCGCCGCAGAAAATGATCAGTTCGCCCAACCCCGGGATATAGGGGATTTTCAGATAGGCGGCAAAGTCAACGTGCCCGGTAAGGTAGGCAAACAGACCCAGCGCCCCACCCACCATCACCGTCGGCAGTATTGCCAGACCATCCAGTCCATCGGTGAGATTCACAGCATTTGATGAACCAACAATGACCAGATAGGTCAGCAGGATGTACCAGGGGCCGATATCCAGCGCCACATTCTTTAGATAGGGGATCAGCAGTTGTGTCTCCACCGGACTCTGCGCGCTAAAGTAGAGAACGCTGGCGGCCCCGAGGCCCACCACCGACTGCCAGAAATATTTCCAGCGGGAGGCGAGTCCGCGTGGATCCTGAAGTACCAGTTTCTTGTAGTCATCCACCAGGCCGATGACACCAAACAGCAACGTCACCGACAGCACGATCCAGACATAGCGATTGCCCAGGTCAGACCAAAGCAGGGTGGCCACGGCTATCCCTACCAGAATCAGTGCTCCACCCATGGTGGGCGTACCGGCCTTGGAAAAGTGAGTCTCCGGACCATCGTCCCGTACGGTCTGTCCGATCTGATGGAAACTGAGCCGGCGGATCATCACCGGACCGACCAACAGCGAGATCAGCAGCGCGGTGAGCACCCCGAGAATGGTGCGCAGGGTCAGATACTGAAAGACATTGAATGCCGTGTCATATTGCGAAAGCCAATCGGTCAGATAGAGCAGCATCGTCAGTTACCCCCATCCTGCCAATCGTCCAGCGCCTGGATAACCTGTTCCCGGTCACTGAACGGCAGCTTCCGATCCCCTATCTGCTGATAGGTCTCATGGCCCTTGCCGGCCACCAGCACCAGATCCTCCGCCCCGGCACCGAGCACTGCCAGACGGATCGCCTCTGCCCGATTAGCCTCGACCCTGGCCTGCTCGGGATGCTCCATCCCGGCCAGTATCTGATCGATGATGGCGCGACTCTCCTCACCACGAGGATTATCGTCAGTAACAATAATGCTATCCGCATACTGCTCAGCAATGCGTCCCATCTGCGGTCGTTTGCCTCTATCACGATCCCCACCACAGCCAAAAACGATAGTCATGCGGCTGGCGCAGTGACTGCGTACCGCAAGCAGAACATTTTCCAGGGCATCCGGAGTATGAGCGAAATCCACCACCACACAGGGGCGATCATCATTGCCGAAGCGCTCCAGGCGGCCCTCTACTGTTGTAGCCTTTGAGAGTTTTGCCAAAGCCTGCTCCAGCGTCCAGCCTTTGTAGAGCAGTACCGAGAGAGCGGCGAGCAGATTACTGGCATTGAACCGGCCCATCAGGGAAGTATGCAACACGCCCCTGCCCCACTGACTGGAGAAGTGAATCTCCATGCCGTCGGCTGTGGGCAGGATGACCTCCGCCCTGATCCAGCCACTGATACCATCCGGTGGACAGGCCTCCGGACTCACCGAATAGACCACCGCATCCACATCAGCCGCCAGAGAATCGAGCAGTTCAGGACCGAAGGGGTCATCGAGATTGATCACCGCGCAACACAGGTCAGACATATGGAACAGCCGCTGCTTGGCGGCAAAGTAGTTCGACATGGTGCCGTGGAAATCGAAGTGGTCCCGGCTGATGTTGGTAAATACGGCGATATCAAAATGGATCGCAGCTGCCCGGTCCTGGGCCAGCGCGTGGGAGGAGACCTCCATCACCAACGCTTTTGCCCCTTCGGTTTTCAGCTGCGCCAGCAGTGACTGCAGCGTTACTGCATCAGGAGTGGTAAAGCCGGTATCAATCAACGCGCCGGCAAAACCCGCCCCCAGGGTGCCTATTATGCCGGTGGGTGTTTCCGGTTCCAGCGCCTGCGCCAGCAGATGGCTGACACTGGTCTTGCCATTGGTGCCGGTAATCCCGATCACCGTCATGGAACGACTGGGATAACCATAAAAGCGTGCCGCCAACAGGCTTGCCTGACGCGCTAGATTCTCAACCCGCAAAAGTGGAATATCCACCTCTGCCGCCAGCCTCTCCGCTTTTCGCTCGTTCACCACACCGTCCGGTTCCCAAACGATGGCGGCTGCACCCTGCCCTATCGCCTGATCGGCAAAATCGAGACCATGGACACTACCCCCCAAACAGGCAAGAAAGAGCCCGCCTTCCTCTATAAAACGACTGTCCAGGCTGATATTTGTGACCACCCCGTCCTCTTTCGGGGTCACGTTCACAAACCCGCCAAGCAGCTCGGATAGCAGTATGCCCTGTGCGTTCACATGTGCGGTCATCAGTGCCGTCCCTCTGAATCCGCCAGCAAAGGCGTCACCACCAGCGGTGCATCGGGTGGGATATTGAGCAGCCGCAATGCACCGCTCATCACCTTAGCGAATACCGGTGCGGCCACCTTGCCGCCATAGTAATCCTTACCCCTCGGTTCATTAATCATCACCGCCATCACCAGACGTGGATCACTCGCCGGTGCCATGCCGACAAACAGGGAGAGATATTTGTCTTCCGCATACCCTCCGGCAACCGACTTCTTGGCGGTGCCGGTCTTGCCAGCCACGCGGTAGCCGGGGATAGCCGCCAAGGGTGCAGTACCGCCTTTGGCCACCACAGCTTCCATCATGTGAACCACTGATCGCGCGGTGGAGCGACGTACAACCCGTTCACCTTTGGACAGCTCACTCACCTTCAACAGGGAAACAGGTAATTTCACCCCGTCATTGGCCAGCACGGCGTAGGCACCGGCAAGTTGCAGTGGTGTGACTGAAAGTCCGTAACCAAAGGAGAGGGTGGCCTGCTCAAACTCGCTCCAATCCGAAAAATGGGGCAGGCGACCTGATGATTCACCGGGAAACATGCTTTCGGCCGAACTGCCGAATCCGACCTGGGAATAGAGCTTCCACATGACCTCCGGCTTCAGCGCAAGGGCGATCTTGCTGGCGCCCACATTGCTCGATTTGCTCAACACTGTTGCCACGTCGATGCGGCCGTAGTCGTGCGAGTCCTTGACCAGATGACGTCCAACGCGCAGCAGTCCGGACCTCACATCGATCGGCGTGTCCGGCTTGAAACGTCCCTGCTCCAATGCAGCGGCCACCACAAAAGGCTTCACCGTGGACCCCGGCTCAAACACATCGGTCACTGCGCGATTGCGGAAGCTGCCCCGGCGATTACTGCGGCGGCCGTTCGGGTTATAGGCGGGACGATTGACCATTGCCAGCACTTCACCACTCTTGGCATCCAGAATTACCGCTGAGCCGGAAACCGCTTTGTGCGCCTTCACCGCCTTCTTGAGTTCCCGATAAGCGAGAAACTGCAGGCGCCGGTCGAGACTCAATACCAGATCGTTACCCGAGCGGGGAGACTGGATATTCTCCACCTCTTTGATCACCCGGCGGCGACCATCCATGATGACCCGCTTGGCACCATTCACTCCGGAAAGCCACTCGTTGTAGGCCAGCTCCATCCCCTCCAGTCCCTGATCGTCAATGCCCGTCAGCCCGACCATATGGGCCATCACCTCGCCACTGGGATAGAAGCGCCGGTGCTCCGACTCCAGGCCAATCCCTTCCAGATCCAACGCCTTCACCTGCTGTGCCACATCCGGATTGACACGCCGCTTGAGATAGACAAACCTCCGGTCACTGGCCAGCAGACGCCGTACCCTGTCAGGATTCAAATCCAGGATAGAAGCAATCGCACCAATCGTTTTACTGTCGGCCTTGAGTTTGCGTGGGTTAGCGAAAATGCTTTTCACTGGGGTACTGATCGCCAGCGGTTCGCCATTCCGGTCGGTTATCATGCCGCGGCTCGCCCGCACTTTCATCGGTTTCAGATAACGCTTCTCCCCCTGCTGCTGCAGGAAGGCCGTCTCGAATACCTGCCGATCAACCGAACGCCAGATCAGAGAACCGAAGGCAAAAGCCAGCACAGCAAGCAGAAAAAGGCGACGAGCTTTGTAGCTCGGCACCTTGATCTTCTCAGCATGTCCCCGTTTTTTCTTCGATCCCGCCATCTTCAGCGCCTGATCACCACAACATCACCCCATCGCGGCCGGTGCATTTTCAACTCCCGGTCCGCGGCCTTTTCAACTTTTGCATGGGTCGCCAGCGTGCTCTCCTCCAACTGCAGACGCCCCCACTCGACGTCGATCTGCCGCCTCT
This sequence comes from Gammaproteobacteria bacterium (ex Lamellibrachia satsuma), assembly GCA_019623805.1. Taxonomy (NCBI): domain Bacteria; kingdom Pseudomonadati; phylum Pseudomonadota; class Gammaproteobacteria; species Gammaproteobacteria bacterium (ex Lamellibrachia satsuma). Next base: position 1,296,219 of record CP053680.1, read on the forward strand.
CGGCATGCAGTACCTGCAGCTCCACAAACGCCTTGCGGCTCAAATACTTGGCATAAACGACACTGACGCCGGAAAGCACTACCGCCAACATCAATCCAGCCAGTGGGAGGAATTTGAAGTAGCTCATGAGAGCCGCTCCGCCACCCGCATCACCGCACTGCGGGACCGGGGGTTTTCCTCTAACTCTCCCTTGCCGGCCCGGATGGCCTTGCCCAGCAGTCGTAACTTTGGATTCAGCTGGGCCTGGGTCACAGGCACGCCTGGCGGAAAACGATCACCCTTCGCCTGATCGCGCATGAAACGCTTTATCATTCTGTCCTCAAGGGAGTGAAAACTGATCACTGCCAACCGCCCGCCCGGTGCCAGCACGTCCAGTACCTGGTCCAGAAAACGCTCCAGATCCTCAAGCTCCCGGTTGATAAAGATCCGGATGCCCTGAAAACAACGGGTGGCCGGATGTTTACCCTTCTCCCAGGCGGGATTGGCCGCACTGACGATCTCGGACAACTGGCGTGTGGTCCTGATCGGCTGCTCCTGACGGGCTGCCACAATCGCACGGGCAATGCGCCGCGCATGACGCTCTTCGCCAAAGGTTTTAAGCACATCCGCAATCTCCTTCGCCTCCGCACCCATCAGCCACTCGGCGGCGCTAAACCCCGTCTCCGGATCCATGCGCATATCGAGTGGACCCTCCTGCAGAAAACTGAAACCCCGCTCCGCCTGATCCAACTGCGGAGAGGAGACACCCAGGTCGAGTAAAATTCCATCGACCTTACCGGTCACTCCCTGCTGTTCTGCAATCTCCGCCAACATAGCGAAGCTACCTCTCTCAATAACAAACCGGCCATCTCCACCAAATACAGCCTGGGCATGGGTTATGGCCTCCGGATCCTTGTCGATACCGATCAAACGGCCTGCCTCACCCAAGCCATTCAGAATCTGGCCGCTATGGCCACCACGCCCGAACGTTCCATCGATGTAGACGCCATCAGGGCGAATGGCCAGTGCCGCCACCGATTCGTCCAGAAGTACCGGTCGGTGCGCTCTCGATGCTTCATTCATCAGAGTGAGATCGATTCCAGCTGAGCTGTCAGTTCCAGCCCTTCCTCATCGATCTTGTCGAGCCAGTCATCACGTTGCCGACTCCAAGCCGACTCATCCCAAAGTTCGAATTTTTTCCCCTGCCCCACCAACGCAACCTTTTTTTCCAGACCGGCAAACTCCCTGAGTTCCGGCGGCAGAAGAATACGTCCCTGGCCATCCATATCGATTTCGTGAGCGTGTCCGATATAGAGTCGCTGCAGGTTCCGAGCGGATCCACCGAAGGCAGAGAGATCATTAAGCTTCTCTTCAAACACCAGCCAAACCGGTTTAGGATAGATCAGCAGGCAGCGATCTTTATCAACCGTAATCACTAATTGCGAGGCACAGATCTCCACGAGGCTGTCGCGATACCTGGTCGGTATCGCCATACGGCCTTTAGCATCCAGATTGAGCTTGGAGACACCACGGAACAAAAAACTCTCCCCCCTTGGGTGCAATTTCCCTTTTTACCCACTTTATCCCACTTTTCATCCATCTTAGGAGTCGGCACCCGGACCTGTCAAGGTCAATTAAGGAAAAAGTCTTTTGTGTTCAGGGGGTTACAAGAGGAAGTTACACCGCAATAAGCGGTAGATTTCCACTGAAAATACAGTAGATTAAAGCTCAAACCTAAAGTGGAATATCAAGAAAACCGGAGGAAATCCGGACCAACGAGAAGAGAGGGGAAAAAAGTGGGAGCCGGCCTGTAAGCCGGGTTCTGTCGAGAACAGTCATTCATCTGGGATGCGCGTCGCCGCACACCTCAAGCAACCTACCCGGGAACAGTGCGGGCCGCACCAATGTTCCCCTATTTGGTCTTGCTCCGGGTGGGGTTTACCTTGCCACTATCGTTACCGACAGCGCGGTGCGCTCTTACCGTCACCATTTCACCCTTACCGGCCTCCGAAGAGGCTTAGGCGGTATATTTTCTGCGGCACTTTCCGTAGGCTTTCGCCTCCCAGGCGTTACCTGGCACCCTGCCCTATGGAGCCCGGACTTTCCTCCGCTTCACCGAGGTAAAACAGCGACTGTCCGGCCGACTCCCACATGCAAGCTAATACGCTTCCCAACGAATTGCAAATGTATTCCAACAAGAGAAACCTTAATCCTGCCGAAATCCTGCCGAAAGAATAACTATGATATACAAACCCATGCAGGAAAAAGTCTCCGCAATGACAATAATACGCACTTCCGGTGCTGAGATTATCTCAGCACCATTGGCTATTTTTTTTGCGTTTGCGCTAAATGGCCGGCTCACCAAACTATTCCTCTCGGGATACAACCTCTACGACACCAAACGCATTCTGGAAATTCTATTGCTTGTGGGAATAGGCCTGATGCTGCTCTTGTCCAACAAGGAGCGTCACTCGTGGCTTGGCACCTTCTCCAGGCTGACTCTTCAAACCAAGCTGCTGATTGCCGGTGTTTTCATTTTAGGTACAATCTCTTCCGTTGCATCACCCATCCCACGAGACGCCTTTCTCTCCCTTAGCCATGTCGGCCTGCTTTTCATCTTTGCCCTGTTTATTGCTGCTCAACGTCGCCGTTTTGGCGACTCATACGACAAGATATTGCTCCTCATCATTGTGCTCTCCGTCATCATCTATGAGGGTGAATTTATCAGAATATTTATCAGTTACATTGTTCAGGAGAGGGTATTCTATTTTCACCCGATTTTTGAAAACACCCGCTTTCTCTGCCAATTCCAAACTTGGACTCTGCCACTGATAACCCTGCCGATACTGCTTACGCAGGAGAGCACTCCGGGCAGGCGCAAACTGATCTTTTTGTCCATCCTGCTAATCGCAGGTATCTGGTGGGGCATCACCATTGCCAATGGGTCCAAAGGGAGCCTGCTGGGCCAACTTGTTGGGTGGGCAGGGATTGCAATCATCTTTCGCGGCAGAAGCAAAAAGTGGCTTCTCATACAGCTTTACGCACTACTGGCCGGACTCTTTATCTACTTCACTTTCTTTATACCGGAGCTCCGCTACGACAACTTTTCCGCTTTTGCCCAGAGTCTCCTCAGCCGGATGGAATTGTGGGAGCAAGCACTACAGCTTATCAAGGACAATCCGCTTATGGGCGCTGGCCCCTTGCACTACGCATATTTCCGTAATCCTTATGCAGCACACCCGCATAACAGCATTCTGCAAATCGCCTCTGAATGGGGAATTCCGGTACTGCTGATGATCTCACTTCTTGCCGTCACCAACTTCACCACATGGATAAAAAGAATTTCAGAAAATCCGATCCATATTTCGCTGACAGCATCACTGCTTGCCGCAGCATTTCACTCACTATTCAGCGGTATACTTACTATGCCACTGAGCCAGATAATGATGTGTGTGGTTATTGGCTGGATGTATGGTATCCAGCAAACCTTGCAGATCAGATCAAACAGTTCGCCCGACACCTCGACGGGACGTGTTTTAATACCAATTGTTCTGCTCTGCATCGGAGGTGTGGTGCTGGGGATATTCCCTGAGGTTTTTTCTCTGACAGAGCTTGGGGAAGAGTGGCTAAACAGCCATGAGCGTTTCGAGGGACATGCGGCCTACAATCCTCGTTTCTGGCTCCAGGGTTGGTTACGCTAACACTTAATTCTACAGCAACAACCATTATCGACTCATGCAAACCGCGCCAGACGTCTTCTCCCATCGCCCCTATTGGGCCAAACGCTTTGGCATCGCGCCGGTACTACCCATGTCCCGGGAGGAGATGGACGACCTGGGCTGGGACAGTTGCGACATTATCATCGTCACCGGCGATGCCTACGTGGACCATCCCAGTTTCGGCATGGCGCTGGTGGGCAGACTGCTGGAGGCCCAGGGTTTTCGTGTCGGCATCATCTCCCAACCGGATTGGCGCAGCAGCGAAGACTTCCTGAGATTGGGGCGGCCCAACCTCTTTTTCGGCATTACCGCCGGAAACATGGATTCGATGGTCAACCGCTACACTTCAGACCGGCGCATCCGCAGCGACGACGCCTACACACCGGATGGCGAGGGCGGCAAACGCCCGGATCGTTCCGTGATCGTCTACGCCCAGCGTGCCCGTGAGGCGCTCAAGGGCGTGCCGATCATCATCGGTGGCATCGAAGCCAGTCTGCGCCGCATCGCACACTACGACTATTGGTCGGATAAGGTACGCCGATCCATTCTGCCCGACTCCAAGGCAGACCTGCTCATCTACGGCAATGCGGAACGGGCGCTGGTGGAGGTGGCTCACAGACTGGCAGCAGGGGAAAAAATCAGCGAGATCACGGATATCCGCGGCACCGGATTCATGTCGCAACAGATTCCGGCTGACCGGACGGTCATCGACTCAACTGAACTCGACACACCCGGTCCCAAAGCCTTCCATCCCGATCCTTATCAGGCTACACCTGACTGCCCACAACCTCAGGTAGTCATAGCCCACAATCGTCCCCGCAAGCTCGATCGGGAGAAGACCCTGGTGCGGCTCCCCTCCTACGATCAGGTTATCGAGGATGAAGTAATCTATGCCCACGCCTCCCGTGTATTCCACCTGGAGACCAACCCCGGCAACGCCAGAGCCCTGGTGCAACGACACGGCAAACGGGATGTCTGGCTCAATCCGCCGCCGATCCCGCTAACCACCGCAGAACTCGACCGGATCTACGAACTCCCCTACACCCGCAAACCCCACCCTGCCTACGGGGTGGCAAAGAACCCCGCCTGGGAGATGATCCGTTTCTCCATCAACATCATGCGCGGCTGTTTCGGCGGCTGCACCTTCTGTTCAATCACCGAGCACGAGGGACGCATAATCCAGAGCCGCTCGGAGGACTCCATCATCCGAGAGGTGGAGACGATTCGCGACCAGGTTCCCGGTTTTACCGGCAACATCTCCGACCTGGGCGGACCCACCACCAACATGTACCGGCTCAGTTGCAGAGACGAAAAGATCGAAGCTGCCTGCCGACGCCTCTCCTGCGTCTACCCGGACATTTGTCCAAACATGGGCACCGACCACCGGCCACTGCTCAAACTCTACCGGCGCGCCCGCAAACTGCCCGGCATCAAACGGGTATTCGTCGCATCCGGCCTACGTTACGACCTGGCTGTGCGCTCACCGGAGTACGTCAAGGAACTCGTAACTCACCATGTCGGCGGGTATCTGAAGATCGCCCCGGAACACACTGAATCCGGCCCGCTGGAACACATGATGAAACCAGGGATCGGCAGCTACGACAAATTCAAAAAGCTGTTCGACAAATACTCTGCCGAGGCGGGAAAGGAGCAATACCTGATCCCCTATTTCATCGCCGCGCACCCAGGCACATCCGACAAGGATATGCTCAACCTCGCACTCTGGCTGAAACAGAACGGATTTCGGCCGGATCAGGTGCAGGCCTTCCTGCCGACCCCTCTGGCCATTGCCTCTGCCATGTACCATACCGGCCGAAATCCACTGAAGAAGGTTCGCCGGAATTCTCCCCACGTCCCTGTCGCCACAGGCCTGAAACAGCGCCGTCTGCACAAAGCCTTTCTACGCTACCACGATCCAAAAAACTGGCCACTACTGCGGGAAACGCTGAAAAGCATGGGACGGGCAGACCTGATCGGCAACGGCAAACGGCACCTGGTGCCCAGCTGGCAGCCGAAAGGTGGGGAGAGAGACGAAAACAGCAAAGGCAGGAGTGGTAAACGTCCTAACGTCGGATCGGGCCAGCCACAAAAAACAGGCCGCTCTCAGCGCGGAAACAAAACGAAAAATATTCGCCGAAAACGCTAGCTGGATCAGACTGAGAAAACATTTTGGCAGCCAATTTTCTTATTAATAATTTTTCATTTTAAGTATAGAATGAGTACCTTCTCATTTAACTTTTGGTTATTTGACATGGAAAAATGTTACGAGTTTTTATGTTGCGAAGAGATGGATTGTGTTAGACGCACAATTGATGACCTACAATGCTGGGAAATTGAGGGTACTTCATGTTATGACCATAGTGATATTTTTATACAATATCGAGCATTAGTTGAAGGCAAGATAGATGCTTGTACCAAATGCGATTATTACAAGATCTATAATAATGAAGCCAAAGAAACATAGGGTGAGAACCGCTAAATAATCCTCGTTAATTTGCCTTGGAGTATTTTAGTTAGTATGCGGTTATTATGCCAAGCCTGTTGGCTATGCTCTCCTGACGTATCCAACACGCCAAGCTCTTGGTGCAGGTTTTAGGGTTATTCTACAGCCTCAACGCCAGCCATAGCTGGACGCAAAAAGCAGAGCGAAGCGTGACGTGGTCAAGGATTTTGTTACACCCAGTTAAGCCGCTTTTTTCTGCGCCATCATTTGCTGCTCAAAATCATTCGGACTCATATAATCCAGGTATGAATGCAGCCGCGTACTATTATAAAACATGGAAATATATTCCAATATGTCCTGCTGGGCTTCGTAACGTGTCTGGTAGCTTCTCCAATGCACCCGTTCCTGCTTGAGGCTGCCAAAGAAGCTTTCCACTACAGCATTATCCCAGCAGTCACCCTTCCTGCTCATACTGCCATTGATATCATGGGCTTTGAGTAACCGCCGAAAAGCCTTGCTGGCATATTGAGAACCACGATCTGAGTGGTGAATCAATCCGCCCTTCGGTCGACGTCGCCAGATCGCCATTTGCAATGCATCACAGACCAGCTTTGCCTTCATCCGGGAACTCATGCTCCAGCCGACCACTTTACGTGAATACAGGTCTATCACTACCGCCAGGTATAACCAGCCTTCCTGGGTCCATACATAAGTCACGTCCGCCGCATAGACATGATCGGGCTGGGCCACAGCAAACTCTCGCTTGAGCAGGTTGTTAAAAACCGACTGCTGGTGGTTACTGTTTGTCGTAACCTTATATTTCCTGCGCTGACGCGCCTGTACATTGGCTTCACGCATTAACTTCCTTGCCTTATTCCGACTCACCGGATAGCCCAGGACATTCAAGGCTTTTTTCATTCTGCGACTGCCATAAGTGTAGTCTGAACTCTTGGCGATATCCTCAACCCACTCCAGCATCTCCTGATGTATTCGGTCTGGCCTGTTACCCAAGCCCCTTTGATACTGGTAGTAACCATTACGACTCACACCCAAAACCTGACATTGCAAGCTGATTGGATAGGCATTCTTATGCTGGGTGATGAACGAATATTTCACTTCGTTTCTGCTGCAAAGAATACCGTTGCTTTTTTTAAGATTTCTTTCTCCATCTCAAGGCGTTTAACCTGAGCCTTGAGCTTCCTGATTTCTTCCTGTTCAGAACTCAACTTGCCATTGCCTCGAAATGCCTGCCCATCTTCTGCCTGATGTTCTTTCACCAAGCGCCCCAGCATTTGGGCATTGATGCCCAGACTGTTTGCTGCTTCCCTTCGAGTATATTCCTGCTCAAGAACCAGACTGACCGCGTCTAGCTTGAATTCCTTCGAATATTTCTTTCGTTCTTTCATTTTTCTACCTCAGTTAAGTCAATGATGCTTAACTGGGGTGTACCTGTCCATTGGACCACGTCAGCGAGTTAGCTCCAATCCATGTTGGTTTGAATTTAATTTCTACTTTTTTGCCTTAGCAATTATCGCTAGTTACAGGTTAGAACAATATTTGTATCCCCATCCATATCTTCTCCAGTTCGCATTCCATATTTTTTCAAACCGATATAAAAATAATTGTCATCCACCCCCCAATAAATATTGCTGGCATCAGAGCTTTCAGCATAGTAATAATATCTAGAATCTCTAGTTTTAATATCCTTTAGGTAGGAAGACTCAAATGCTTTAAAGCTGTACCATGCCTCAGTATTCCATTCACCTTTAAGATCTTTAATTCGAATTGCAAATTTAATTGGATGTTTGCATTTGTTTTCGACATTTATACCGAACCCAAAATTCAAAAACTTCTCACTATCCCATAATTTGTAGTGTTCATTTAAATGATCTTTATTTTTTCCAGGGCATTTGTCGGCACTAAAACTAACTCTATTGAATGCATATTCTTTTATATTAAGATATTTTCCTTCAGTATTAGAAAACTTATTCCAATAAACAAGTTCAGTTTTTCCTGAATTTAAGCTATCGATTTTATAGTAATATGACCCTATTCCCATAATTCGGGTAACACTATTGCTAGACTTAGGGTAGGTCTGAATTTCGATATCTTTAACCTCGCATTGTGTGTCATTTATTAGTATTAATCCCTTTTCCATTTGTGAAAATTTTAGATTTTCACCTTCAATGGATTCCCATAAATCATTCTTTGTTAATGAAAAACAAGTTGATGAATTAAATAGAATAAAAATAGTTATGATAAGTAGATTTAAGTGCATTGTACTAGACATCCTTTTTTGGTTGTTGTTAGGCATCTATTCGTTCCGTCATCGCTTGGATTTATTTTTCCAGTTCGCCCATGGATCGATATTCTTTCCCGAGCGCTGTTTAGTCCACTGCTCTCGCTCAGCTGACTTATTTGCACGCTTTTCGCGCAATCGATCAGCATCTTCTAAGCTCAGTTCTTTAGGATCACCCGGCGCCTGATTTTCCGGAATAATCCGCTCCCTTGGAGGCAATGAAAACTGTTCAGAAGACGCTCGAGGTAAGTTTTTAAACTCATACAAATAGAAGACTTCAACTTTTTCACGCGCCCAGTCCGTTTTTTTTAAAAACTTAACACTGGAATCAATGCTTGGATTGGTCTTAAAACAATTGATATTTAAATAGGCAAAGAGTATCTCAAAACCATACTGATCCACTATTTCGATCAACAAGCTTTTCAAACCAACACCGTGTAAGGGGTTGTTCTTATAATTGATCTCATTGCTCATGCTGATGTCAGCTCAAATGGAGTGAATAGCGATATTATACCCGTAACAGCATAGATAAAATGTAGCACCACATTTTTTGGTATGGCACGAATAATATTGAATGATTTCAATTTAGCTATCAACAAACTGTCCTCTGCGCCCTCACTTTCTTAATGCCGTCACCGGAAGTTCTGGGGACACAATATTTAATTATCCTCATCACCGCATTTAGGCCCAGGCCTCTTCTTTTTCAATTCTCTGTTTAATAAGCGTTCGGCTTTTTCGATAAATCGGTCAGTACCCAATGGCCTTCCTGTTCGTTCGTGTCGCTCAAATTCTCCGCTTTTAAACGCCTGAGCATCTTTTAAATAGGCTTTCCAGTCGCCTGTTAATTTCAGGAGATTTTCTGGCTGGATGATTCCCTTGCTATCTTTTCCCGACAGATGGGCATGGACGCTGCTCCAGCGATAATCCCAAGCTTTTTTCACCATACCTGCTTTGACAGGGTTCAGTTCTACATAAGCTACTGCTTTAAGCAACCAGCTTTTGTCCATGGGGTAGGAGGCAAAGCGACCTTGCCAGAGGTAGCCTTTCCAGTTCTCCCGGAAGTTGATCATACGGGTATAGCGACGATGTATTTCTCCGACGGCTTTGCCTAGGTTTGATTGCCTGCTTGGTTTAACAATGAGATGGACATGGTTGGTCATCAGGCAATAGGCCCAGATTTCTATTCGCTCTTGTTTACACCACGCTGTAAGCAGCTCAAGGTATTGCTCGTAATCACTGTCTCTAAAAAACACATCCTGACGCCGGTTACCACGCTGAGTGATGTGGTGAGGATAGCCGGGTAGGACGACTCTTGCTAGTCTGGCCATAATGCAAGCATAGCACAATTAAGTATTGTGTCCCTAGAATTTCCGTTGACTGATGGTGAACACTTGGGCTAATAATCAACACTCGTGATGCGTTGAGAAATCAGGTGTTCACGTTCATCCAGAATCGGTATTCATCTTCACCAGAATACGCATCCGTACCACTTCCGGTGCTTGATGATGAGGTATAGTATAACCTGATCACGAAAAACGTGGTGCGTCCCTTATTTAATAACTTTACCGTCGTATGACGGTAATCGGCAGAACGGCCGATCAATCCGGCTTTTAGCCGCAACCCGACGCCACCGGCTTTAGCCGGTGAAGTATTCACGAGCTATAGAAGAAGTAGATAACCTCAAAATATCCTAACTATTACAGAGAGTGCCGTGATGAAGATTTGTGTTGCCCAGTTTGTACTGATTTTTCTGTCTACTCTCACGTTGAATCAAGCGTTTGCCTATGATCGGACGGACGATGAATTGCATGAGGCAGGAGTGCTGTTGGCTTTCAAGCTGAGCAAATCAGGTAATCCATTATTCTTTAGACAGTCGGTCACGATTAACGGAAAGAAGCTAATTTTTGATTCTTATAATCTAGCTGAAGGGAGAAGTGATTGGATGAATCGGATCTTCCGTTTTTGTGGGTACGAGGGGGAGGCAATAGATCCAAAGGAATATTTCAATCACGGTGAACCAAATCATTTCCAACCGAACGTAGTAAAAGGGGATACGCTTGAAGGCGAGGTACATTTTTCTGATTATTTTCTGAGTGAGACGCCTGTCCGTGGCCCCGAGTGGGACGAGAAGAATTATGGGGGCACAATTGGGTCGCCGACATACAGGGAGGAAATAAAGTGGAGAGGATGCGTCTATGGAAGCCCAGAAATTCACGCGTTTGAAATCATAAAAAAATATATGAAAGTTGATGATTATTCTGTAGTGGCAGAAGTGATTCTAGCAAGAGGACAGATGGTGGATCAAAAGATAAACGGACCACTGTTAATAACACTGGAAGAGCCTGGCAATATACATTTTTTTGAAGATGGATCGTATTATGTGGATTCTGAAACAAGGCATGCGTTACTTGGTAGGATGAAAGACGACCGTAAGGTTGGAAAGTGGTATTTGATTGAGAGTAAATTGGATATCACGGAACCCGAGCAGGTATGGAATCTCAGCGATGATGATGTTCGTGTTCAGATATATGAATACCTTGCGAATGCTCAAGGAGGGCTGGATCTGATTGTTCCCCATAATGACGTGTACACTCCAGCTATGTTAGGGGTTGCTTTGCTTGGTGCCTATCTTGCGACCGATATGATATCTGATGACATGGATAAGGGGTTATTCAAAAAACTTTTAGGTTGCGGAGGCCAATTTCTTATAGGTTCATACATAGATAGCCCGGCTTTTTCCTCTGCAGCACAAGAAGCGGTTCGTGCTGTATCGAGTAACGATAAGATTAGTGCGGAGCATGTAGCTGCTGGTTATGTCGCCGAGCAACTGAAACGCTTCTTACGTGAAAACGGCAATCATGACGCCGCAAACGCAATACAGGTAGCCGAAGTCACAGCATGCCTAATGAAGTAGAGGGATTTTGAGCACGTAGGGCGTAATAACAGAATGGCATTGGGCCGTATGCCTGAAAGCCCAGCACCGTGGTGTCAGTCTGAGTGAAGACCGCCTAGTTCCGCAGCAGCTTTGACTTTTTTGTTGTGCCCGGATAAAGGATCTGACGATCAAAAGCCACAGGGATCATTTTCATCTGATCGTAGTTGTAGTCCTTGTACCTGGCCATGATCCGATTCCTTTAGCCTTATAGCGTGTCCCATATTTTACCGGTTTTTGGGGTTTTTCTACAGCCTCAACGTTTACATAACCTGACCGCTGTGAACAACAGGGGACAGACCACGGTTTCAGGGTAGTTATGGGGACACAATACTTAATTATCCTCATCGCTGCATTTAGGCCCAGGCCTGAATGGCACTTACTTAAGAACTAACATATTGATATAACAATAAAAAAAGGCTGGTTCAGGTGATAAGATGCAAATCGCCAAACCCACACCAATCAATTCAGGAACCAGCCTTAATGCATCCTAGCCAACGCGTCCGTATACATCAACAAAAACGTATCAGTGCCCACGCTGCAAACAGCGACTCCTATGAGTTCTTCAACCTGCTGACCGCCCCGGAATTCCTGGATAAAGTGGAATCATTACTACCTGACCACCGGGAACGCCTGTTTCCCCCAACTGAGACGCTATCGATGTTTCTGGCACAGGCAATGAGTGCCGATCGCTCTTGTCAGAGCGTGGTAGATGATGCAGCAATCAAACGATTGATGGGGGGACTCTCAGCCTGTAGCACCCATACGGGTGCATACTGCAGGGCACGGAAACGGCTACCAATGGAAATGGTTTCTACATTGGCTCGTTACACTGGACGCATGATGACCGAGTCCACCCCGGAGACTTGGCACTGGCGAGGACGGCCTGTCAGGTTAGTGGATGGGGCAACCGTTGCATTGCCTGATACAACGGACAATCAGGAAGCCTATCCTCAGCCACGTAGTCAAAAACCTGGTTTGGGTTTTCCTCTTTGCCGCTTTGTCAGCATCATTTGCCTTGCCAGTGGTGCAGTACTTGATACAGCCATGGGACCTTGCCGGGGAAAGGGAAGCGATGAGCAGTCATTGCTTAGATCAATGCTGGATACCCTGGAAGCGGGTGACATCCTATTAGGGGATGCCTTTTTCGCAACCTATTTCCTGTTGTGTGCATTGCAGGAAAAAGGCATGGATGGTGTTTTCGAACAACATGGTGCACGGAGACGTAGTACGGATTTTCGCCGTGGTCAGCGACTGGGGCAGCGTGACCACTTGATAGAACTGCATAAGCCAAAGAAAAAGCCCGACTGGATGAGCCGGGAAGCGTACGACCAGGCACCAGACACACTGAACGTGCGGGAGCTGCATATCGGCGGAAAAACTTTAGTGACAACGCTGCTTTGTTCGAAGCAAACAAGCAAAACAGCCCTGAAAACACTCTATCATGATCGCTGGCAGATCGAGTTGGATCTGCGTAACATCAAGACCACCCTGGGTATGGAGATATTGAGTTGTCGCACTCCGGCTATGGCGGAAAAAGAGATCTGGATCTATCTGTTGGCCTATAACCTAATCAGACTTTTGATGGCTCAGGCAGCTCTGTTGGCCGACCTGATACCCCGCCAACTCAGCTTCAAGCACACCTTGCAGTTGTGGCTTTCCTGGAGGCGGGGCGATCCTGGAAATTACGATGATGAAAAACTTGGCCGCTTGTTCATCCTAATTGCACAACAGCAAGTCGGGAAGCGACCAGGACGCATTGAACCGAGGGCACTCAAGCGACGAGCGAAATCCTTTCCTCTACTTGTCAAACCCAGGCATGCAGCGAGGGAGGAAGTCAGGATAAATGGACATCCCAAGAAGCTTAAGTAAGTGCCATTTGGCCCAGGCCTCTTCTTTTTCAATTCTCTATTTAAGTAAGCGTTCGGCTTTTTCGATAAAACGGTCAGTGCCAAATGGCCTTCCTGTTCGTTCGTGCCACTCAAGTTTTCCGCTTCTAAACGCCTGCGCTTCTTTTAAATAGGCTTTCCAGTCGCCTGTTAATTTCAGGAGATTTTCTGGCTGAATGATTCCCTGGCTACCTTTTCCCGACAGATGGGCATGGACGCTGCTCCAGCGATAGTCCCAAGCATTTTTCACCATACCTGCTTTGACAGGGTTCAGTTCTACATAGAGCCTGCTCATTTATCCGGCCTCTGCTGGTTGTAACGAATTACGCCACCAACCGGAAGCATCCACATCCACCTAAACTGTAGCCATCTATTTGTCATCCGATATAGGGCGAAAATAGCTACGGCAACCACACTTTTACAAAGCCAAAAAATGATCCTCTACAGGATCAGCAGTTTCATCACCAGGAAGATACTACGGAACTGGATGACCCCGTCCGTCATCAACAGCAGACGTGGGTTGCTGATGGCGGTTCGGTGGGCATAGCGGGCCAGATAATCAAGCTCCTGTTTCGGTTCACTCAGGCCCGGGCGACTATAGACCACTCAGTCGTTTGGGATCAGCCCAAACGGCCTTTAGGGTCTCACAGACTGAAAAGTGACCACGAGATCCACGGACGAAAGGCAATGCTCACCGACCAGCTACAGGCTTTCTATGATATTGCTTGCACCATCCATGTTGTTTTTCCTTCTGGGTAGGTCTCCTGAATGCACATCATCAGCAAGCACCTGGGTCGTAAGAAATACATCGCAACAATACTCCGTCAGATGAGGTATTTCGCGGCGTGAACGCCACTCCTACCGAATCATGGCAATGAGATTCCGCGAATTAATATATTTCTTAAAACATTATTATTATCAATAAGATAAATAATAATACCACCCAGAGCATTCTTGAAAAAAACCTGTTTCGGACCCATTATTAAAGTAGGACAGGGTAAACCTGAAGAGGAGGTCATTATGAACATCGCACGATATGATCCCTGGCAGATGATGGACGAATGGCGTCGGGATATGGACCGCCCCCTCACCTCACGCGATCGGGATGATATATCCCATGTGGTTGGCGGCGACTGGGTGCCGGCGGTCGACATCAAGGAAAAGGATGATCGGTATGTACTGCATGCGGATATCCCGGGTGTGGCACCGGAGGATATCGAAGTCACCATGGAGAATGGCGTTCTGAGTATCCGGGGCGAACGAAAATTCGAGAAGACGGAGGAGAAGGAGAACTACAAGCGTGTCGAACGCGCTCGCGGTGTTTTCTATCGCCGTTTTACACTCCCGGATCACACCGACCTGGAAGGCATTAAGGCCACCGGAGACAATGGTGTGCTCGAGGTCATCATTCCCAAAACGCCCATCACATCGCCGAAGCGGATCGAGGTGAACCACTAGGCGAATGGAAGGGCCGGCAACGGCCCTTCTGCATTAAGAATCCTGTTTCCAGGCGAGCGCCTGTTGGTAGAGGGCGTTCTTTTTCTCACCGGTGATCTTCGCTGCCAGTGCAGCAGCCTGCTTTAAGGGCAGTTCATCCAGCAGCACCTTGAGCACCTGTTCGGTTTCCACAGTCTTTTGATCAGACTGCCCTCTCCCCGCCCCCTGCACCAGGACGACAAACTCGCCCTTCTGCTGATTGGGATCTTCCGCGACGATTTCGATCAGCTCATCGAGTCGCCCGCGTAACAGGGTCTCATGCACCTTGGTCAACTCGCGGGCCACCACTGACTCCCGCGCTGCACCAAACACCTCGGCCATATCCTTGAGAGCAGAGAGTATCCGGTGGCTCGATTCATAGAATACCAGGGTGGCGCTCTCGGCCACCAGATCCTGAAGCCAACGTTGACGGGCAGATGATTGCCGGGGCGGAAACCCGGCAAAGAGAAAGCGGTCTGTGGGCAAACCCGCCACGGAAAGCGCGCATGTCGCCGCGCTGACCCCAGGCACAGGCACTACCAGGATGCCCAGGCGACCCGCCTCCCGCACCAGCGGAAAACCGGGGTCACTGATCAGCGGCGTACCCGCATCCGAGACCAGCGCGAGGGATTGTCCCTCCTCCAACTGCCGCAGCAATCGCCCCATCACCTCCCGCTCGTTATGTTCGTGCAGGGCCACCATTTGCGTAGAGATACCGTAGTGTCTGAGCAGGGGACGGGTGTGCCTTGTGTCCTCCGCCGCAATGAGATCCACCGTCTCCAATACCCTGACGGCACGCACAGAAAAATCATCGAGATTGCCGATTGGGGTGGCAACAACGTAAAGTACGCCCTTTGACAACATAGATACCTATTTAACAGGAGCTGGCCGGATTCCCATCCTGCACACCCGGCCGAGACCATGCAAGTGATTCAACGTATTTCGCCGCTACTGCTGACCCTCTCCCTGCTGCTTCTGTTCCAGGGCTGCACTGCACCAGTCACAAAACCCGATGTCGAACCTGAAAAGGAAGCGGTCATCCTGCGGCAGCAGGCCGATAGCCTCATCGAAGCTAAATCGTTTGCCGCAGCGGCTGTGCTGATCGAGTCACTGGCCCGCGACAGCCTTCCCCCCCGGCGGGAGGATCTGCTGCTGGAGGCGGCGGAGGCCTGGGCCAAGGCAGGTAATTGGGAAAAGAGTGAATCCCTGACCAATGAGATCCGCAGCCCCGGCAGCGATGCAGAGTTCATCCTGCGGCTGCGTATGCTGCAGGCAGAAAGACTGTTGCAACTGGGCCAGGTCGATCAGGCACTGGACCTGATGCAACCTCCCCCAGGTCCAGAAAGCTCTCTCGGTCTGCGCCAGCGGTTTCACCAAAACGTTGCGGAGAGTTTTCGCCTCGTGGGCAATCTTCTTGAGAGTGCCCGGGAGCTGGGCGAACTCGATATGTTATTGCTCGACCCCGAGCGCCGCCTGAAGAATCAGGCCATGCTGATTCAGACCCTCTCCGCCATGACTGATACTGCACTGGCACTGCTGCAGCCGGATCCACCAGGCACCTTGGGCGGCTGGATGGACCTTGCCCGGATCGTCAAGAACCGTGGCGACGACCCGGCCGTTGTCGAGACACGATTGGATGCCTGGCGGGAGGAGTACCAAAACCATCCCGCCCTCCCGTCACTGCTTGTCGGCTATTTCGATCAGGACAAGTCTCTGCTTGAACAGGTCAGTCACATCGCAATACTTCTGCCCCGTACCGGCCCTTACGCCAAAGTGGCTGCCGCCGCGCGCGACGGGTTCATGTCGGCCTGGTATCAGCGGCCGGCAAATAACCGTCCTGAACTGCGTTTTTATGACAGCAGCGACCCCACCAAGATCATCGATACCTATCAGCTGGCAATCGACCAAGGCGCAAAAACGGCGGTCGGACCGATCAGCAAGGCGGCGCTCAAGGCCCTGCTGCAAATGGAAAACTTCGAGATCCCGCTGCTTGCCCTCAACCGGACAAACGGCGAGCCCCATCCATCCACAAACTTCTACCAGTTTGGCCTCTCGCCAGAGGATGAAGCTGAGCAGATAGCCGAACGCGCCTGGCTCGATGGTTTCGGCAACGCCTTGGTACTGACACCAACGGGAAGCTGGGGCGACCGGATCTATGAAAGCTTTCGGGAACGTTGGGAATCACTTGGCGGCCGGACAGTCGAACAGCAGTCCTACATCGCCAAGGAGAACGATTTCTCCACTCCCATCCGAAAACTGCTCAATATCGATGAGAGCAACGCCCGCAAGCAGGCAGTACAACAGGTGCTGGGGGAGTCTTTGGAATACGAGCCGAGGCGCCGGGCAGATGCCGACTTCATCTTCCTCGCCGCCCGCCCACAAAATGCACGACAACTGCGTCCTCAACTGCAGTTCCACCATGCAGGGGATCTGCCGGTCTATGCCACCTCCCACATCTTCAGCGGCAAACAGGCGCAGGAGAAAGACAAGGATATCGGCAAGATCAAATTTGTCGACATTCCCTGGCTGTTGGAAGATGACCATCAGCAACCCCTGTCGCGCAGCAATCTGGCGAAGCTTCTGCCGGGGGTGGAAGAGCGTTATACCCGGCTCTACGCCATGGGCATTGATGCCTTCAATCTGCTGCCCCACCTGCATCAGTTGAGTGATCAACCTGGACTCACACAGGACGGCAAAACCGGCAACCTCTACATCGATACCTCCAACCGCCTGCATCGCCAGCTCGCCTGGGCTGAAATGGCGGATGGCAAAGTCAGGATAAGCGGCTTCGCTCCCCGCATGGAGGTGCCGGAAAACACACCATCCTCTAATCAGCCAATCCAGGGTTTACCTGACGAATCCACTACAATCACGACGGACAACCTGCCTCAAGAGACGGTTGAAACCTCCGTTACCCCAAGCATGGCCCCACAGAGGCCATGAGAAAGGCCAGCCATCTGTGCAAGGGCGAACTGGCGGAAACCCTTGCCTGCAGTCATTTGCAGCAGACAGGGCTGCAACTTGTCGAGAAGAACTACCGTTGCAAGGGAGGAGAGATCGACCTCATCATGCGGGATGGGGAGAGTCTGGTATTTGTCGAGGTGCGATTCCGCAAGAGCAGCAGTTTTGGCTCGGCGGCCGAGTCGGTCACGGCGAGCAAGCAGCGCAAGCTGATCACTGCAGCCAGCCACTATCTGCAACGGCAACGCAACTCATGGCCCTGCCGCTTCGACGTGGTGGGCATCACCGGCGAACGCGACCCCAATATTGAATGGATCAAGGACGCCTTCCAGAGCGCCTGATCTACAGGTAGTCTATAGAACCATGGAACTGAACGACCGAATCAAACAGATTTTTGACCAGAGCATCCAGGCCAAAATTGAGGCGATGCCGCTGCTGGTCGATCCGATTGCCGGCGCCGCAGAGCTTATCGTGGCTCAGTTATTGGAGGGCGGCAAAATATTGAGCTGCGGCAACGGCGGCTCCGCCGGAGATGCCCAGCACTTCTCATCCGAAATGCTCAACCGTTTTGAACGGGAGCGCCCCGGCCTGCCAGCCATCGCCCTTACCACTGACACCTCGACCCTCACATCGATCGCCAACGACTACAGTTACGAACGGGTCTTCGCACGACAGATCGAGGCACTGGGTCAGCCTGGCGATCTACTGCTGGCGATATCCAC
Source organism: Gammaproteobacteria bacterium (ex Lamellibrachia satsuma) (assembly GCA_019623805.1). Taxonomy (NCBI): domain Bacteria; kingdom Pseudomonadati; phylum Pseudomonadota; class Gammaproteobacteria; species Gammaproteobacteria bacterium (ex Lamellibrachia satsuma). The sequence goes on from CP053680.1 coordinate 1,314,639, forward strand.
CAGTGGCAATTCGAACAACGTCAGTGCGGCCATCGAAGCAGCCCATGAACGGGAGATGGCTGTCATCGCCCTGACCGGCAAAGAAGGTGGGGAGGCGGCGAAACTCCTGGTGCCTGGCGATGTCGAAATTCGCGTACCGTCGGGCTCAACCGCCCGCATTCAGGAAGTTCACCTTCTGGTTATACATTGCCTGTGTGATCTGGTGGACCAACAGCTATTGGGAAGTGAATAAAATGCAGCAATCAAAATCGATCATCCTCGCCATCGTTCTGCTCACCGGTTCGCTACTGCAAGGCTGCGCCGCTGTCATCGTCGGCGGCGCGGCCACCACAGCCAGTGTGGCCCATGATCGCCGCACTGCCGGTGTCATCGTGGAAGATCAATCCATCGAACTAAAAGCGATGGAGCGACTCGGCAGCGATGACTATCTCAACGAACACAGCAAAATCAGCGTCACCAGTTATAACATGGTGCTGCTGCTCACCGGCCAGGCCGAGACAGATGCGCTCCGTGCCAAGGCGGAGCAGACGGTAAAAAGCGTTGAACGCGTCCGCCGGGTGGTCAATGAGCTGGAGATCGGTACCGCAGCCTCCATTGGGGAGCGGACCCGCGACTCGGCCCTCACCACCGAGGTGAAATTCAAGCTGACCAGTGTCGACCTGCCCGATTTTGATACCCTGCGGGTCAAGGTCGTCACGGAGCGCGGCGTTGTCTTTCTGATGGGACTCCTCACCCAGGCCGAAGGCGATGCAGTGACCGATCTGGTCCGGCACATCAGCGGGGTTCGCCGGGTGGTGCGGGTTTTCGAGTACATCTAGATTGAACCCAGGTTGAACACCTCATCACTGCGCAAGGCCCTGGCGGGGATCGTCGGCAACGACTCGGTATTTACCGACCCCGCCGACTGCCTGCCCTATGGCTACGATAACAGCCGCTTGCAGGCAATGCCGCAAGCGGTGGTCTTCGCCACCGAACACTCGCAGGTGGCGGCACTCGCCCGTTTCTGCCACGAGCAACGGATCAGCCTGGTTGCCAGAGGCACGGGAACCGGCACCACCGGCGCCACTGTACCCATCGAGGGCGGCGTCCTGCTCTCCCTGGAACGCATGAATCGTATCCTGGAGATCGATCCCGACAACCGCCTGGCCAAGGTGGAGCCAGGGGTTACCAATCAGATGCTGCAGACGGCACTGGCGGAAAAGGGTTTTTTCTGGCCACCAGACCCAACCAGCGCATCGATCTGCACCATCGGCGGAAACCTTGCCTACAATTCCGCGGGTCCCCGGGCGGTAAAATATGGAACTCCCCGCGAGAACACCCTCGGCCTCAGAGCCGTCCTCGGCAACGGCCAAACCATCCACACCGGAGTCAATACCACCAAGGGCGTGGTGGGTTACGACCTCACCCGCCTGCTGATCGGTTCCGAGGGTACGCTGGGTCTGATAACAGAAGCCACCCTCAAGCTGACTCCGCTGCCGGAGACCAAACGAACCCTGCAGGCCAATTACAAGGATATCCACGCCGCCGCGCATGCGGTTTCCGCCATCATGGCACAGCCTGTTACCCCCTGTGCGCTGGAGTTCATGGACGGTGCGGCACTGGCAATGGTACGGGACTTTTCGGATCTCGAACTCGATCCCGCGGTGGGTGCCCTGTTGATGATCGAGGTGGATGGCCCCGCACACAGCATTGAGAATGAGACCGCTGCCATCTCAGAAGCGGCATCCAATCCGGGACTGCTGGAGATACACACCGCAGAGACAACTGAGGCAGTCGTTTCACTCTGGAAGACCCGCAAGGCGCTCTCACCGGCACTGCGCAATGTGGCACCCAAAAAGATCAATGAGGATGTGGTGGTGCCCGTCTCTCGCATCCCCGATCTGATAGGCGGCCTGGAGAGACTCTCCGCTGACACCGGCATCACCATCATCAACTTCGGCCATGCCGGAAATGGCAATATCCATGTCAACCTGCTGTTGGACCCGGATGACCCTGAGCAGATGAGCCTTGGCGAGATGTGCCTGAGCCGCCTTTTCGATCTGACCCTGAGCCTCGGCGGCACCCTCTCCGGTGAACATGGTATCGGTCTGGTCAAACAGCCCTATATCGATCGTGAGATCGATCCGGTTACCCTGGAACTGATGCGTTGCATCAAACGTCAGTTCGATCCGCGGAATATTCTCAATCCGGGAAAAGTGTTCCCCAGCATCTCTTAGTTTTGTGACCCGGGTTTCAGATTCCGGCCGTTCTGCCGACTCAGTGTGAAGTAGTTCCTAAATATTCCTGTTTTCGGTCGTAATCTGAAATCACAGGAGAGAGATAGAACCAGGGAGAGGCCAATCAGATCCGGTAACGACTTCGCAGAGGCAATCAACATGAACAACCTGAGACAAAAATCCTTGAGCTTGGCCCTGCTGCTTGCGATTAGTACCGCCTCGACCTGCATTGTCGCAGAAGAGCGGACCCTGACCGTCGATGAAGAGGGTTTCTGCACCAGTCTCAGAACGGTAGACACCTCAATTCTGTCGAAACAGCTTCGTAACCTGCAACAGAATCTGAAAAACCAGCAAATCACGCTTCAGCAACGCGTAGAGAAAGGCGCCTTTGGAGTCCTCGATGTCGCCATCACAATTCTTGCCCCTGGCGGCCTGGTCTACGCCGCAGTCAAGCAGCAGACCCACTTTCAGGCGAAAAATCAGCTCGCACAAGTCTCGACCGATATGAATCAACTCTCTGTCGATCTGCTGAACTTCAACGAGGTCGACGGCAGCTATCAGGTAGCCGCTCTGCAATAAGACCGCATTCAGCCTACTGGCCCGGCCAAGCATGGCGGATCAGGCAATAAAAAACCGGTATCAAGCCGGTTTTTTATTGCCTGTCAGTGATTTAAAGATCAATCAACCTGACGCCGCAGCGGGCACTGGGTGCGATCATAATCATCACCCAAACCATCCCAGGCATAGTTCAAAGCGAACTGGATACGCGAGAAGAAATGGTCCGGCCCAATCTCTTCAAGCAGGTGAGTACTACGGATAGTATCCATAAACTGCTTCTTCATCCGCGCCACCAGAAATTCGATATTGTTCGATTTCAGACGCTCGGCCAGATGGCGCATCACCTCTTCCCCGGTGGAGTCGATCTGGTTGATGCCCTCACCATCGATTACGATGTAACGCAGGTTGGGTTTACTCGCCACTAACTCCAACACCTTGTCCTCAAAGTATCCGGCATTGGCAAAATAGAGCGAACCATCGAAACGCAATAACTGGATATAGTCACTGGTGGGCAGCGGATGCACGCTGATATCCCGCATGGTCCCATCATGATAGCGGGAGAGCACTGCCACGCGCGGGCGCATGGAACGCACGATGAAAAGTGCAATGGAGAGTACCAGACCCACCAAAATACCGATCTCCAGATGCGGTGCCATATAAAGCGTGAGCAACATGGTGACTACCGCCACGATCGCATCCTGCTTTTCAGCTTTCCAGGCATGGATGATCGGTTCAATCTTGATCAAATTGATAACCGCTAGAATGATAACGGAAGCCAGCGTCGCCTGTGGCAGATGGTAGAGCAGCGGAGTCAGGAACAGCAGTGTCAAACCAACCACCAGGCCCGTGACGACCGAGGAGAAACCGGTGACTGCCCCGTTGTCGATATTGACGGCGGAGCGGGAGAAGGAACCGGAAACCGGATAGCCGGAGAAGAGACCGGAGGTGATGTTACTCAGGCCCTGTCCAATCAGCTCCTGGTTGGCATCCAGCTTCTGGCGAGTACGTGCAGCCATCGCCTTGGCAATGGATATGGCCTCCATGAAGCCGATCAGTGAAATGATCACCGCAGTGGCCATCAACTGGGTGGCTATGTCCCAGTCGATGCCGCTGGGTAAGGAGATGGGAGGTAGTCCAGCAGGGATACTGCCCACAACCTTGCCACCCATTCCACCTTCAAAACCGAGCAACCAGGCCCCGACGGTAGTCACCACCACAGCCGCCAGCACGTTGGGGATCTTCGGCATATATTTCTTTAGCCCAACCATAATACCGATGGCCACCACGGCAAATGCCAGCGTCGCCATGTGCGTCCCATCCACGGCCGCAACAAGCACGTTGTAGACTTTCTCATAGTGGTGGGGTGCACTCTCTGCGGTCACGCCGAACAGCTTGCTCAACTGGGAGGTGGCAATGATGATGGCTCCGGCATTCGTGAAGCCGACCACCACGGGGTGGGAGAGCAGATCGACCAGCACGCCAAGACGCAGCAGACCGAGCGAGATTTGAAATACACCGACGAATAGCGCCAACAGCACCGCATAGATGAGGAATCCCTCTGGATTGGCTGCGGCGATCGGTTCCAGTGCCGCCGCTGTCATCAGGGAGACCACTGCGACGGGCCCCGTTGCCAACTGTCGGGATGAGCCGAAGAAGGCCGCGATCATAGGCGGCAGAAAGGAAGCGTAAAGACCGTAATAGGCGGGCAAACCTGCCAACTGAGCATAGGCCATGGACTGGGGGACCAGCACCAGCGCAACAGTGATGCCCGCAAGAATATCGGCCTTCAGGATCTTGCCGTCGCGCAGTTCGCCGATCCATCCGAAGAACGGCAGGAAACATTGCCGCAAGTAAGCGACTACGTCGTTTAGCCCAATCACTGTAACCCCCTGAAAAAAATAAAGTTAATTACCACTATCTAGCTACAGAATGAGCAGCGGAATCCTACGATGAGGAATGCCTGACACCCTGTATTCCAGCAAACCGACCCAGCGCTGCCCATCGATAATTCGGGTAGCAGATAAGTTTATCCTAATTAACTACTTTTTACGAGGGCACACCGACTAGTAATGCAGCGATTCAATAAATCTGCAGTAACATACGCTAAAGTGATATAAAATCCTGCCGTTACTAAAGGACATGAAGGCAGCATCTCGACTATAATGTCGCCCGCAAAATGATGCCAATCACGACACTAATAACTTCCAAAGGAGCAAGCGCCGTGCGATTCCTGTTACCACTTCTACTCCTGATTCTACCTGGAATCGGCCTTGCGTCAGGACGTGGTGAAAACCACCTGATTCTTACCGACCACTGGGTGGGTTTCACGGCAATCGCCATCTTCGTGGTGGCCTATCTGCTGGTAATGGCGGAAGAGTTCACCCACCTGCGCAAATCCAAACCGGTGATTCTGGCTGCAGGCCTGATCTGGGCCATCATTGCCTGGTACTACCAACAACACGGCCTGCCCAACGCCGCAGAAGAGGCGGTACGCCACCACCTGCTCGAATACGCCGAATTGATGTTGTTCCTGCTGGTGGCGATGACCTATATCAACGCCATGGATGAACGCAACGTTTTCGAAAAGCTGCGCTCCTGGCTGGTGGCCAAGGGTTTCGGCTTCCGGCAGCTCTTCTGGATTACCGGCGGACTCGCCTTCTTCATCTCCCCAATCGCCGACAACCTGACCACTGCCTTGCTGATGTGCGCTGTGGTACTGGCAGTTGGGGGTAGCAACAACAAGTTCGTACTGCTCGCCTGCATCAACATTGTGGTTGCAGCCAACGCAGGCGGCGCCTTCAGTCCCTTCGGCGACATCACCACCCTGATGGTATGGCAGAAAAACATCACCACTGCTCAGGGCACCGTCGACTTTTTCGAGTTCTTCAATCTCTTTGTCCCCTCAGTGGTCAACTGGCTGGTACCAGCAGTTATCATGACCTTCGCCGTACCCAATGAAAAACCTGAAGGCGGCGGCGAAGATGTCGAAATGAAGCGCGGCGCCAAACGCATCATCGTTCTGTTCCTGGCCACCATCGTCACCGCGGTAAGTTTCCACAACTTCATCCACTTGCCCCCCGTGGTCGGCATGCTGACCGGCCTGGCCTACCTTCAGTTTTTTGGCTTTTACCTGAAAAAGACTTACCACAAAGAGCTGATCACCACCAATGGTGACGCCTCCACCGAACTGGAGCACGACGGGCAGCTGGGTGACCCCATCGCCTTCGACGTCTTCAACAAAATTGCCCGGGCGGAGTGGGATACCCTGCTCTTTTTCTATGGCGTGGTGCTCTGTGTCGGCGGCCTGGGGTTCATCGGCTACCTGGCACTGGCCTCAGATGTCATGTACACCCAGTGGGGCGTCACCATGGGCCTCAGCCCTGCGATGAATGCCACCCCTGCCAATGTGGCGGTGGGTGTGCTCTCCGCCATCGTTGATAATATTCCTGTGATGTTCGCGGTACTCACCATGATGCCAGACATGTCCGAGGGTCAATGGCTGCTGGCAACCCTGGCCGCCGGTGTCGGCGGCAGCATGCTCTCCATCGGCTCCGCCGCCGGCGTAGCGCTGATGGGTCAGGCCCGGGGCAAATACACCTTCTTTGGCCACATGAAGTGGATGCCGGTGATAGCCTTGGGCTACGTGGCCAGCATATTCACCCACATCTGGATCAACTCGCACCTCTTCTGATTCAACTCTAAAGGCCCACCAACGGGTGGGCCTTTTACCTATCCCTTCCGCCCCGGTGGAATTACCCTTTCTCCGTGGTATAGTTGGCCCCACTCAGAATTCATGGCTTGCCGGAATCCGAACAGCACCGCACCCTTAGTGGGTCGGTTTCCGGCCAGGTCAAAACGATTGCATAGGGGAGTAATTCATGTCTAAGAAACACCCAATCGTAGCCGTTACCGGTTCTTCCGGCGCCGGCACCACTACCGTCAAACGTGCCTTGGAGCACATCTTCTTCCGCGACGGCTTCACCCCCGCCATAGTCGAGGGCGACAGCTTCCACCGCTATGACCGCGTCGAGATGCGCAAGAAGATGGCTGGCGGCATGTCCCATTTCGGCCCCGAAGCAAACCGTTTCGATAAGATCGCAGAGCTGTTCAAGACATACGGCGAGACTGGTGCCGGGCAGAAACGCTACTACCTGCACTCAGAAGACGAGGCTTCCGAACACAACGCTCGTCTCGGCGTTGACAAAAAACCAGGTGAATTCACCCCTTGGGAGACGATCCAGGAAGGTACTGACCTGCTGTTTTACGAAGGCCTGCATGGTCTGGCAGTGGACAGCAATGACGACGTCGCCCAGCACGTTGACCTGGGCGTGGGCGTAGTCCCTATCGTCAATCTGGAGTGGATTCAGAAGATCTTCCGGGATAACGCCGAGCGTGGTTACAGCGAGGAGGCCATCGTCGACACCATCATGCGACGCATGCCCGACTACATCAACCACATCACCCCACAGTTCTCACGTACGGACATCAACTTCCAGCGCGTACCCACGGTTGACACCTCCAACCCTTTCATCGCACGTGATATCCCAACACCCGACGAGAGTTTCGTGGTTATCCGTTTTAAGGATGTTGGCAAGTTTGGCACCGACTTCCCTTACCTGCTCAACATGATCGACAGCTCTTTCATGTCACGCCGTAACTCGATCGTTGTGCCCGGCGGCAAGATGGGATTTGCCATGGAGATCATCCTGCAACCAATCATCGAACAGCTGATGGATGCGCGTTAGGTCCAGCGCCTGCCTCCGAAAAAAAACCGCTGCGGTCTAAGGTCGCCGCGGTTTTTTTTGGCCGTCAATGGCCCTAATCGTATTCCCGGTCTTTCCAGTTTCGCAGCGCGGTAAAGACCGCTTCATCACCGAAAAGTTTTTTTCCGGTGTAACCTTCAGCGGCGGTTATCACATCCCTCACACCTGTTCGCAAGAAGGGGTTGGTGGCCAGTTCGGTGGCCAGCGGTGCGGGGAGAGTCGGCCTGCCGGACTCCCGGCTGGCCCGGTCTGCCAGCAAGCGCAATTTGATTGCCTCGCTCTCCGGTTCCACCCAGGCGGCAAAACCCAGGTTATCCAGCGTGTACTCATGGGCGCAGTAGACCCGGGTCTCCGCAGGCAAACCGGCAAAACGCACCAGTGATGCGGCCAGTGCCTCATGCGTACCATCAAAGACTCTCCCGCATCCGGCCGCGAAGAGCGTATCGCCGCAAAACAGGGCGTTTTCACCGAGATAGGAGACGTGACCGGCGGTATGACCAGGGGTATCAAGCACCCTGAACCTCGTCGTCATTCCGGGTAGTTCGATCAGATCACCCTCGGTTACCCGCCGGTTCACGCCGGGTATCGGCTCCTTTGCAGGACCGAATATCACGATGCCCGGAAACCGCTGCAGCAGGCCGGGAATCCCACCGACATGGTCGTAGTGGTGGTGAGTCACCAGAATTGCACCCAGCTCCAGGGATGCCTGCTCCAGGTATGCCACTACCGGCCCCGTTTCTCCGGGGTCCACCACAACTGCAAAAGAGACATCCGGCTCGGATATCAGCCAGATATAGTTGTCATCGAAACTGGGGATCGGGGTAACATCGAACATAAGAACAGGTCGTATCAGGCAGACGATTTCACTGCTTTCAGCGGATTCGCCTGCAACGCCTGATTCACAGACGCCAGAATACCCGCCACATCCAGACCACATTCGCTGAGTTGTTCCTGGTGGCTCGCATGATGGATAAATCGATCCGGCAGACCAAGATTCATCACCCGCACCTGATGTCCAACCTTGGCCAGATACTCGTTGATCGCCGAACCTGCGCCACCCTGAACCAGGTTCTCTTCCAGGGTCACCAGAATCTCATGCCGTGATGCCAAATCGAGAATCAGCGCCTCATCCAGCGGCTTTACGAAGCGCATATTAGCAACCGTGGCATCCAGGGACTCCGCCACCTTCAGCGCCGGCGCCAGCAGGGAACCAAAGGCCAGCAGGGCGACCCGCTGCCCAACCCGCCGAATCTCACCTTTGCCCAGCGGCATAGGTTGAATGGGGCGAGTGACTGCCACGCCCGGGCCGCTTCCCCGGGGATAACGAACCATCGCCGGCCCCACGTATTCGTAGGCGGCCTGCAGCATCCTGCTGCACTCATCTTCATCTGCCGGGGTCATAACCACCATATTCGGCACTACCCGGACGAAGCTCAGATCAAGGCTGCCGGCATGGGTCGCGCCATCCGCACCCACCTGGCCGGCACGATCCACCGCAAACGTGACATCGAGATTCTGCAGGGCAATGTCGTGTAGCAACTGATCGTAGGCCCGCTGTAAAAAGGAGGAGTAGATGGCAACCACCGGCTTCACTCCCTCACAGGCGAGACCGGCAGCAAAGGTCAGGGCATGCTGTTCCGCGATGCCGACATCGAAATAGCGCCTGGGAAACTGTCGGGAGAAATCAACCAAACCGGAGCCTTCACACATGGCAGGCGTGATGGCCACCAGTTTTTCATCTTCTGCCGCCGCATGACAAAGCCAGTCGCCAAAGACCTGGGTATAGGTTGGCCCACCACTCTTTTTTTGCATCACACCGGTGGCGGGGTTGAACGGCGTTACTCCATGATAGAAGCAGGGGTCCTGCTCAGCGGGTTTAAAGCCGCGTCCCTTCTGAGTTACCACATGCAGCAATCGCGGCCCGGACATCTTGCGCATATTGCGCAGGGTCTTGGCCAGGGTTTCCAAATCATGGCCATCGATTGGACCAATGTAGTTGAAGCCCATCTCTTCAAAGAGCGTGCCGGGCATCACCATGCCCTTCATATGCTCTTCCCATTTCCCCATCAATTCACCCAACTGCGGTGGCAAATGGCTGAGCGCGGACTTTCCGCCCTCGCGCACCCGAGTATAAAAATTCCCGGAGAGCAAGCGTGCCAGATGGTTACTGAAGGCACCAACCGGTTTGGAGATAGACATATCATTGTCGTTGAGCACCACCAGCAGATCCTGATCCAGGGCACCTGCATGGTTCAGTGCCTCAAAGGCCATCCCGGCCTGCATCGCGCTGTCCCCGATCACTGCGACGATTTTGCGGGACTCACACCTCTGCTTCGCCGCAACCGCCATCCCAAGGGCGGCGCCGATAGAGGTACTTGAATGCCCCGTACCGAAGACGTCATATTCGCTCTCGGTGCGTTTGGGAAAACCGGATAGACCGCTTTTCTGGCGCAGAGTATGCATGCGCTCACGGCGTCCGGTAAGAATCTTGTGGGGATAGGCCTGATGCCCGACATCCCAGATCAACCGGTCTGCCGGGGTATCAAACACATAGTGCAGTGCGATGGTCAGTTCCACCACGCCCAGCCCAGCAGCCAGATGACCACCCGTCTGAGAGACTGTTTCAATAAGAAACCGGCGTAATTCGGTTGCCAGTTGCGGCAATTGGGAGGGCTCTAAACGTCTCAGGTCCGCAGGCAGATCGACCTGTTCCAGCAAACCGTAGCCGCCGGAAGGCACAGCGTCGCCAGTTTGCGGGTTTTCAGTTTCAGACATTTAGCGCCAATTCCAAAAGGTAGCTGTTCAGATCAAATCTAACCGAATCGATCAACTGCCAACTCTATAATTTGGGGTGATAGTGTAACGGGTTAGTTTAACGCATCAGAACCGAAGACGCATTTCACACCGCCTCACGACGTATGTTTTTTGCCTCAGCCAGGACAAAATCCCGGAAGGCAACGGCAGACGGCGACAACCGTTTGCCTTTCCGATAGACCATATACCACTTGCGCCGAATCGGAAATTGCTCGACATCAAGGATCACCAAACGCCCCGTTTCAACTTCCAGTTCGATAGTGTGCTCTGAAGCCACACTGAGTCCCATGCCTGCCCGCACCGCCTGTTTGATCGCCTCGTTGCGGGTCATCTGCATGCCACTCTTGAGTTCGAGACCATGCTCCTTGAAGAATCGCTCCATCGCGAGACGGGTGCCGGAACCGCTCTCTCGCATAACGAAGGTCTCATCCTGAAGACGGGAGAGGGGAATCCCCGGCGTCCCATCCAGAGGATGGCCTGGTGGCGCTATCACCACCAGAGGGTTTTCCATGAACGCTTCCGATTCGAGCTCCAACCTCTCAGGAGGATGTCCCATCAACACAATGTCGGTCTCATTGGCCTCCAGCAACGCCATCAACTGCTTTCGATTGGTCACGTCCAGACGCAGATCTATGCCCGGATAGCGCTGATGAAAGGCCGCCAGAAGCCTCGGTGCAAAGTAGTTGACGGTGCTGGCGACTGCAATGTCGAGTTGCCCGGTATCAGCGCCTTTCAGCGCCGCCAGCACCTCCTCCATCTCTTCGAACATTCCAAAGATGGCGCGGGTGTATTGATAGACTTCCCGCCCAGCCTCGGTAAGCTGATTTTTTTTCCCTGTCTGCTCAAACAACGGCAGTCCGACCGTCTCCTCCAACTGTTTCACCTGCATCGAGACCGCAGGCTGGCTGAGATGCAATTCACCCGCCGCACGCGTGTAACTCAATCGTCTGGCAACCACTTCGAAGACAGACAGCTGTCTAAGCGTCACATGCATAATTGTGTCTCATCTATTTATAAGTCGCCTGCCGCAACCACAAAGTAAACCCATCCCATTCTTCATAGTTTACGGGGTGTTAAGTCACGATATGGCACAAGTCACAGCAATTTATCACCTATACTTCAATTTAGTAACCGAGGCCGCATCTAACACCATGAACCGACGATCACCATGAGCCATGCCGGAAAACTGCGTATCACCATTGGTCTGTCGGGCAGCGACTGCCGGCTGATAAAATTACACCAACACAATCTTCGTGCATCTCTCGACCACTGTCGCACTGACTTTTACAAATGGTTCAGGGAGCAGCTCGGCTGGACAGAGAAAAATGGTGATCCTTTGCTGGACGGCGTCTGCGAATCCTATATCGGCGGCAGCTACGATGAAACTTTCTGCTCGATACAATACAACCAGGCGATCCACTGGCATAAAAAAGGCATGAGCTCTGAGCACGCGCTGGCCGCACAGAGCACCTTGAGACATCTGTTTATCGATATCGCCCAAAAACAGGGCCAGACAGACCTGGCAAAAGCCCTCTGCCGCGTCATCGACCTCACCCAATCCGTGCAATCGATGGTCTTTCATCTGGCTCATACTCTCGATAGGTTACGCCGGGTCGCTGAGTTTGACCTGGCCAGACTACAGCAGCCTTGCTCTACAGACCATGGCGACATCTCGCCAAGCGGCCTGAAAAAGGCCTACATCGATCACTACCAATGGAAACTGCGTGCCTACGCACTGGCACTGGGCGAACCACTGGACGATGAGAAACTGCCCATGACCTCTGACACCTGTGCCCTGGGCAAGTGGTTAAAAAAAGGTGGCATCAATCAGATCCCGAAAGGTGAGCAGGACGCATTTCTGGCTGCTCACGAGCGCCTGCATCGACTGGGGGTTCGCATCCTGAGCGAAGCGAAAGCCAGGCGCCCCTTCAACATCGCTGACTATCTGATAGACATGGAGGCCGCCTCGGAGGATATTATCAGTGTTCTCAGTCACCGCATCGACTGCCAGTTGCGGCAGCTGGCCGCCGAAGACAGCCTCACCCATCTAGGCAACCGCCGCCTCTTCGAACGGGATCTGGAAAAGCGGGTGGCCCATGCCAAACGGTCCAAGGAGGGACTTGGACTGCTCTTTATCGATATCGACAAATTCAAGAACATCAACGACCGTTACAGCCATGCTGTCGGCGACGAGGTTATCCAGGGTACAGCCCGCAGAATCGTTGAAGTCCTGCGCACAGCAGACAACATCTACCGCTGGGGTGGGGAGGAGTTTGCGGCTCTGGTTGCCGTCGACAGCAGGAAAGAGCTGACAACGGCCGCCGAACGATTACGGGAGAGTTTCACTGAAACCGATCACTTCACAACCCGGGGACTGGTCAACATAACCATCAGCATCGGCGGCGGTTACACATCGCCAGCGGAGAAATCCTCACCCAACACCCTTTTCTCCTCGGCTGACCGAAGCTTGCACCAGGCAAAGAGAGCCGGGCGCAACCGGGTCGTAATTGCCGACTGAATCCTGTTCGTTTCCTGTCGTCATAATCAGTCTGAAACTGGTTTTCCGAGCAGATCATAAATTATTACTTATGATTCGGATTAATATTTTTGATTTCACTTATGAATGATTCCACTATAAATTGCCTCCCACATTTCGGGGTTGTCCTCATTTAGTGATGGGGCATCCACACCGGAATCCCTGTTTCTTCACGTTCGAAACATTTAGGAGCGAACAATGGCGTTATTAGATCAAACTGGTCGTTATTCAGACCTGACTCTGAACGAAGATAACCTGATTGCCGATGGCAACCACGTCCTAGTTGCTTACACCATGGTACCTGCTGAGGGCTATGGTTACCTGGAAGCTGCTGCTCACTTTGCAGCTGAATCCTCTACCGGCACCAACGTAGAAGTATCCACCACCGACGACTTCACCAAGGGTGTTGACGCGCTGGTCTACTTCATTGATGAAGCCGAAGGCATCATGAAGATCGCCTACCCGAACGATCTTTTTGATCGCAACATTACAGACGGCCGCACCATGCTGGTCTCTTTCCTGACCCTGGCTATCGGTAACAACCAGGGCATGGGTGACATCAAGAACGCCCAGATGCAGGATTTCTACATGCCCCCCCGCATGCTGCAGCTGTTTGACGGCCCCGCAAAAGACATCACTGACATGTGGCGCATCCTGGGTCGCCCGGTTGAGAACGGCGGTTACATCGCTGGCACCATCATCAAGCCCAAGCTTGGTCTGCGTCCCGAGCCTTTCGCTGAAGCGGCTTACCAGTTCTGGCTTGGTGGCGACTTCATCAAGAATGATGAGCCCCAGGGCAACCAGGTTTTCTGCCCCGCCAAGAAGGTTTACCCACTGGTATATGATGCGATGAAGCGCGCTCAGGACGAGACTGGCGAAGCCAAGCTCTTCTCTGCAAACATCACTGCTGATGACCACTACGAAATGTGTGCCCGTGCAGACTTCATCCTCGAAACCTTTGGTCCGGATGCAGACAAGGTTGCCTTCCTGGTTGATGGTTATGTTGGTGGTCCCGGTATGGTCACCACCGCCCGTCGTCAGTACGCCAGTCAGTACCTGCACTACCATCGTGCCGGTCACGGTGCTGTCACCTCTCCATCTTCCAAGCGCGGCTACACCGCCTTCGTTCTTGCCAAGATGTCCCGTCTGCAGGGTGCTTCCGGTATCCACGTAGGCACCATGGGTTACGGCAAGATGGAAGGTGATGCATCCGACAAGGTTATCGCCTACATGATTGAGCGTGATGAGTGCCAGGGACCTTTCTACAACCAGAAATGGTACGGCATGAAGCCCACCACCCCAATCATCTCCGGCGGCATGAACGCACTGCGTCTGCCAGGCTTCTTCGAGAACCTGGGCCACGGCAACGTGATCAACACCTCTGGTGGTGGTTCTTACGGCCACATCGACTCTCCTGCTGCGGGCGCGACCTCTCTGCGTCAGGCTTACGACTGCTGGAAAGAGGGTGCAGACCCAATCGAGTACGCGAAAGAGCACAAAGAGTTCGCGCGTGCCTTCGAGTCCTTCGAGCACGATTCTGACGCTCTCTTCCCAGGATGGCGTGACAAACTGGGCGTACACAAGTAATCGATCGATTACTGTACAAACAGTACGAAAAAGCCCCGCTTCAGCGGGGCTTTTTTTGGTTTCAGGTTTCCAAAGTTTGCGTCGACCCGGAAACGCGTCAATTCCTATTTAACAATAATTTGGTAGACTCGCCCTGTCACCTCGTAAGTGGGGAAAGTCTCGCCATCCCTGGCGCAACTTAGGCGTTCTTACTCACCCCCAGCCCGGACTTCCTGTCCGGTCGTTCGCCATGCTGCGAAGGTCCACTGGACCTTCGGTCATAGCTCACCCTGTCACCCGACCCCGCCTCCTGAACTTGTATGCTACTCTTTCCCCCCCCAGGACAGACCCAGGTCAACACCTTGAACGAAGATCACAAAAGCAATCAGCGTATCCTCCGCTCGGGAGAACGTGCCGAGCACTATTTCGCTGAGGGTTACTGCTGCTCAGAGGCGATCTTGCTCGCCATGGCCGATATCTATCCCAACAGCGCCAAAACTGAGGTTGCCGGCCTTGCCAGTGGCCTATGCGGCGGCATGGGCAACAAAAAGGCCACCTGCGGCGTCTTCACCGGTGGTGCGGCAGCATTCGGTTTGGTCGCGGGGAAAGCACCGCAGAAAGGCGGTAACAGACAGATCAAGGAACTGGCCTCACGTTACCATGAGATATTGGAACAGGAGGCCGGAGGACAGATCTGTGAAGAGATACTCAAACAGATGGGAATAGGTAATTTGAACAAGCGTCAGTGCAAAAAACTGACACGTCGCGGCAGCGAACTATTAGCCCAACTAATTGAACAGAGCAAACTGGCAACGTAAAAAATCGTCCAGTCAGATGATCTCATCCGGGAGCATTCGGCACGACGTAGAAAAGTATGGAAAAAAAGTGGAATATGCTGCCACCCAGAACGAACAGGTGCCAGACGGCATGATGGTAGGCCAAACGCTTCCATACATAGAAAATGACACCCAGCGAATAACAGAGCCCACCGGCCAACAACAGAAGCAGTCCACCGGTACCGACAGACTCCAGCATCGGCTGGATAGCGATGACGACCAGCCAGCCCAACCCGAGATAGAGGCTGATGGAGAGACGCTTATAGCGTTTGCGGGCAATCAATTCGAGTGCCATGCCGGCCAGCGCAATACCCCAGACCAGACCAAAAAGCGTCCAGCCCCATGGACCCCGCAGATTGACCAGGGTAAATGGTGTGTAGGTACCCGCGATAAGCAGAAAGATGGAGGCATGATCCAGCTGCCTCAGCAACTGCTTCGCCCTCGGCAAGGGGATACCATGATATAGCGTCGAGGCGGTGTAGCAGAGGATCAGAGTGACGCCATAGACAGTACTGCTGATGATGTGCCAGGCGTCGCCATAGAGCGAAGAGAAAGTCACCAGGATGACAAGCCCCGCAATACTGAGAGGAATGCCCACACCATGAGTAACTGCATGGGCAATCTCTTCACCCAGGCTGTAACGCGCAGTCAGGGTCTCTGTTGGCATTTTCAGGCCTCTTCACTGAAGTAATATTTCTGATCGGCCAAAACGGCCGGCATCCGCCAGGGAACAGACCACAGGCTCCCCGATCCAGAATGGGGCCCACCACAATATGTGTCAAGTCGATGAAAAACAGAGTCCCTAAGAGTCCAAGTGTAGTCGGCTCTGTGCAATACGCAGATTTAAATGGAAAACTGTTGCCTTCCCTCAATCATTGAGCGGATTTTCCACTTGGTTGCAGCTCCGAAAATCGGTAGGGTACATAGTTATTTGGCGGTGTGTAATCTGCACCAGACAACTAATCGAGATGGACGTAGGATATGAGCGAAATTGACCAGTATCTCATCAAAGAAGAACCCTATTATCAGTCACAGGCCGATGAGGTAGCGCTCTACGAAGCTGCCTATGCAGCGCGCCTGCCGATAATGGTCAAAGGCCCCACCGGTTGCGGAAAATCCCGCTTTATCGAACATATGGCCTGGAAGATGGGCAAACCCCTGATCACAGTGGCCTGCAACGAGGATATGACCGCCTCTGACCTGGTGGGACGCTACCTGCTCGATGCCGACGGCACCCGCTGGCTGGACGGCCCACTCACCGTTGCTGCCCGCATCGGCGCCATCTGCTATCTCGACGAGGTGGTCGAGGCACGTCAGGACACCACGGTGGTGATCCACCCGCTGACCGACCATCGCCGCACCCTGCCCCTGGACAAGAAGGGCGAGGTGGTCACCGCACACCCCGATTTCCAGCTGGTAATCTCCTACAATCCCGGCTACCAATCACTGATGAAGGATCTCAAACAGTCAACCAAGCAGCGTTTCTCCGCCCTTGATTTTGACTATGCTTCCGCTTCCCTGGAGTCAGGTATCGTGGCCAAAGAGACCGGCATTGACGAGACGATTGCCGGAAAACTGGTCACCATCGGCGGGACTGCCCGTAATCTGAAAGGCCATGGCCTGGATGAGGGCATCTCCACCCGTCTGCTGGTCTACGCCGCGCAACTGATCAACGGAGGCATAGATCCGGTAGCTGCCTGCCGCATGGCCCTGGTGCGTCCGATTACAGACGATGCCGACATCGTCGCCACCCTGGACCATGCCATCGATGCGGTCTTTGGCTGATTTTGGTTATTTATCCACAGACTGCAACGATTCAGCTTGATTTTAATTATGTGCTTTTTTTGTAGGTTTGGTTAGATGCGCATTACTCCAAATGATCATTTTACCTACAAGCTTCGCGCGTATCGTAACCCAACAGCAGTTTGTCGGGTTAGGCTGAAATGCGCTGAATAGTTACTGCGGACCCAATATTCAAACAACCCCGGCAACAGGTGTGGCATGCCAATCAACTCAGATCAGCTAGAACAGTATCGCGATCAACTCTCATGTGGTTTCGAGCAGTTGGACCCGATATTCGGCGACTGCATGGAAGAGGCGCTCGCCCTTCTCTCCGAGCAGGGTGTCGATGACTATCTGGAAGGCGCCTCCATGGCCTGCAAGATCGGCCGCGGGGTTGAGCCTGTCATCATCTACCTCGAAGAGATGCCACAGTTGGCTGTCCATGTGGGTGAGGCCGCCTTATCCCTGGTCTCCAAGAGCGTCTGGCGTATCTCCCGCAGCCCCAACGGCAAAGCAATCCTGCCTTTTCTCCAGGTACTGCCCGAGGCCAGCCGCCGGCTCGGCAGCCTTGAGCTGTTTGAGAACTACGTCAAGCTGATCATGGATACCATGGACAGAACCACTGGCTCCGTCCACGGCTTTCACACCACCATCCCCAGCCCTTCGCTCCCCGATCTGCTGAAGAAGATGCCCTATCTGCTCAGCCAGCTATCCTGCAACGGGTTGAAAAACTGGATCGACTACGGTGTTCGCAACTACACCAAGAATCCACAGCGTCAGATCGACTACTTCAGCCTGCAGTCCGCCGACAGCCGCGCCATTCTGCAACGCGAGCGTCACGGCACGCTCTTCTACGATAACGAACGCAAACTCGACTACTACATGCAGGCTTTGTGGGAGATCAAAGAGCAGCTGGTACCCTACTCCGAAGGTTTCGACGAACTGCGCAAACCCATGCCCTATTACGATCCACTTGGGGTCCGGGTACCCGATGTCTACGACGACTTCAACGGAGTCAGCGGCATCAACCGCTATCGTGCCCTGCTGGCCCACGTCGCCGCTCACAAGACCTGGACACGGCAGATCGTGGCAGATAACTTCAGCCCCTTCCAACGGGTCGCCATCGAGATGTTCGAGGACTCACGGGTAGAGATGCTGGCGATGCGACACTACCCCGGCCTGCGGAGACTCTGGACGGCGCTACACCCCAAGCCCATCGAAGACGACTGCCACTCTGAAGAGGAGTCCTGCATCCGCCACCGTCTGGCGATGTTCTCCTACGCCCTGCTCAACCCTGACCACGGCTATCAGAACCCCGATCTGCTTGAGTTCGTACAGCGTTTTCACGAAATCATGGCTGAGAGCGAATCAAACACCAAGGAGATCTCCGGCCTGGCCATCTCCTACATTGCCCGTACTCGCCGTCAAGCCGATCTCGCCGCAAAGATCTACTTCAAAGATACAGAAGTCAGTTACCGGGACGACAACCGCCACATGTGGATCTTCATCGAAGAGGGCGATGAAGAGGAGATGTTTGACGCCGAATCGAAACGCAAGACGTCAGAAGAGAAACTTGAAGGTCTGCCGCCCCGCCACTATCCAGAGTGGGACTACAAGGCCAAGACCTACAACCCAGATTACGTCAGCCTCTACGAAAGCCTGCATCCCGGTGGTAACCCTGCCGAGATAGACGTACTGCTGGCCAAACACAGCAGCCTGGCCAAGCAACTGAAAAAAATGCTCGATCTGCTCAAGCCTCAGCAACTGGTGCGCATCCGCTATCAGGAAGAGGGAAGCGAGCTCGACCTGGATGTCGCCATCCGCTCCCTCATCGATTTCAAGAGCGGTGCCCAACCCGACCCCCGCATCAACATGAGCCACCGCACCGACGGTCGCGACCTGGCCGTCATGCTGCTCATCGACCTGTCAGAATCGGTCGACCAGATTCCCGCCGGTTGCGACCAGTCGATTCTGCAATTGAGCAAAGAGGCCGTCACCCTGCTTGGCTGGGCCATCGAACAATTGGGGGACGCTTTTGCCATAGCTGGCTTCTCATCCAATACCCGCCACGAGGTGCGCTACCAACACATCAAGGGGTACGGCGAACACTGGGACGACACGGTCAAAGGACGTCTGGCCAGCATGCATGCCGGCTGGTCCACCCGCATGGGCGCCGCCATACGCCATGCCAGCCACTACCTTAGCGCACGCCAGGCCGACAAAAAACTGATGTTGATTCTTACCGATGGCGAACCTGCAGATATAGATACCAATGATGACAGGCAACTCATCGAAGACAGCCGCAAGGCGGTAGTCGAAGCCGACCAGGAAGGCATCTACACCTACTGCATCAACCTCGACCCCAAGGCCGACGAGTACGTGAAGGACATCTTCGGCAACCAGTACACCGTCATCGACCGTGTCGAGCGACTACCCGAGCAGCTACCCAAACTCTTCATGGCGCTGACGAAGTAAAATAAAGGCGAAAAGGATTTCCGATATTTGATGACAATGGGTGGTGCTCGCTTGGAACTCTCAAGCACCCAATCCTTTAACCTTTCGCCTTTCGCTTATCCCAACCTACAATAGCGTGTATAATTTCTCGTTCACCTGAACATTTTCAAACCGAGTGATCATCCGATCCGCATGAAACAGACTGACGACCTTCGCATCAAAGCGATCATAGAACTGAGTTCCCCTGCCCAGGTGCATGAAGAGCTTCCCATCAGCGATTCGGCCGCTGATACTGTTTATGCTGCGAGACAGGCGGTACACCGCATTCTGCACGACGAGGATGATCGACTGCTGGTAATCATCGGTCCCTGCTCGGCCCACGACCCGGAAGCCGCACTGGAGTACGCCAAACGTCTGCAGCCGGTGCGTGAAGCACTGAAAGATGAGCTTGAGATCATCATGCGCGTATACTTTGAAAAACCACGCACCACCGTCGGTTGGAAGGGGTTGATAAACGACCCGGATATCGATGACAGTTTTGAAATCAATAAAGGCCTGCGATTGGCCAGGAAACTGCTGCTCGACATCAATAATCTCGGCGTTCCTGCCGGCACCGAATATCTTGACCTGATCAGCCCGCAATATATTGCAGACCTGATCAGCTGGGGCGCTATCGGCGCCCGCACCACAGAAAGCCAGGCACATCGTGAACTGGCCTCAGGACTCTCCTGCCCGGTGGGCTTCAAAAACGCTACCAACGGCAGCATGAGGGTCGCTCTCGATGCCATCCGCTCATCCTCCAGACCGCACCATTTTCTTTCAGTCACGAAAGAGGGACGTTCCGCTATTTTCTCGACTAGCGGCAACGATGATTGCCACGTCATTCTGCGCGGAGGAAGCCGGCCAAACTACGACTCCGAAAGCATCAATATTGCAGCAGATGAGATGGAAGCTACCGGTCAGCAACCACGTATGATGGTCGATTTCAGCCACGCCAACAGCCGCAAGCAGCATAAGCGCCAGCTGCTAGTTGGCCTGGATGTCGCCAGCCAGATCAGCCGCGGTGATACGCGTATCATGGGGGCAATGATTGAAAGTTTCCTTGTCGCCGGCAGACAAGACCGTGAAGAGGCCAAACCTCTGACCTATGGCCAAAGCATCACCGATGCCTGCATCAGCTGGGATGACAGCACACCATTACTTGAGGCGTTGGCCAGCGCTGTTCGTGCAAGAAGGAAAGAACACTAAGTTTTCGACAATAGAAGCTGGGATCGGCCGATAAAACGTGCGCCAGCACAAATTCCCAGACCAATTCAGTTGACCCCTCATTTACTTGGCAGTAGTCTCAAGTGGGAAAAATCATTCCGCTTAACTGCAGGATAATCGTGCATGCCTGATCCAGCGATCGAAATACTCATCATCGGTAACGCCATGACTGAGGTAGAGAGTTACATCTCATCCCTGCGCAACTCAGGTGTAACGGTTCACGCCAATCGCCTGGATCAGGACGATAAACGAATTGCCAAGGAGGTCCGTTCCGCTTCATCGCTCGACATGGTGATCTATACTGCCGAATCAGGTGATATCGGCATCGAGCATCTGATGTCGCTACTCCAGAAGTATGGCGTTGCTGTTCCGGTAATCGTCCTAAGCGACCCAGGCAATGAGGAGTTCATCGTTTACGCCATGAACCAAGGCGTGAAGGATGTCGTTGCACGCAAAAACGGCGAACATCTCACCCTGGCAGTCAAACGGGAATTCAGCAGCCTGCTCACGAAGCGAAAACTCGACAAAACCAAAAATCTGTTGAATGAGGCAGAATCACGTTGCCACACACTGATCCAGAGCTCACGTGAAGCCATTGCCTATATCCATGAGGGCATGCATGTCGAGGCAAACCCGGCTTATCTCCAGATGTTCGGTCAGGTTGAGCAAGAGGAGATTGAAGGTCTGCCGATCCTCGATATGATTGCCCCATCAGAACATAAGAAATTCAAAAAAATTCTACGCTCCCTTTCCGCAGATCATGAACAGAATGCAGAGATAGAGGTCAGTTGCCTTCGTGACGATGAAAAGGAGTTCTCCGCCCAGCTCAGTTTTTCCCCTGCCAGTATCGATGGAGAACCCTGTACCCAATTGGTTATTCGTGACCAAACGAACGACAGACAGCTAGAGGATAAGCTGCGGTTGCTAAGCACCCAGGACTCACATACCGGCCTCTACAATCGGCAACACTTTCTCAGTATTTTGGAGGAAACCACTCGTCAGCAGCAAGATCAGGATTCAGCGACTCACAGCCTGCTCTACATCACACTGGACAATTTTCAGGAGATTCGCAACAGCGCCGGAATTGCAGCAAGTGACAGCGTGCTCAATGAGGTCGCAGATATCCTGACCGGCCTGACCCATACTGACGATCTGCTTGCCCGCTTCGGGGATCACACATTTACTCTACTTACACCGCTGACAGACAGACAGGAAGTGGAATCACTCGCTGTTCGCATTTGCAACGAGATCGATGCTCGCAAATACGCCGAGACTGCAAATTACATCAGCCCCACCAGCAGCGTTGGCATCGCCTTCTCTTTGCCGGAAATAGCCGGGGGCCAGGAATTCCTCAACCTCGCCTACCATGCATGCGAAAATGCGCGTCAGCAGGGTGGAAATCAGTTCTTTGTCTCCATCGCAGCGACCCAGCAGGAAGAAGAGGATGAAGCCGGCAACGAGACAGATCTCAGCCACCTGATCCAGCACGCGCTTGAAAACGATCAGTTCAAACTGGTCTACCAACCCATTATCAGCTTACAGGGAGATACCAGGGAAAACTACGCGGTACTGGTGCGACTCATCGATCACAACAATGAGGAAATTCAGCCCAACTATTTTCTCAAGCAAACCGATGAGATGGGAAAGATGGCTGCAGTGGATAGATGGGTTATCCGGCATGCCATTGCTGAACTCTCTGCACAGCGGAAGAATGGGCGCAAGATCAACTTCTTTATCAACATCTCCGGCACAACACTGGAAGACGATACCCTGCTGTTATGGATCTGTGACTGCCTGCGAGAATTCGAGGCCAAGGGACCCTGGGTCATTTTCCAGATAAGCGACAGTGACGCACGCGCTCATCTGCAACAGGTGCAGAAACTGACTGAAGGCCTACAGAAGATCAAATGCCAACTCTCCATCGACCACTTTGGACTCACCCCCAAACCGGAGACATTGCTGCGTAACCTGCCGATCAACTACATTCAGTTCGATCCAAAATTTCTTGATGACCTGGCTGGCAACCAGGAAAAGCAGGATGCGCTCAATGAAGCAAACAGGATTGGCCAATCCTACAACGTAAAAACTGTCGCCACAGGCATTGAAGATGCCAACAGTCTGGCGATACTCTGGTCTATTGGGGTGAACTATATAAGGGGCTATTTCCTGCAGGAACCCTCCCCTACCATCAGCTATGACTTCAAGCAATCCTGACAGCTGAAAAATCAAAACATTTCAGGCTTCCTGGCGGGCAACAAAAAGCCCCGCAGGGAGTCCCGGCAGGGCTTTTCAGCTAAGACCAGCAAGAATGTCACCACGGCATAAACGAGTTCCACTTTGTCATGGGTCTGGATACATCCCGTATATTGCGATTCATCGAACGCATATCGTGCGACATGTAGTAGGTTGACTCGGTCATGGACTTCATCGAATCACTCATGGTATCCATACTTGACAGGATAGGCTCCAAAGTCCTTACATCCTGAGCCATCGAATCAACACTGACAGCCATGGTGCGCACATTTGCAGTCAACTGCCCCACACTGTCGGTCATACTCTGCACGTTACTTGCCATGATACTCATGTTGGAATCGACACTGAGAGCAAGAAAATGGACATCTTTCGCCAAACTAAAGATCAGATAGAATCCATAGGCGGCAAGTAAAATAAAAGCAAAAAGTGACGGGTAAACAATCAATTCCCAGCGCCTTGCGCTGGTTTCAAAGGCCATGGAAAGTCTATCCATGCCGTATTGTTCACGCTTATTCTCGTCGGCTTCAGCAGTTTTTTCAGCTACAGCCTTCTCTTTTTCAGTCATCAATACAATACCCTACTCACATATGAGTAACTACTGAGTCTAGCATAGACTAGACTTATCACAATAACGCGTAAAGTATATATTAATACTCTAATATATTCCAGGTAACTGGCTTTTATTGTTCATTTTTTCTTGACTCAATCCCCCCATCAACCCACTGAAACAAAAAAGCCCGGCAGTGCCGGGCTTCAGTTAAACATTGATGACCTTGACGTTAAAACTCGCCGGTAGCGCCCCGATTCATAATATCAAGAATATACTCCTTCACCTGTATAGCTTCCTGCTTCAATTCAGGAGGCAAAGGTTTGCCACCATAGATCATCAGGTCCATATTGAGTGCAACCAGCCAGAGCTTTCCCGCCTGATCTTCGATCAATGTGACCCGGCAAGGCAAGTAGGCCGAATAGGCGTCGGAATAGTCAAGCATAATCGCTGCAGTCAGGGAGTTGCAGAAGAGAAAGATCTTGACGAATCGGTAACTCTCCCCTTTTTTCGCTTCGATATCCTTGGAAAGCGGCAGTTCACCCACATGCGACATGTTGTGTTCGTTAGCAACGAACTTCATGGTCTCTTCGACTTCTTCTGCCGTCAGCCCCTCTTCAACCGGAATTTTCCAGATCGAGGCCTCTGCTGCATTTTTTGTCTCCAAAAGCTTTTCAATCATCTCCATATAAGCCTTTCCTGCCCCTGGGTCGAAACCTGATAAGACATCGCTATACTTGCCATACAGCGCGCCAATCCCAAGCACTGCGACCAGACCAATCATCGCCAATATATTTCTGATAAATCCCATCTCTCTCTCCACCAATCTCGTCTGATGCCCGTAGAGTCCGCATCATTATGATTATATAAACGCGCTAAAATCGCGTCACTTTTATGCAAGTGTCCATCAGAAAAGATAATTCTCTACAAAAGACACAAAACTGTTGGCGAAAGAAAACATTGTTAATCAATCTCTGGCCTTAGTGATCTTTGCATTCTTTGTGGTTGGATATGGTTTTCCGGACGGACACTAATTATTGTCTATGGCTAACCAAGGTAGTGCGGGTAGACCGCTACGGTCAATGCATTGAATTCTCGAGTCCCTTTACCCCGTGGATCAAGCTCAAATACAGCAAGCCCTTCACTGAATGAGCGCCGAAAAACCGTACGCTGACACAATCTCTGCTTAACAAAGCTGATATCTGAAAGCGAGATCAGTGCGGCAGCTGCCTCATCTGACTCTCGAATCGCTCTGTGGGTGTCGGCACGATTGATAAAGGCAAAAAGTTCAGGATTCTTGCCGTCGACGTTATCATCGACAAAACGGATAAACCTCTGGGTCGACCAGATATCCGCCTGAGAGGGGGGCACCGGAATCACAACCCTGTCCGCCAGCCTCAAAGCTCGCTTCATCGATTCGATATCTGCGGTGCCAACATCGATAAGCACCTCATCAAATTCCTTGAAGCGTTTTTTATGGTTCAATCCAGATGCGTCCACGACCTGGATTTTAGGTTCATAACCCTCTTCCACCCGGACATCCACAACATCCGTTAAGGTCGCTTGCGGATCTGCGTCAACAACCAACACCTTTGCATCTGCCAATGCCAACCACACAGCCAGATTGAAGGCCACCGTACTCTTTCCGGATCCCCCCTTGAGACTACCGATTACTGTTATCATGCACTCCCCTTTTCAAGTCTGTGGTGTAGGCATTTGCCTTCACAACAGGCTCGATTTCACTCCATCAATGGAAATTGGTCAATATAATCTACCTGACTCATTGTTGGTGATGAATCAAATCCGTCCACGGCATATGGGCTTCTCTCAATCTGATACCAGTCCTGATCCACGGTCTGGTAGGTGCCCGGATAACGCGGCTCATTGGCTCGTCTACTGATCCCCGTGTTATCAGCATGCGGTTCTCTCCACTTCCGGAATGACGACGTGTAGGGGTTGCTGTTGAAAACCTGCCTCCTGGCCGATATTGAAGGAGTATAGTCTCTCTGCGGATAGCGATTCCTCAGGACAGGGGGTTCAATCCTGCGGTTGGACAGCACTGGCATCCTTGCGGCCGGCTGACCGGCAGCACGGTTCACTGGTCGAAAAGCGTAGCGTTGGTATGGCTGATACCTATCCATTTTGCGGGAGGCAGTACTCTTCCCGACAACAGTTGCACGTTTATTTACAGCAGGCCTGCGTTGCAAATTAGCGGCAGGCAGGGGGCTTTGCGCCAACGCACGATAGTCCCTCTGTAGCGGCGAAACATTCATCGGCCGGAACCTGGGCTGAGGCATATGCTGCCGGACCTGTGGCCGATATCCCATTGGAGCGCGGGATGGCTGAAAGGCCATGCGTGGAAGCTGTTGGTTGTTTGGTCGATAGGCTTTCTGCAACGGCCGAAAGCGATATCCTGCAACATAGACCGGGGCGGGAACGGGGCGCTGATTGTAAGCCACCTGCGGACGATACTGGGGCGCATAGCGGACAGGCACAGGGTTTACTGCATATTGTCCAGCGTAACGGGGCTGAGGATTCACATAGACAGGGGGAGCAAATCCCCGACCCTGATAAGGCTGATGCTGAGGACGCCACTGGTTTGCCGGAAAGGGATATCCAGGTACGGGACCGCCAAACGCCATACGCGGGGTATTTGCCTGTCGCAAGGGTCTAAAGCGATACCCCTGGTAATAGTTTGCCGGCATCTGAGGGTAAGCACGCACGCGCTCGGAACCACCGAAAATTCCTGCCTGACGATTCCAATCGGGACGATAGCGACCCTGCTGATATTGCTGCTGCCTGGAGACCTGGCCCCACTGCGGTGCATAACGGCCAGCTTGCCATGCAGTCGGCGCTGTCTGATATCCTGCTGAGGACGGATAAAAGGCCCAAGCCGATGCCCCAGGAAGCGCCAGTAAAATAAGCGCGCCTAAGGAAAAAAAACGCAAACCTTTGGAATTCATCTATTTTCCACCTGTTTCAATATGCAGGAATTCATCAATAAAGCGAGACACGTTCCGCGTCTCAATCACAACGCACAGTTTAACTGCAAACTGTCTTCTGAAAAACCGTTTGCCCCTCATTTTGGTGGAATTTTAACGATATTCAGATAAAGAAAAGGACCAATCCACGCTATCTAGCCGACCTGTTTGAATCCAGAGGCCTAAAGCTGTTTGTATAGTCTCTTGTCTGAGAGGGTGACCAGCGGTTGTCACTATCCGAAAATCGTCTATCCGGGCGATACTTCATCATACGATTGGCGCCCTCCCGCACAATGGGAGCTGGCCTATTCGGCTTTGTTTCTACTGGATCCCCTCTAAAACGGTATCTGTTTTCCCTCTTCTGTGCTTGCTGTCCTGTCGGTGAAACAGGATTCAGACCATGTAGCCGTAATTGCTCGTCAGGTTCGATGGTTCGAAATCGAAATGCACCCATCTGTGGTGAGATAGGGCGCATATCCTCGACAGGGCGATAGGTCCCTCGCGGAAGACTTGAGGGATTCACTAGGTTTGGAGGTAGGCGGGCTGGCTCGGCATTATGCTCCAATGCCTTCGGCGTCTGATATGCAGGCAATCCATACCCTTCCTGAGTTAATGGCCGCCAATGAAAAGAGCTGGCACCATCAGTTGCTGTCGAATTGGAAGTAGAAGCTCCGTCGAGCGGCCGAAAACCATAACTTCGAGTATCGCTTACGGCTTCTGTCATGCTTAAAAAACACGCCAACGAACAACTTAAAGACAACCAGCCTATCCGAAGCAAAGTGATCACCTATTATTCATGCAGATGCTAACAATAAAAGCCGACAAGCAGCAGAATGTCCAGAAACTTAGCTATTAGCAGGAGCAACACCGGCTTAAACCGGCCCTCAAAAACATCAAGGGGACAGAAAACCGGGTATTCTGTCCCCTTATTTGTGACTCAATCACGAATCAGAAAAACCAGCCCATTATTTCAGACGAATCCCCCGGCGTGCTGTTTTCTTACGCAGAGGAAGCGTTCTGACCTTGGGTGAGACGGATGTTGCGACCTTTTTAGCAGTCTTTGCTGCACCGTTGCCGTTACCTTTCGTTTTAGCCGGGGTAGTGCTGGTTTTCTTTGCGCTGGCTGCGACTTTTTTCTTGGTCGCAACTTTTTTCAGCGTCGATGGGCGCTTTTTCGCCCGCTTCGGGGTTGCTTTTGGAACAACTTTCGCTGCCACCGGTTTAGTGGTGGTTTCAGATGAGTCTGCAGCCAATTTCTCTACAGCCTCCGTTTGGTCACTTTTCGTCACGTCGATAGCGGCATCAGGCTCATTAGCCGCAACCATACTGACTTCAGCTGCTTCCACACTCTCTTTGACGGGTGAAGCGGGCTTGGTAGCGACCGGTTCAGTCACCTTCTCGGCAGGCTTTTCTGCCGCGACTTCAGCCGGGGAGTCGCTGTCAGGAATCGGCTTGTCGGACACTTTCGGTTCAGCTGCCTGGAAACTTTCAGCCACAGGAGCCGCTGCTACCGGGGCCGGAACAGTCCCTGCCGGAGCGGGTGAGAACGCACCACCTCCACCGGATGCTGGACCTCCTGTCCCACCGGAAGTGGGGGATGAGGGTGGGCTTCCCCCCCCTTTGGAAGATTTTTTAAACAGGTCTGCCAACAGTAGAAAGATGCCCCTGATCAAATAGAAAACCATCATCAGTGCAGCAGCCAACTTACCCCAAACCGCCACCCACAGCGGCGTCTTCGCCGGAGCAGCTTCAGGCGTCACCGGCTCCGCTGGGGCCGTGGCTGTAGCACCTGCAGTCTCCAGCGCGGGCATCTCCACTCCCGCCGGGGCGGTGGCAGCAGCAACTTCAATCAAATCTTTACTGGCATTTATACAACCCAATGGAATGACGATCAGGGTCAATACCGTGGAGACCAGTACACCGGATGCCAGGGAAATCGCCATGCCCTGAAAGATCGGGTCGAAGAAGATCACCGAGGAGCCGCATACCAGGGCAAACGCGGTTATCATGATCGGACGGGTTCTCGTCTTACACGACTGAATTACCGCTTCAACAACCGTGCTGCCGTGTTGGATCTCATGGATAGCAAAGTCGACCAGCAAAATAGAGTTACGCACGATGATACCGGCCAGCGCAATCCAGCCGATCATAGAGGTTGCCGTGAACTCACCACCCCAGCCTGCCTGAAAGAAAAGCATGTGCGCAGGAATAATGCCCAACAGGGTCAAAGGGATTGGCGCCATGATCAGCGCAGGGATACGGAAGTTGCCAAACTCCCATACCACCAGAATATAGATCATGATGAGCGCCACCATAAAGGCTGCACCCATATCTCTGAATGTCTCAAAAGTGACGGTCCATTCCCCGGCCCACTCAATCGCAGAGGTGGCATCATCTCCAGGCGGGCCCAACCAGAACGTATCCAGTGCAACGCCGTCAGGCGCAACATAGCGCTCCTGTTCCAGCAAGTCCTGAACCTGAAGCATGCCATACACCGGTGCCGCCATCTTGCCGCCAACATCTGCGACGACATACTCCACGTCACGCAGATCCTTGTGGAAGATTATGTCCTCTTCGCGCACCTGCTCGAAGCGGCCCAACTCCCTGAGCGGCACAGCGATTCCGGTGGTCGACATAATGGGAATATCTCCCAGTCGGGTGATCTCAGAACGTTCCGCCAACGGCACCTGGATAACGATATTGATCGGCTCATGCCCCGCCCGCTGCTTGACATCACCCAGCGGCGCACCACCCAGAGACATACTCAGATTGCGGTTGATGGTATCCACAGAGATACCGCGCCTGACCGATTTTTCCGTATCCACGGTAAAGCGCCAATACTGATAGGGATCGCGCATGTAGTTATCCACATCACGCAGGCTCTCAGCTTTCTTGAAGAGCTCAGTCAGATCGCTGGCCACCTGGCGGCGGACTTCGGAACTCGGACCATGAACCTCGGCCACCACGGACTGAAGTACCGGCGGTCCCGGCGGCATCTCCACCACCGCATACTTGGCACCGCTACCCTTCACCATCTTCTTAAGGTCCTCGCGGGCCTGGGTGGCTATTTCATGACTACTGCGGTCACGCTTCGATTTATGCAGCAGCTGTATCTGCACTTCAGCCTGCCAGGGGCTTTTACGCAGATAGTAGTGACGCACCATGCCATTGAAATCGAAGGGCTTCGAGGTTCCAGCATAGACCTGCACCGCAGTCACTTCGGAGTATTGGCGGATCTTATCCGCCATCCGATGCGCCAGATTGGCGGTCACCGGCAGAGCAGTCCCTTCGGGCATGTCGAGGACAACAGCAAATTCAGGCTTGTTGTCCAGCGGCAGCATCTTTACCGCCACCAGGTCGAAATAGAAGAGGGAGCAGGCGAGAGCAAAAGTTCCCCACATCACCAGCTTGAAGAGACGCGCCTTGGCGGGTTTCTCGATCATCGGAATAAGAACCCGCCGGAACATGCCTTCCAGCTTCTCCGCTTCCTTGTGCTCCCTTTTACCTGCTTTCTCCAGATAGTTCATGGATGGCCGCAGCCAATGGGACATAGTCAGGTAGGGGGTAAAGACAAATGCTGCGAATACTGAGATCAGCATTGCCGACGAGCCAAGGGCCGGAATCGGCTCCATGTAGGGCCCCATCATGCCGGAGACGAACCCCATCGGCAGCAGCGCCGCGATAACCGTGAAAGTGGCAAGGATCGTTGGATTACCCACCTCGCGCACCGCATCGACTGCGGTATCGACATCTGTCTTGCCCTCTTCCAGCCAGCGGCGGTAGATATTCTCGACCACCACAATAGCGTCGTCCACCAGGATGCCGATGGAGAAGATGAGTGCGAAGAGACTCACCCGGTCGATCGTGTAACCCATCAGCCAGGCACTGAAGATGGTCATCAACAACACCACGGGAATAACCAGCACCACCACAATAGCCGGCCTGAAGGCACGGAACGCCCCCAATACCAGCAGGAAGACAAAACCCGTCGCCACGAACAATTTAAAGATCAGGTCACTTACCTTATCATCCGCACTTTTGCCGTAGTCGCGGGTAACGCTCACCTCCACGTTATCGGGAATCAGTGAGCCCTTGATGTTGTTCACCCGCTCGATGATCGAATTTGCAACGGTGACCCCATTGGAGCCCTCTTTTTTCGCCACCGCAACGGTGACTGCAGGGACGCCATCAGCCTTGATATCGATCTCGCTTGCTGCGCCCGTATAGTAGGCGACCAGATGCTTCGCATCCTCCGGTCCCTGCTTTACCCGCGCGATATCGTGCACATAAACCGGCACGTCGTTGTGGGTGCCGACGACCAGGCGATTGATATCATCCACGGACCTGAGAAAAGAGCCGGTCACCACGGTAAAGTGGGTATCGCCCGCCTCTACGCCACCGGCCTGTTGTTCACTGTTGGCGGTCTTGATGGTGTTAGCCACCTGATCGAGACTGATGCCAAAACCTGCCAGCCGCTCCGGAAAGACCTCTATTGACACCTGCTCGCGGCGACCACCCACCACAAAGCCGTTACCGGTATTCGGCAGCTCTTTGATCGCCTGCAGCACATCGTGAGCCAACATGCGCAGCTGCCCGTCATCCACATCCGGCGCGCCGTCGCCATCCACGTCCTTTGACCAGAGCGTCAGGTTGACCGCGGGCACATCATCGATCCCCTTGGCCTTCACCAACGGCGGCATCACGCCGGGAGGAATCAGGTCCATATTGGAATCGATCTTATCGTTGACCTTAACCAACGATGGTCCCATATTCTCGCCCACGTCGAACTCTATGGTGACGACACCGCCTCCCCGCTGAGCTGCGGAATAGACGTGCTTTACACCCGGAATCTCCGACATGATCCGTTCCAGCGGCGCTATGGCCAAACCGGATACCTGTTCCGCAGCCGCACCGGGATACTGAACGAAGATATCCACCATCGGTACGGAGATTTGCGGATCCTCCTGGCGGGGCGTGACGACGAGACCGAGCAGTCCCATTAACATCATGGCCAGAAAGAAAAGGGGTGAGAGAGGCGACTCAATGAAGAATCTGGCGGTTCTGCCTGCCAGACCCAGATGCGCGTCGTAGTTGGGATCCATTGGATGGGGCTGATCGAGATTATTGTCGTTCTGACTCATGTGCGGTCTCAAAGTATCTGCAACTGCAGGATCCGATGATCTTGCAAGGGTTCAAGGCAAAAACCCGGGGAGGCACGCCTCCCCTCGATTCAAATGTCTTTAGAAAGTTATGATAGACGACTGATGGGACACCGCCTATCTGGCCGGCGAGGTCCAACCGGCACTGATACCGACACCGGGATTACGTGCTACCCGTTCTCCGGCCTTGAGGCCGGAGAGGACAGTGGTATAACCGCCGGGAAGCTGCTCGCCAACCCGGATCAGCCGCAATTGATGCTTGCCTTCGTCACCGAGCACATAGACACCGGGGAGACTGCCGTTGTAACGAATGGCGCTACTGGGGATAACCGGGTTGCTGCGTGCCGGCGCATTGAAATCCGGCACCATCACCTTGGCATACATTCCGGGCGCAGAGACGCCTTGGGGCAGATCGAACTTGATGGTCACGGTGTGACGTTGCGCATCGGCCATGGGAAAGATCTGCGCGACACGCACCGGGATCTCCTGATCACCAATATCCAACTCCGCCCGCAGCATCATGCCTTCGCTCAGGCCGGGACGCAGACGGCCCGGGACATCCACAACAATCTGCAGATACTCCACATCGGCATATTTCAGCAGGGGCTGGCCCGGTTGAACAGTGTCACCCACCTCGACAAACTTCTTCATGATCACGCCGCTAAAAGGCGCCAAACTCTTGGCATCCCGAAGCTTGGCATCAATCGCCCTGATCTCGGACTGCACGCGAACGATCGTATTGCGCGCCGACTGGACACGGGTCTGGGACGAGTAGATATCGGCGCCGCGCTCAACATCGCGGTCGCGTTCACCCATCATGTCTTCCATGGGACTGGTGAACATTTGATCAAACAGGTTGGGTACACCCATGCCGCCCATCGAGGATTTGGTTTTGGGCGACCAGAGTTCGCGATTGTACTGCACACCGGCATTTCGCAGCTGGACATCGGCATTGGCCAGCTGCGCCATTGCAGCCTGACGCTTGGCGCGTAACTCGCTTTCATCCAGCTCCACCAGCAGATCGCTATCCTTGAAGGCATCACCTTCGATGCCCGCGAGAAACTTGACCCGGCCCGGCAACTGCGCCGATAGGGTCACCTCTTTGTACGGCACCACGGTGCCGCCAAGAGAGACATGCGGCACGCCCTGCGACTGCTGCACAACAAAGTAATCACCGCCACTCACTGGCACCTGCGCCACTGCACTGGCAGATACCGCCATCGCAGATGCGATCCCGACGCCCAAAATCAACGCCTTTAGTCTGTCACCCATAGTTCCGTACTATCCAATGCTTGAAGTGAAATTGTGGAAAATAGCCTGATGCAACTGCCATCCTCGATGCCATGAGTTAGCAGAGGGATGAAAAACCATCCAATAATCAGGCACGCCCCATCACTGAGAAACTCTTGATGAACGGCTTCGCCATGCGCGGATCCTTGATCATGGCGGTGTAGTCTCCAACCACGAACTTCATCTTGCGCGAGGTAAATGCCATGCCGAGGCCCATCATACCGGGGGGTTTGGACATCCATTTGCGCCACTGCTCA
Source organism: Gammaproteobacteria bacterium (ex Lamellibrachia satsuma) (assembly GCA_019623805.1). NCBI lineage: Bacteria > Pseudomonadati > Pseudomonadota > Gammaproteobacteria > Gammaproteobacteria bacterium (ex Lamellibrachia satsuma). The sequence goes on from CP053680.1 coordinate 1,347,917, forward strand.
TCAGAGGCACGGATATCCCAATTCATCTCCTGGCCATCGAAGGCGCCGGCAGCTGTCGCCTTGCCGTTTTCCACCACGAGCATACCCTTGGGTGCTGTTTCGCCATCGAATCCATATCCGATCACACTGTTGAAGCCTATCTGGGCCAGAGCATCTGACAACTCAGGTTCGGCGTTCCAGTGTTCCATGAAACTCTTCATCCACTCATCGGAAAACAGATCGGCCATGTTGCCTCCTCAGGCTTGCATTCAGTTGATTTTTTTTCGGGACAAGCCCTGTCTGGAGGGAGTGTCTCGGAACCTATCAGTATCCACGAAGCAGATTACCAATGCAAATAAACAGCCCTCAAAAACGCCTGTCATATAGGAGTTTTAGTAATTGCCCAACTTCCTAAATATTTAGTTATCAACGACCTAGAAACAACAACCAGAGGATGTTCGATTTTCGGGAAAATTAAACTCAAAATAGGCCTGTTGCCACCCTGTTTCACGCGCTAGTATTTACCGCATAAAGAATTAAAAAGCGCCCGCTTGCAATTAGGAGTCAAACTGAAGATGCACCCCGCCGGACAGATTATAGAGTCGCGTTTAGCACATCTTGAATCCCACCTCGAGCAGGAAAACCCGGTTCTGCTGAAAACCGTGCAGAGCTTCCGCATGCTCGACGGCATCGCCTTCAGGCTTGGGTTGCTGGAGGGGGACAACTCCTTTGCAACTCAGATCCCCTGGTGGCCCCTTATCTCGATCCTCGGCACCTTCTCGGCGGGCAAATCGACCTTCATCAACCACTATATCGAGCACAAGATGCAACGCTCCGGCAACCAGGCCGTGGACGACAAGTTCACCGTGCTCTGTTACAGCCGGGAAGAGACGGCGCACGCCCTGCCCGGCGTGGCACTGGATTCCGATCCCCGCTTTCCTTTCTATCAGATGTCCAACGAGATCGAAAAGGTGGCGGAAGGCGAAGGCGCCCGCATCGACGCCTATCTGCAGCTGAAGACCTGTCCCAGCCAAAAACTGAAAGGCAAGATACTCATCGACTCCCCTGGATTCGATGCCGACGCACAACGCACCTCCACACTGCGCATCACCGACCACATTATCGATCTCTCCGACCTGGTACTGGTCTTCTTTGACGCCAGGCACCCGGAACCCGGTGCAATGCAGGACACGCTCAGCCATCTGATAGAACACACCATCAAACGCCCCGACTCGGGAAAATTTCTCTATATTCTTAACCAGATCGATACCACAGCCAGGGAGAACAACCCGGAAGATGTCATTGCCGCATGGCAGCGTGCGTTGGGTGAACGCGGACTCACCGCTGGACGTTTCTACGCCATTTACAATCCCGATGCCGCAGTGCCCATCGAAGACGAAGCCCTGCGTCAACGTTATGAATCAAAACGGGATGAAGACCTCAAGGAGATTCATGGTCGCATGGAAGAGGTCGAGATCGAACGCGCCTATCGCATCGTTGGCGCCCTGGAAAAAACCGCGCGGGATATCGAGGAGCGAACCATCCCAATGGTTATCCGCACCCTCGAAACCTGGCGTAGACGGGTTCTCTGGGGCGACGGGATTGTCATGGGCGGCCTACTACTGTTCCTCCTGGGATTTACCATCAATGCCGGGTACTGGAAGGGTCTCAGCTTCGCTCCACCCTGGCTCGATACCACTCCCGGCAGCATCCAGCCCTGGTTGATGATAATCGGACTGTTGATAGTGCTGACCCTGGTCCATTTCGGCATCAGATCACTGGCAGCCAAGACGCTGCTGGGCTCACTGAGAAAACGGGCTGAAAAGGCCGACTTGAAGGGTAACCCAATTGGCAGCTTTCTGCGCAGCATCAAGCCCTGGCGCAGCATTTTCAGGCGCAACCCTGCCGGCTGGGGCCGCAAGACCCGCCGGCAGTTAAAAAATGTGTTGCAGGAGACAGATCTCTACGTACAGACCCTCAACGATCAGTTCACCAACCCTTCCGGCTCAGCACAAATCACCATGGACGAGGCATCTCCCTCCTTCGCCGATGAACCTGCCGTCAAACAGGCTGCAGCCACGATCGAGAACACTTGAGAAGAGCGCAGGAGCGGCGCCCCGCCGCGAAATTGATGGCATGATCACGGCGGGGCGCCGCTCCTGCGGTGAAAGGGTTGCGCTTAACCGTGTTCGCTCCCGTCAAACACCTTGCGCCGGTTGCGGCCTTCCCGTTTGCACTGGTACATGGCGCGATCGGCTTCTGTGTAGAGCTGATCCACCAGCTCACTCTCTGACCTCTCTTCATGGCCTTCGGGGGTCAGACGAGTGATACCGATGCAGGCGGTAATCTCTAGATTCGTTGCCGCCTCTTCTTTCAGTTCGATCCTGAGCAGCCGCTCCTGAATCCTTTGCGCGATCAGTTCAGTACCCTCCACACCCGTATTGGGCAGAAGAACCACAAACTCTTCGCCGCCCAATCTGGCCACGATATCTCCGCTTCTGATCTCATCCTTGAGAACATCCGCAATCATGCAGAGCACCCGATCGCCAGTGGTGTGCCCCCAGTTATCATTGACCCGCTTGAAGAAATCCACATCCATCAGCATCAGACTGCAAGGCAGCTCATAACGTTTCGCCCGCGAGACCAGCGCCTCCGCCTGGTCGAAGAAGTAGCGCCGATTCGGCAGCCCGGTCAACTCATCTACCGACGAGAGCTGCTCATATTTCTGCTTGAGTCCCTCTGCCTCCTGCAACGCAGTGCGCAGTTCATGGGTACGCTGATCCACCAGGTATTCAAGGTCGTGCAGCATTCGGTGATTGTGCAGCATCTGCCCCAAGGAACTACAAAACAGGCTAAGGGTGTGCTGCTGCCAAGGTTCAAAATATTCGGGCAGGGGATGTGAGGCATTCAGAACACCCAGCACATCGTTGGCCATCTTTATCGGCACACAGATCAATGAACCGGGCAGGTCTCCACCAGGCGAGGGGTTGGGTTTGAAGCTGGCATTTTGTGCGCAGTCACGACAATATTGTAACTGCCCTGTCTGCAAAGCAATGCCCATAATCCCTTCGCCAGGAGCAAACCGCATGAAATTCCGCCGGGTCTTTGAGTCGGTTTCAAGACCCGCGACCATGCCGTGGGATTCATTGATGCTGGTACCCACCACACAGCGCAGCTCACTGCCTTCAAGCCGGAATATGGAACAGTTCTCGAGATTCTGATATCTGACCAACTCTCCCAGCGCTTTCTCGATAACCTGTTCTTCCGTCAGGCCATCAAGTTCAAGCTGAGTGAGAGCCCTGAGCGCGGAGAGAGAATCCAGCAGGCTGAAAAATCTTTCGCGTAAATCCATTGATGTATGATTGAAGGACAAATCCATACGATACCTCTATCCCGCCAACATTCTCGCGAGTGTCCGAATTTCATCCTCTTTTTCTGAAAATTCGACTTCCAATGACTCTAGCACCTCCGCCGGGATTCCCAAAACCTGATGTAACACCAAATCATCTTTCAACGAAATATTGTCACCACTCAACGAACCTTTGATCCAGCGCATAGAAGCACCAACGAGTAGTATCTCACTCCGTTTTCCCACCGACCGGACATCATCGGGATAGATTTGATAATTAATTATACGCACAACCGATTCAGGGAGATGCCAGCGATCTGCCAGCCAGCTGCCCGCCTCACTACTGGTGAGTCCGATCAGCTGCTGCTCGAGCTGTACCATCTCCCCTTCCGGTTCGAGATGCTGTCGCTGCAGTACCAGGGAATACTCCTTCGGAAAGCTGTTTACCAGTACCAGAACCCCTAAATCGACTAACAGACCACCCAAGTAGACGCCATCCGCGTCAGGGCGTTCTTCCGGAGCCATCTTCATCGCCAGTCGCCGGGCAAGCGCTGCGCCTCCCAGGGCGGAATACCAGTACTTCTCCAGCTCGAAACCTGGACACATGGAGGTATCAAAAGCACCGCACATGGCAATGCTCAGCGCGAGACTTTTCACCATATTCAGTCCCAGCACACGGATGATCGCCTCCTTGACGGTATTGACCGGCTGCGGCTGGGCGAAATAGGCAGCATTCGCCAACCCAAGGATCCGCGCTGCCAGCCCCGGATCCTGACCAATAATCCGGGAAAGTTCGTCGATATCAACATCAGGATCGGACACAATGCCGAGCAAGCTGCTTGCCGTACCCGACAGAGGCGGCAGGTGTTTGATCTGTATGATTTTTTGTTTTGCGGCTTGTGCTATAGCCATTTTTTCAAATCCACGATGGTTTCCGATACCCATCTAATCGGCACAAAAGTCATTTTCTTTAGTTCTACTTTGTCAGATTCCATCACCCGGCAACCGACTGTTCCAGCGTCTGTTTTCGATATTGGGAGTCGATAGCCGCTTGTCGTTTACGATGCCGTTTCGTCATTTGCCGTAGTATTTCATCGCGTTCAATATCTCGCCGTGGCAGGAAGGCACGCAATAGCGATTCGATGTCTGAACAACTGAGTAAGGGGTGATCATCTTTTTGCACAATTCGCTCTTCGAGCATGAATAACATCGCCATCATGACCAAGGCCATATGGTGATGCCAGGATTTCCATTTACGGGCCTGATAATCAGCAAGACCTGATTCACTCTTACCATCCTGGAACGAACGCTCAACCCAGAACCGCTGCGCCTGCATCTTTGCAAGACAATGGGATGGCGTTTCTTCCGGTGCATTCGACAAGGTGTATTTAATCGTCTCCGGTGAATTGACCTCTCGTCGTACAATCAGGTGCCATTGATGTGCCTGGGCTTCTTTTCCATCCCAAAGCCAAACCCGATGATGCAGGATCTCGACGCGCAGTTTGCCCTTGCTGCTATCCCGTAATACCACTTGCTGCCACTCGCTGTCCCGTTGCTCATTGAGCCACTGGTCAACGCGCAGACGGGCTGCCTGGGCTTGCAGACGACTTCGACGACGACCGCGCGTTGTCGTGCTCTCCGGTATGAACGGCTGTGGATCTTCCAGGTAGACCTGTTGGTCTTTGTGGATGTCCACCACAAAGGTTTCACCCATCGCCTCCAAACCCCTCAGAAAAGCCGGATCCTTCCCGTATCCCCCATCTGCACCCACCCAGGCAAAACGCAGGCCAAGCGTCCTCTGATGACGCACCATCTCCAGCGCCAACTCTGACTTGCTTTGATGTTTCCGTTCAACTTCCGGGATACCCGCCTTGCGACAGCGAGCCGGGTTCGATACCCACTCTTTGGGTAGATAGAGACGTTCATCTATCAGCGTGGACAAGTGCCCTTTACCCAGTGCTGCGAATACACCAACCTGGCAGTTATCCACCTTGCCCTGGCGGCCATTCCATTGGCGTTTAACCCCCACTGAATGTTTACCCTTCTTGGCAAGGCCACTCTCATCGAGCAACAGACAGGTATCCGCGGTTCCACCCAGCCATTGATCGGCTTCCAGCGCCACTTGGTCTAACACCGCACGATGATCCCACGGGGACTCGGTGAGCATATGCTGGAGACGCTGATCATCTGCGCCTGCAACCACCTCTTCCATGCGTTCCATGTTCTTTCTCTGCGCTTGCATCAGGCCTTTGAGATAGTGTGTGACCGGTTGAAACACCGACCTCGTCTTGCTTCGAAAATGGGATTCAAAGCGGTACTGGAAACGTTGGAATCGCTCCGCTATGCGATCGATTCTACTTATGCGCGTATCAGGTAATTCAAATGACCTTGGTGCTTGTCATTTGATGCTCTTCCTTACGATGATTGCCAAGAAATTCACAGCATATATTTTATATTATTCAGTGAGTTACTTATAGATCTAATCTGACAAAGTAGAATTAGGCCACAGGCCAGCATAAGTCCACAATACTACTTTAAAATCCCGGCAGTAAATCACGGGAAACTGCCCCACAAGCATAAACGTGCCTGCTGTATCGAAAGAGCTACCTTTTCGTTGTATCATTGGGCCATTAGTGAAATATCCTGATGGCACCGTGATTTTCAGGAACCGGCAACTGCCCCTCGCACGCATCATCCTGCGTCCAGCCACCAGAACCGAAAAAAGCATTCAAATAACATCGCATCAAAATCAGGTCATGAGTTCACAACGATCCCCTCTCAACTTACCCACCATAAACGTTCCACCCCACCCAGAGTGGCCATCCCTTTCGGACAGTGAAACAACGGCACTCAAGACACGCATTAAAAAGCTGCTGGAACAACAGGATGCCGTGCTGGTCGCCCACTATTACACGAATGCGGACCTGCAGGCGCTGGCGGAGGAGAGTGGCGGTTGCGTAGCTGATTCACTGGAGATGGCCCGCTTCGGCGCCGCTCATGACGCACAAACCCTGGTCGTCTGCGGCGTGCGTTTCATGGGTGAGACCGCGAAGATACTCAGCCCGGAAAAACGGGTTATCATGCCCGACCTCGGCGCAACCTGCTCATTGGATGAAGGCTGCCCGGCAGACAGGTTCAGCGATTTCTGCGACCAACACCCCGACCATACGGTGGTGGTCTACGCCAATACCAGCGCGGAGGTAAAGGCCCGCTCCGACTGGGTAGTCACCTCCGGCATCGCTCTGCCGATCGTCAGGTATCTGGCAGAGAAGGGCGAGAAGATACTCTGGGCACCGGACAGACATCTGGGCAACTATGTACAAGGCGTCAGCGGTGCGGAGATGCTGTTCTGGCCCGGCTCCTGCGTGGTGCATGAAGAGTTCAAATCTGTGGCCTTGGAGCGGATCAAGCGACTGCACCCGGATGCTGCAGTGCTGGTGCATCCTGAATCACCGCAAAATATCGTCGACCAGGCTGATGTTATTGGCTCCACCACCGCCCTGATCAAGGCAGTCTCGGAGATGAAGAACAAGGAGTTCATCGTCGCCACCGATGGCGGCATCTTCTATAAAATGCAGCAGATGGCCCCGGACAAGGTACTTATAGAAGCGCCCACCGCCGGCGAAGGCGCAACCTGCATCAGTTGTGCCCACTGCCCCTGGATGGGCATGAACGCGCTACAAAATCTTGCCGAGGTGCTGGAGAGCGGCGCCAATGAGATTCACATCGACCCCGCAATACAGGAGCGGGCGGTGAAACCGATCCAGCGCATGTTGGACTTCGCCAGGACACATGACATCGGCATGAAGGAAAAGGGCAACGCCTGAGGACTCAGATGCTGTAGCCCTGTAGGTCGGATTAGGCCGATAGGCTGTAACCCGACGGGAGCGGGCTCTCGAAAAGACATGTCGGATTACGCTGCGCTAATCCGACCTACAGATTAGTATTTTAGACAAAGTCCACCGGAACCATCGCTGGTTCCGGTGGCGTATTATCGACTCAGTGTCAGAGTCTGTTCTCCGACCAGGCAATCAGCTTGGGTGCCTTAAGATCCTCCGGCAGCATCTTGAACTTCTTCACCAGCCCTGGCCAAAGCAGATTATAGTAAAGCTCAGCGCGCACGGAATCGACACCTTTTGCCGATACCTGATAGCCCAGTACCCGTGTTTCATAGGGTTTCAAACGCGTGTTCTTGCCTACAGCCGATGCCTTGGGTGGCGGGGCAGGATGCCCGGCCTCATCGGTCATGGTGTAGACAAAAAAGGCCTTGGGATCCTCTTTGGCAGGGTGTTTCTGGAAGTTCTTCCAGAGTACTTCACCATCTTTGGAGAGCGCGGTCACCTTCACATAAATATTGCGGAACGGCGCGCCAGTTGGCACGTTGTGTGGCTGCAGGTTCTCCAACTCCACATTTACCGCCAACTGGTCGCCCTGCTTCTCTGTCTGGACTTCGAAGCGAACCGCCCGACGCAGCATCGCAGTGCTATGTCCACCGCCCATTGAGTGATCGGCAATACCATCACTCATCGGCATATGGCAGGACTGGCAGGTCTCACGACTCTTGCCCTCCAGATACTCATCACCGGTCTGACAGAGTGAAACGCCCTTGGGGTTGTTGCGCTTGTCGTGGCAACCGAGGCAGGCCTGAGAGGTCTTCATCGCGGCGTTGCCTTCCAGCGGCAGGTTGATCTCCTTCATATCCTCTTCTGACATATAGGGTTTGCCGTTGTTATCGCGACCCAGATGGGGATTCAGCTCACCCTCATCATCTGCGACAGCACGCACCTTGTCTGCCTTCGCTCCCTGCTCATGCAGGAAACCGTTGGGTCCCTGAAGCGCGTCGGAATGATCCCAGGCCTTGGCGCCCAGTTTCATCTTGCCTCCATCACCGTTGATGCCCTTGTAGTTTTTCAGGGTGTGGCAGGCAACGCAGTTGACTCCTTCGCTGTAGGCTGGCGCCGCATCGAGTTTGGTGGTCTTGTCCATTGCCGCATTGGGAGAGTGGCACTGCAGGCAGACCGGATATTTACCCGAGGCCTTGTGCTTGACACCCTCCTTCGTCGGATCACCCACCACCTGCTGGTAGAACGCGCCATGGATCGGGTCCTTCAGCGCCGTACTCTGCGCATGCATGGAACCTTTCCACTGTTTGTAGATCTTTTTATGACAATCTTTGCAGGTTTCGGATTTGACCAGGTGCATCGGCACCTCGTTGCCGTCCAATGTGGCGGCGTCGAATGATGTCTGAAAAAATGTACTGCACAGAAGTCCGGCAAGCGAGAAGAATGAAATATACCTGTTTTTGTTGCGGATCATGAGTCCTCCTAGTCCACAAATTTACGTTTTTCTTGAGTGGCAAATCCTACGCCAATCCCTTTTCCACACAGATGACAATTCTCAAGCCCGGGCTTGAAGATGAAAACGGGTGGAGTACACTGGCAGGATTATTAGGGCCTGGGAGGATCAGCCATGAGCTTCGATACCTACGACGTCTATTTCGCCGGCAGGATCATCGAGGGCAAAGACCCCGCTGAAGTTCGCAACAAGGTCGGTGCCATATTCAAACTGGAAGGTGAAAAACTGGAGCGGCTCTTCTCCGGCCAGCCTGTGGCCATCAAAAAAGGCATCGACATGGATCAAGCGGTGAAATACCGCGTCGCCTTCAGGGATGCAGGTGCGCTGGTAGAGATCCGGCCGATCGAACAGCCCAAGCAGGCAGCACCAGCGGCAGAACCCCAAACGACAGCACCTCCCACCGCACCGGATTACGGCCTCTCGCCTGCCGAGACCGGCAGCCTGATCGACTGTGCTGTGAAAGTAAAACCCCAAGCCATTCCTGATATCAGTGCCATCCACCTGGATGCACCGGGAACGCATATTGATGAAACTGAACCTCCGCCACCCGCTAACATCGATACTGGGGAACTCTCCGTCAGTCAGCCACGGCAAGGTAGTCTGGAGGATTGCCAAATCCCGACCCCTGCTGCACCGTTACCGGATATCAGCCATCTCAAGATCGACGAATCTGCAAAAAACGACAATCCGTAGATCCTGTAGAGGGTGGAATCAGATCTGATAGATATCAAAGCACCAATCCAGATCAAAAGTAAAACGCGTCCAGTTGTTCGAAAGCATTGGTGGCAGGAGTGAATCCACCGAGCGACTCTCCACCGGACTCACCCGACTCCAACACGGCCTCAAGGTAACCGAAGGCCCGTTCCGCATAAAATCGCAATGGCACCCGTTGTTCGTCCGCACTCAACCAGATATAGGTTATCTGACCGGCATCATTTTCAGCAGCATCATAAGAAAATATCTGTAGCTTGAGCAGCGCACTCTCCTCCGCTTTTCCCTCAATCGATTCCGATGTCACCACCACCCGGTAGTTTTTCAGCTGCTTGCCGGTGAACACCGGCAGATCCAGCACCTGCCCCGGCTGAAGGTCCAAATCCCGCAGCCGCTGCATCATCGAGAAATGATCGAACATCTCGCCGCTGCCGATACCCTGTTGATGAGACTCCTCCAGCACTGCCGGCCAGAACTGTAAGTCTGCAATTTTTTTCAGTAATTCCAACGGCGGTCCCTTCCCGCCACCCGTGGCAGCCGCCTTCACTTCATATCTATGCCCAACACCCTCGTCGCGATCGAACCAGATCATCTCATCGCTGTTCTCATCCGCCTGAAGGGACTCAGTCACCAGGAGTGCATTCTCCCCATCCAGTTCATACCAACTGCGGTATTGGTAGCGCACGGGAAACAGCACCTCCGCCTTACGGTAGGGTTCCGTGGTCACCTTGAGGGTAGCCACCTTCGCAACGCGTCCTGCAACCTTCACAGTATCTCCGGCTACACGCAAATCAGCTCTGGCAATATCCAGATGGATAAAACCGGAAAATATCCCCTGATAGGAGATCTTGTAGGTCAGCTGTTCAGGTAACGACCCCCCGGCAGCTTGTATCTCCCCCCCACCGGCCAACCCAAAAAATAATAAATAGAGAGCAAAAAAAAGTTTAGTTCTCAAGACAACCCTGTACATAGCACACCTTTCACCAGACATTTTGAGCCGACCATACTTTCCATCATGCATAAATTGGCACGTTTTTCGCAGCTTAGGTGATAAAACCTGAATATAGACTGAATACGTCAAACTTTCGACGCAACAGGAGATGAAACATGGTCAACCCCGTCAATGGCGACAAACCGATCACCCTCTCAACCGGGTCTTCACCACACTCAAACCGTACTGCAGCCAAAGGCCAGGAGGAAGCTGGAGAGACACCTGCAAAAGCCCAGGGTGCGGAGCCAATGACGACCGATGTGCAGGTTGATGGGGCACGTCAGCTTTTTGAACTGGAACAGAGCCGGCCGGAAGGCGCGCTTGAAACACCTGAACAGGCACGTTCACTGTTGGATCAGGTATTGGAACGTTTGGGCACGACACCGCAAACGATGATGCAGGCACAGACAGGAAATGCATCAGCAACCCTGTCAAACCTCCTGTTAGCCCCCCAATAACTGATCTGTTCTATCCTCTTCGAGATCACCCTTCAAACGGGTGATCTCGACTGCTGGACCAATTACCACAAGCATATCCCCGGCATCGAGTTTATGGTCGACGCCACTGGTGCTGAAGATAAGACTGTCACTCATCTCGACATCCACCACGCCCATCAGAACCACATTGTAGCGCCTGCCCAAATCCAGGGCGCTGAGAGGATTGCCTGAGAGACAGGAGTCCAACGGTATCTCGATCTCGGCAATGTCGAGGTGTTTACCGAAGACTGTGTGTTCGAGCATATCGACGATCATCGGCCGGGCGATCAGTTCATGCACCTTGCGCCCGCTGATCTCGTAGGGATCTATGACCTTGCTGGCGCCTGCCGCAAACAACTTCTGCCCGGACTGGGAAGACTCTGAGACACAGATGATCTTCAGATCGGGATCGAGGGCGCGAGCCGACAGGGTGAGAAAGACGTTTTTCGCCTCTTCGGGAAACAGACAGAAGATGACCTTGACCCACTCTCCGATACCGGCTTGGCAGAGCTTGTCATCGTCGGTGTAATCGAGCACCGCCGCATCGAAGCCCTTGGCCAGCACCTCTGCCACCCGGTCCAGGTCGCTGCTGTACATATAGACCGGCAGTTTCCTGCCGATCAACTGCTCGGCAACCTCCTGTCCCATGGGACCACAACCAAAGATCAGGGTGTCACTGCGTCCCATCAAAGTGTCCCCCGTTCCAGACAGTCACGAAAATGAACCACGCTGTATTCGTGGCCAAATATCACCACCAGATCCCCAGCCTGCAACTCAAAATCAGGGGTTGGGTTGAAATGGAAACAGCGGCCCTCGATCTCATAGGTGCCGGATGAACTATCGACCGGACAACCCCCCTCCCTTACAACGCCAAAGGGGATCAACTTACGTTGACGAAAGCCGACATCAGCCATGCACCGCCCATCCAATACGGAACCGCTACGCACCCGCACCGCTTCTATCCCGACATCGTTCTGTCCGGTCAGCATGCCGTAAATCGCCTCAAAAGCGACCGGCTGACCGACATACTCCGCCGCAATCAATCCTACGATCTCATAGGGGGCAACCGTATGATCGGCCCCAGCCAAACGCAGTTTGGTCACATTCTCCCGGTGGTTAGCGCGGGAGATAATTTCAATCTCCGGATTCATCTGACGGGCTGAAAGGGTGATATAGACATTCACCACATCATCACCTGTGAGACAGAGCAGTCTCTTCGCCTGGGTTGCAATACCCAGACTCTCCAGCAGGGCGTTGTCCGCTGCATCGCCCTGAACCGCCAGATACCCCTTCTGCTTGGCCAGGCGGACATTGCTCTCCAGTGGGTCAACCAGCACAAACTGCCGCTGGTCGAGCGCAAGCTGATCAGCCACCACCTGCCCCACACGGCCGTAACCACAGACGATGAGATCGATATGCTTGCGCTCCACCTCGGAAAAAACCCGTTGCGCACGGATCTCGTGCATCTTCTCGCCAAAGGCGGAGACAATGATGGAGGTAAAAAACGAAATCACCCCCAGTCCGGCAATGATGAGGATAATCGTCACCACCCGGCCTTCGGTAGTATGAGGCGTGATATCGCCGTAACCCACAGTGGACATGGTCACCAATGCCCAGTAGATACTCTCAAAAAAGCTGCCGACACCTTTTCCGTCTACCACATCCGTCTCGAAAAAGAAGAGTGCGGTAGCGGCCGTAAAGGTGATGAAGGCCATGAAGATGAACAGCGTGAAAAGCTCGATCCGCTTCTCATTCAGTACCTTGACGAATTCGCTGATACTGCGGGTATAGCGGAACAGCTTAAATAGTCGGAAGAGTAAAAAGATGCGCAAAAAACGCAGGGGACGATAGGTCGGGATGATGGCCAGCAGGTCGATGATCGCAAGGGGTTGCGTCATGTATTCCCACTTTTTGGCCACCACTTCACGCATTGCCGGCCACGCCCGGAAGGGCTGATTGATAAACTCAGCCCGCTCATAGTGGCTGAGAATCACCTTATGGCTGTCATTATAAATCCAGAAGCGAAGCAGATATTCAATGATGAAAATAGTGACCGCAACCCACTCGAAGAGATCATCGAATGTTCCCATATCATGACGCACATCGTAGATCAGTACCCAGACGCTGCTCACCACCAGCAGGATCATGAAGACGTCGAAATAGGGACGGATCCTCGCCTTGGGATTCTCCAGCAGATCATAGAAAAAATTCTTGGCGCGCCGGTAGCGAACCGAGTCTTTCAACTTGTAACTGGTTTGGATCAGCCGGTGTGTGTTGTCCATCTTATGCCGGTAGGGTGAAATGGGTATCGGATAACAACGACATATTAACGCTTATCGGCAGAACCTGGCGGTTCTACACTATTCGGCCCTGGATTCAGCGCCCGTCTCGATCCGCTCAACCGCAGCAACGTTGACAGTGCGGCCATCCCGCGTTACAAATTCCCGGGCTTCCACATCGCCCTTCCGCGCCTCGTAACTGACCGTATCCCCGGTCTGTGAATTGATGACACGTACCGTGACTATCCGAAACTCATCCCGCCACTGCAGGTAGAGAAAGACACCACTCGCCAATATCATGAATACAATCAGGCCATAAGCTGCCAGCCGGGGAGTGCGATTCGCTAGCTTGTGCTGCTGTGCAGCGACCCGTTTGGGCTGTTCGGTTGCCGTTACCTCAGCGCGTCGTGAGCGCTGCCGTATCACCAGCCAGGCGATACCGATCACACCAAGGGTAAAGAGAATTTTTGTAATCATGGGACGAAACAGTATCACGCCCACCATTCATCTGGCTATTTACGCCATTAACAGGTTGCAGGGTCATCAGCTATCGATTTAACATCGTCATATGCAACGATTCCTCCTTGTCGCCATCTCAGCTTTCGCGCTTTTACTCAGCGCCTGCAGCACACCGGAACCTCCGACCGTCAATCTCTACCGTGCGGTGCACGTTGGTGATATCGACCAGATAGAGCGAAATCTCTACTGGGATGCTGATGTGAATGCTCCAGGCCCGGATGGCCGCTCCGCACTTCACGTTGCGGCAGAGAAAGGCCGATTGGTGGTAATCAAGATACTACTGAAGAACGGCGCTGCCATTGATCAGCTGGATGCCGCGGGACAGACGCCCCTGGGGACAGCAATACTGGCAAGACGCACCCTGGCGGCCGCCTACCTGGCAAAACAGGGAGGCAGTCTTGATGCCAACAATTTATTGTTGAAGACAGCCGCTGTCGGCAGCCTGGATCGCGATGTGCTCGATTTTCTTATCAAACAGGGCGCAGACATCAATACGGCGGATGACAAAGGCAACAACGCGTTGCATATTGCAGCTTCGAAAGATCAGCGCATTGCCGCCAAACATCTCATCACAGGGGGCATAGATCTGAACGCGGTCAATGCTACCGGCCAGACGCCGCTCGGAATTGCCCAACAGAGTGGAGCAAAGGACATCGCCGATATGCTGAAAAAATTTGGTGTTGTCACCCCTCCATAGATAAAGGCATTAGGGTGATAGCTCACACCACATGAAATATCCCGGCAAGCCATGTATATTCCGCCAACCACACATAACCGATTCGAAGTGAAACAGCTATGGCATCGACTCCCGAAGAACTTACCGTCAACTACACTGAAGACGGCATCGACATTGTCAAGGAACTGGATAAGGTGATACTCACCAAAGGTGCCTGGACCACCATCATCTTCCGTTTCCAGGAGTGGAACCGGGGCAAAGAGGAGTATGGCCAGGAAAAATACACCATCCGCCGTTTTCAGAAGCGCAATGGCGAGTATCAGGCGAAATCCAAGTTCAACATCTCCAGCAAGGATCAGGCGAAGGCGGTGATCTCGGCTCTGCAGGGGTGGGTTGGAGACGACTGAGGAACCACCGTTCCGAAGTGTAGACCGGTTCATGCGTAGCGGAACCGGCAGCCGCCACATGCCGTTTGAACGGCCAGAAATCGTCTGATCCGCTGCGCTTGATCAAGCCTACGCTATATATCGGACTACAATCAGGGGCTCAACCCGCCAGTTTCTCTGCCCAGGCCAGCAGTTCAGGGATGATTCCGCGCTTCTCCGGCGAGAGGGATTCGTCCATCTCCATCTCATCCAGGCGCGCCAGGAAATCGTCCATCGGTAGCCCGGGACCCTCGCCCGGCTCAAACAATCGGGTCTGGCGGTACTCTTCCCAAGACTCCCGCTCCTCATCTGAGAGTGTCTCCGGCCAGTTGCGGGCACGGTAACGAAACAGCATCTCCGGTAGCCGCTGATCATCGAAGACCTGGGGAAAACTGCCGAGATCTCCAGGAGCAGCTGCTCTGATCTGTTCCACACGACGACGATCATCCGCACTGAAAAAACCACCGCCATAGAGATTCTGATCGGGATCAGAGACCTTTTCAAAGGCGGTTTTTTGATGGATGCGGCCGAGCTTTTCCTTCAAACCATCCGCCGCCAGCAAGGTTTGCCTATGCCGCTCACCCTGCCTGACATCTATCTGCCAGCGTTCGGCAGCCTCTTCAGAGAGGGTATTCATCGGCACCACCACCGGGCACTTGTTGAGATGCACCGTCTTCAGGGGCATCCGCTCCACCCCTTCAGGCAGATCTGCCGTCGGGGTAAAGAGGCGCTGGTGGATCTCATCCTCACTCAGGCTGAGCAGTGGAGTCGGGTCATAACGAAGATCGAAAACAACCACACCATTGGAGTTGGTGGGATGAGCTGCCAGGGGCATTACCATCGCGATGCAACCATGCTCGGCAGGATACATCGATGAGACATGCAGCACAGGCTTGCGCGCCTGCAGGTTCAGCAACTCTCCCACTGCCTGTTTCTTGCGTAGCCGGAAGATATAGTCGTAAAGCCGCGGCTGTTTCTCTTTCACCAGCCGGGCCATGGCAATGGTGGCATGCACATCCGAGAGCGCATCATGCGCCGATTGATGGGAGATACCATTAGCGGTGGTCAAGTGCTCCAGTCGGAAACTGGGCTTGCCGTCCGGGTGCAGAGGCCATTCGATCCCTTCAGGACGCAGTGCATGGGTCAGTCTGACCATGTCGATGATGTCCCAGCGGGAATTACCATTCTGCCACTCACGGGCATAGGGATCGAAAAAGTTACGATAGAACCCGTAACGGGTAACTTCATCATCGAAACGGATAGTATTGTACCCCACCCCACAGGTGCCGGGACGGGCCATCTCCCGGTGAATGCGTCCCATGAATTCGGCCTCAACCAACCCCTCTAGCAATGCCTTCTGCGGGGTAATGCCGGTCACCATGCAGGCCTCCGGCTGAGGCAGCATGTCATCGGCGGGTTTGCAGTAGATGACCAGCGGCTCCCCCACCGGATTCAAATCCTCATCCGTGCGCAAACCAGCAAACTGGGCAGCACGGTCCCAACGGGGGTTTGCACCCCAGGTTTCATAGTCGTGCCAGTAGAAGGAGAATGTCATGGGGGGTAGTTTATACGACAGAAAGCGAGCGGGGAATTACACCCATTGCAATTGAATCAGCCATAAAAAAACCACCCCGCCAGAAAGCAGGGTGGTTTTTTCAACGCACGGAAAAAGACAGCGGTTGGATCTAGATCTTTTCCTTGATGCGGGCAGCCCTGCCGGTAAGGCCACGCAGATAGTAGAGCTTGGCGCGACGCACGTCACCACGACGGGTGACCTGGATCTCGGAAACCAGCGGGCTGTAGGTCTGGAATACTCGTTCCACACCTTCGCCATGGGAGATCTTGCGTACGGTAAAGGCGGAGTCGAGACCGCGATTACGCTTGGCGATCACTACCCCTTCGAAGGCCTGCAGACGCTCACGCTCGCCCTCTTTGATCTTCACCTGCACGACCACGGTATCTCCGGGGCCAAAATCCGGTATCTCACGACCCATCTGCTCAGCGTTGAGTTCCGCGATGATATTACTCATGGTCTATTGCTCCTGTTCTTGCTCGGCATCTCCCGACGCGAGACCTATTTCATCTAAAATTGTCTGTTCTTCCGCCGTCATCCGACGGCCTTTCAGCAGATCGGGGCGGCGTTCCAGGGTGCGCTTCAGCGCCTGTTCGAGTCGCCAGTGGCGAATCGCCTCATGGTTGCCACCCTGTAAAACCGGGGGGACACCCACGCCTTCTATCTGCTCAGGACGGGTATAGTGTGGACAATCCAGCAACCCATCCATAAAAGAATCCTGTTCTGCAGAGTCCGCAGCGCCCAGTACTCCGGGCAGCAGGCGAATCACCGCGTCCAACAAAACCATCGCCGCCAGCTCGCCGCCGCTCAGCACATAGTCTCCGATGGACCACTCCTCATCCACGTAGCGATCGATCACACGCTCGTCGATACCCTCGTAACGGCCGGCGATGAGGATCAGCCGTTGGCCGCTGGCCGCCAGGCTGCGTGCCGCATCCTGGTCAAATTTTTTGCCCTGGGGACTCAGGTAGATCACCTTTGCCCCAGGCGACGCCTTCCGGGCATCTTCGACAGCCGCCTGCAGCGGTGCATATTTCATCACCATGCCGGGGCCACCGCCGTAGGGCCGGTCGTCCACCGTACGATGTACATCCGTGGTGTAGTCCCGTGGGTTCCAGAGCTTCAGCTCAGCCAGCCCCCGTTCCAGGGCCCGTCCTACAACCCCCTGCGCTTTCAGGGCATCGAACATCGGCGGCATCAGACTGATAACGTCGAAACGCATTCAGTCCAGCCTAGAAATCCGGATCCCAGTCCACGACCATCAGGCCGTCTTCCAGGTCCACACTACGGATCGCCTCACCCCATGTATAGGGAATCAGGCGTTCACGGTCACCCTTGACCACCACTACATCATTGGCACCGGTCTCGAACAGGTGAGACACCTTGCCCAGCCCGACGCCTTCGAGGGTCTCAACCCGCAAACCCTGCAGATCGGACCAGTAAAACTCATTTTCTTCCAGCTTCGGCAACTGATCGCGGCGGACAGCGATATCGCACTCCATCAACTCCGCTGCCTGATCACGGTCGTCGCAACCCTCTATAGATGCTACGACACCCTTGCCCTGCCGATGTCCTTGCAGGACTTTTCTCTCTTCCCAGCCTGTCTTACTTTTAAGATACCAGGGGGAGTACTTGAGTATCCCTTCCCGTGGCATGGTGTGAGAGTAGACTTTGAACCAGCCCCGAACCCCGAAAAGCCCGGAGATCCTGCCCATAGTCACCATCTCTTCGGACATTTGGAATCTCAGTCCGTGGTGATTTGCGGACAGTCAGCCGGAATCAGGCTGCCTGCTTGGCGGCTTCCTTCAGCAGAGTGGCGACACGGTCGCTGGTCTGGGCACCTTTGGAGACCCAGTGATCGATGCGATCACGCTCAACACGCAGACGCTCTTCACCGCCGGTGGCAACGGGATTGAAAAAGCCGAGACGCTCGATGTAATGACCATCACGGGCGTTACGGCTGTCGGTCACCACAATGTGGTAAAAAGGCCGTTTCTTGGCGCCGGTTCTGGAAAGACGAATGGTTACCATGCTTGTACCCTTGAAAATTCTTTAAGCACCGGCAAACTCACCGGCGGGAAACGCGGAATTATAACTGAATAATTCAGAAAGTGAAGTCTGGATTGGGGATAAAGGATAAAGGATAAAGGATAAAGGAGAGAAAAGTCCGGAATTTCATCCGAAATCCGCCCGCTGCCGACAAATTATAGGGCTTCTTTGTCAGCTTAAATAGATGTAGGCCAGATCCGCTATGCTTGATCTGACCTACCAGCTTCCCATCGCAGTAACGACGAGATTCGGCCTCTCCGATGGCACGGCCACCTTTAACCTTTAACCTATTTTTCCAATCACCTGCACTGGCAATAGATATATCTTCGCCCACGCCGGCGTACCATGCGAACCGAGCAGCGGCCCGGACAGCGGCCCCGGATACAGAAAAACTTTGGTGTCCAGCGCCCTCCACCCGTCATAAACAAACGGCAGGGGGAACCACGACGGTCAAACCGAACCCAGATCTCAATGCCGTTCTCGGTCCACATATAGCTAAACTCGGCATTTGCTTTGCGACGCCGTTTGCCTGCCACCGTGGGTTCGAGCATCACTCCACCCTTTTCCAGCCGGTGCACTGCCAGAAACACTCCTTTCTTCGGCAGTTTCCGGCCCTTTGGGATTTCCTTTCGAACCGATCGCCACTGCTTCCTGGTAAGGTGGATTAACTGCGGAGCGGGGTGAAATTCAGAAATATTGACAACAGATGGTGCGAGTTCCCGGCACCGATTCGGTGTTGAATCAGCCATCTCTCCTCCTCCGGAGACACCGCGATTGCCAGCGTCCGAGGCGCCCCCGCAAATAGTCGGCGAATAACCTACTGCCGTTGTATGAATAACTATAGCCCGGGATCAACGACGTCCGACCAATAATATCCAATTCCATCTTTGTGGTTTATCGCACTCCCATTCCCTGCATGGAAAGGAATGAGGTGACAGGTGACAGGTGACAGGTGACAGGTGACAGGTGACAGGTGACAGGTGACAGGTGACAGCAGATTATTGTGGTGCATTTTTGGGGTCAAGTAGAAATTATCAGATTTTTCACTCCACCCCTGCTAAATGCTCTCCTCCCCTGCGGGGAGGGAAAGGGTGGGAAGTCAAAACGAACCTGATACCTGTCACCTGGAGCCTGTCACCTAAAAAGGAAACCCGCCTCCACCTCCGCCGCCGCCCGGCATTCCACCCCCTGGCATTCCGGGAAACTTGCCGCCGAGACCCCTCAGCATTTTCTTCATGCCGCCACCCTTCATTTTTTTCATCATCTTCTGCATCTGGGTGAACTGCTTCAGCAATTTGTTCACTTCCTGCACCTGGGTGCCGGAACCGGCAGCAATTCGCCGTTTACGGGATCCCTTGAGAATCGCCGGGAAACGCCGCTCATGGGGTGTCATTGAGTTGATGATGGCGATGAGGCGGCCGATATCTTTGTCGTTCACCTGATTTTTCACATGATCCGGTAGCTGGCCCACTCCCGGCAGTTTGTCCAGCAGGCCGCTCATGCCGCCCATCTGGTTCATCTGCTGCATCTGCTCCTTGAAGTCCTCAAGATCGAAACCTTTGCCCTTCTTCAGCTTGGTGGCCAACTTCGCGGCCTTGTCCTGGTCGACCTTGCGGGTAACCTCCTCCACCAGACTGAGCACATCCCCCATACCAAGGATGCGGGAGGCGATGCGGTCAGGATGAAATGGCTCCAGGGCGTCGGTCTTCTCGCCCACACCGATAAACTTGATCGGCTTGCCGGTGATCTGGCGAATGGAGAGTGCAGCGCCGCCTCTGGCGTCACCATCCGCCTTGGTCAGAATCACGCCAGTCAGAGGCAGGGCCTCGTTGAATGCCTTCGCTGTATTGGCGGCATCCTGGCCGGTCATGCTGTCGACCACAAACAGGGTCTCGACAGGGTCCAGGGTCGCGTGGAGCGCCTTGATCTCACCCATCATCTCTTCATCGACATGCAATCGGCCTGCAGTATCGACGATCAGCACATCGGCAAAAACCTGCCTGGCCCGCGTTACTGCATCCTTTGCTATGTCGACCGGCTTCTGCTCCGGAGAACTGGGAATAAACTCCGCCTCAACCTCCCGGGAGAGGGTCTGCAACTGTTCGATAGCGGCCGGACGGTAGACGTCGCAACTCACCACCATGACCTTCTTCTTGTCGTTCAACTGCAACCAGCGCGAAAGCTTGGCGACACTGGTGGTCTTACCCGAGCCCTGCAGGCCCGCCATAAGAATGACTGCGGGCGGTTGCGCTGACAGATCGAGACTTTCGTTGGCCTGACCCATCACCTGGACCAGTTCGTCGTTGACGATTTTGATCAGCGTCTGGCCGGGGGTGAGGCTCTTCATCACCTCCTCGCCACCCGCCTTCGCCTTCACTTGATCAACAAAGGTCCGTACCACCGGCAAAGCGACATCGGCCTCAAGCAGCGCCATGCGCACTTCTCGCATGGTGTCCTTGATGTTCTCTTCAGTGAGCCGTCCCTGCCCCCGCAGGTTGGTAAGTACACGACCAAGGCGTTCTGTCAGGTTATCAAACATGCTTTTCGGCGGATTGCCGGCTCCAGATTGATTGGATCGAATTGATCATTATATATCAGCCAACACTTTGTTGCGCCGATGCATTGGATTCGCCCTGCGCCATGAGCCAAAATCAATTTAAAAGCCGTGGCAAGTATGCGATTATCGCTGCTGTTTCAATAAACAACCCCTCCGCATGCCGATGGGGTATTAAACCCAGAGAGATTAAAGTGCAGGGTTGGAATCTTGTTTGAGCTGTTAGCCATTGCCGCCTATCTGGGAGCCGGCCTCTGTTTTGCGCTGCGGCTGTTTCGCGGCGAAACCGGCAGACATTTGCCGCGGCCGCTCGGCCTGCTGCTGGGATTCATCGGCACTGCACTGCACGGCGCACTCCTCTACCAGGGAATTGCAACCGACACCGGCATCAACCTCGGAGTCTTCAGCGCCACCTCACTGATCGCCTGGACTATTGTCCTGCTGCTGCTAATCTCCAGCTTGAGTAAACCGGTGGAAAACCTCGGCATCTTGCTGCTGCCGCTGGCAGCGTTGTCGATCCTGCTGGAATCCCGCTTTACCTCTGTGCGGATATTGAGCGAAACCGCTTCCCAGGGTCTTACGCTTCATGTTTTGGTCTCTATCCTTGCTTACAGTCTGTTCACCCTGGCCAGCGTGCAGGCGCTTCTGCTGGCTATTCAGGATCACCACCTGCACCATCGCCACCCCGGCGGTTTTGTTCGAGCCCTGCCTCCTCTGCAGACGATGGAGAGCCTGCTGTTCGAGATGATCAGCGTAGGCTTTGTCCTGCTGACTCTGGCCCTGATCTCGGGTTTTGTCTTCCTGGAGGATATGTTCGCCCAACATCTGGCGCATAAATCGATCCTATCCATTGTGGCCTGGATCGTCTTCGGCACGTTGATCTGGGGACGTTTTCGGTTTGGCTGGCGCGGTCAGAAGGCAATCATCTGGACGCTGAGCGGGTTCGTGGTATTGATGCTGGCCTACTTCGGCAGCAAGGTGGTGATCGAGCTGATTCTTACGGCTTGAACATCCTGATGGCGGTCAAATCATCCGCAATAGAATTGCTATCAACCTTGCCGATAGGCCTTGCTGGCAATCCGGCCTTTTTTGAACTTTGCCAACTGTTCCACCAAACGGGGACGTTCCTGATCGGCCAGCTGCGTTATCTGCCGGTCGATCTCCTGAATCTCTTTGATCAACGATATCTGATTTTCCGCGCCCTGAGGTGAGAGAATACCAAGACTCTCTCTGAGCAGCTCAACTCGTCCGGCTTCCAGATTCCGTGCCTCTTCCCACTCCCCGGCACGGGCTGACTCAAGCAGGCCTCGGCTCAGCACCAGCGCTGCCTTGAGTTTCTGTTCAGGGTTTCCTGCCATCAGTAGAACACTAGGCTGCGGAATGGGCTTTATCGGAGAGCTTGGGCGCCCTTTTCACATCTTCCGGGATCGCATCCCATGCGGACTTGATCTCCAGCAGCAACCCACTGACCTCATCAAGGATCGCCTGATCATTGGTTAGATTGGATTCTGTCAGACGGCGCACCATATATTCATACAGGTTATCGAGGTTGGCGGCTATCTCACCACCCGCCTTGAGATCCAGACTGCCTCGCAGTCCGTTGATGATGGAAATCGCCCAGGTGATGTGCCTGCCTTTGGGTTCGGGTTCACTACGATCCATATGACCCTTGGCGATGGCTATCTTATCCAGCGCGCCTTCCATCAACATCTGCACCAAACGGTGAGGCGTTGCATAGTCCACCTCGGACCCTGTCGCCACGCTACCGTACTGCTGTGCCCCGCGCTTGTGATTCAAGCTCATTATAAAATCCTCGAACTGTTTTTTTGCTTTTGAACAGTATATTTATCGGTAGGATGCGTGGATTCTTGACCTGTTTCCACCATCAATCCAAAAATAAAATCACTAATTGTTTCGAGACGAACTCAAGTCCTGTAGTCCTGCCAGTTGCTGAGCCAGAAAATCGCTAGTCGCCGAAAGTCGTGACATCAAAGTATCCAATCCGGAGAATTGTGCCAAATATCGCGCCTCAGTCTGGACCAGACGATACTCCATGGACTCCCGCTGATCCTGCAGATTTTCAACCCTGGCATTAAGACCATCTTCACGCGCGTTGATCAAACCTTCAGGATCAAGCATTTCCTCTACGAGAGCATCGAGCCGATATGCCACTCCCTGATCATCGTCGGAGAAGAGTTTGGTAACTGAATCAAAATCACTCTCCAATGCATCCGTCAAGGCAGAGGCGTCCAGCTGGATACTGCCATCTTTCTGAAATGAGATGCCGATATTGGAGGCGTAGCTATAGGCCCCATCAACATCCACTTTAGAGCCAATCATTGAGGATATCTGCTGCTCCAGCATACGCAGAGTGCCGTCACCTGAGAGTTCACCACCACCAAGGGCCGTTAGGGTATCGCGCAGACTATTGTAGGCATCAACAAAGCTCTGCACTGTGTTCTGCACCACGCCGAAGTCCCGATCAACATTCAACGACACTTCATCAACACTGGTAGACAGCAACTCCAGTGTAACGCCCTGTATAGCGTCCGAGATACTGTTACTGCTACGGGTGATGGTGTAAGAATTATCCACAAGCAGTTGTGCGTCAGCGGCTGCCTGTGTCTGGGCCATCGTCAGTGGATCGGCAATGGAATTGCTGCCGCTGTCGGCAAAGGAGAGCGACATGGCATTCTCCAGACCGGTTTTTTCACTGGTCAGGGTAAGATAGAAACTGCCGCTGTTTTCCTGGATGATCCCGGCGCTAATACCGCTATTGTCGGTAGCTTCATTGATCGCCTGTTCTATCTCACTGAGGGTTTTACCACCGATGTCTACGGTGAACGAATCGGTACCGATTGTCAGCGTCATAGTATCGCCGGCATTACCGACAACCGTGGTGTCACTATCCGCAAAGGACGCGGATCCCATCTTGTGAGCCTCAGCCAGATTCTGTACAAGAATATCGTAGCTGCCAGCTGCAGCATCATTATCGGCCTTGGCAGTAAAGACCGCCTCATTCCCACTCTTCGCACTGAAGAGGTCGATATCTGTAAATCCGTTGAGTTTACCCACTGTGTCCTGAAACGATGCCAGTGAGCTGCGTAACTGGCCAAAGGCGCTGATCTGGGTTAGATATCCCGCCTCTTTGGCCTGAAGATTCTGGATAGGGGCCTGCTCCAGGAGCATTAACTGGTCAACGATAGCGCTAACGTCGAGTCCGGAACCCAGACCTGGTGAGGAAATGGTTGGCACGTTTGCCTCCCCGTCAGCTTGGCTGGCTCAACCGACATATCGACCAGAAGTCAGCACAAACTTCAATAAACACTCCATCGAGAACCAGACCCATAGGAGGGTCTCTCCTAACTGTCTGGTTTTCGACACTCTATGAGAAACATGCAATCTCCATGCCTGAATTTTCAGGATAGGGACATCATGCACTGGTTTCCATCAGTAGTCCTACCGATTGCTCACGACCCGCCTTACCATCAACTTTGGCACTGGCGACATCGATGGCTTCCTGCATGTGTTTGGCCAACGCCAATACCTCTTCCGAGGGTATCTGGCGAATCAGATCACCGGATTGTCTATCCATTACCCGAACCACTGTTTTGCCACTGTCTTCGTCCAGGTCGAACTGCAACTCACGCTGCAACACCTGGGCAAAATCCTGCATCTGGCTGACAGCGCCTTTAAGCACTTCCGACGAAACAGCAGCAGACCTCTCCTCAACCGCTTTCGGTTGAAGAGTAGCAGCTGCCGGTTCATTGCCGGGGATGGAGCCGACCACCTTCAGAGGCTGGGGGGTGCCACTTTCCGTAGCACGACGTATATCTTTCCCAGAATCCTTAGTCGGTAGAGCCCCTACTGTGATTGTCATGTCCGTAGCCATGGCCTTCACCTCATGTTAATACTTTGGTTCAACTACCGTCCGAAATCGAAACCGGACGGTAGCTGGGGCTTGTTACCGTTACTGCAGGAGCGACAGGACCATCTGCGGCTGAGAATTAGCCTGGGACAGCATCGCCACACCCGCCTGCTGCAGGATCGACGAACGCGTCATGTTGGCTGTTTCAGCGGCAAAGTCCGCATCCATCACCCGCGAACGTGCAGCGGAGACATTTTCCGAAACATTCTGCAGATTGGAGATGGTAGAGGACAGACGATTCTGCACCGCACCCAGATCAGCGCGGGTGTCGGCGATGAACTGCAGCGCGCCATCGATGATATCGATGGCCGTCTCAGCGCCTGACTGGCTGCCTACATCAACCGTACTCACGGCTGTCAGCGCACTGCTGCCGGTAGCAGCACCTAATATCGTGGCGAGACCACCTTCTGCATCTTCAAAGGAGAAGGCGCCGGGAGCCGACATGGTAACCGCACCATAAACCGTACCGGAGGCTGCTGCAGCTACAGCGTTACCGTCCATCGTCAGGGCCGGAGCACCAGCACCATTGGTGATAGAAACATCGTAACCCTGCTCATTCACCATGGTAATGCTAGCGCCACTTGAGACAGCGGTGATACCAGTAGTGGAAGCCTTGGCGTTGATCGCATCGGCGAGACCGGATAGATCTGCAGCACTGACCACATTGGCTGCGATGGTGACAGCAGCACCTTCATTCTTGCCTTCAAGGGTAAAGGAGACAGAACCTGCGGCGGCGGTCAAAGTCGCTTCGGTGCGGGCATCCGAGCTCACACCTGTCGAGGATTGGACGGCGTTGATGGCATCAGAGATAGCCTTGGCACTTGCGCCCAGTGCGGTGGCAGCGGTAGTGGCGGAACCGGTGGTACCGACTATAGTCAAACCATCGGCATCTGCAGCCAGGGCGTTGGTTGCGGCAGCATTGTAGCCTTCGGTTGAAGCCACCTGATTGGTGCCCATATCGGCAGCAGATGCAGCACCGATGGAGACACTGATGGTCTCGTTGGCGTTGGCGCCAACATGGAACTTCTGTGAGGAGAAGGTACCATCAAACAGATTCTTGCCGTTGAAGGTGGTGGTGGACGCGATACGGTCCAGCTCCGCCTGCATCTGCACAATTTCTTTCTGCAGGTTGGCACGGTCTGCCGCACCGTTGGAGTCATTCGCTGATTGCACCGAAAGCTCACGCATACGCTGCAGGATATTGGTGGACTCCTGCATTGCCCCTTCAGCGGTCTGCGACAGGGAGATCGCATCGTTTGCGTTACGTACCGACTGGTTCAGACCACGTACCTGGGAAGACATACGGTCGCTGATCGCGAGACCCGCCGCGTCGTCTTTCGCGCTGTTGATGCGCAGACCGGACGAAAGTCTTTCCATGGAGGTTGAGAGAGAGTTTTGGGTGCCGTTCAGATTGCGCTGTGCATTCAACGACATAATGTTTGTATTGACGACCATTGCCATGATTGCTTCTCCTTTCCACCCGGCGATGTCTTGCATCGAGCCTGGGCGTTAGGTTGATATTTAGCGGATATACTGTCGAATTCGACTGTATTTACCGCTTCCGGTTTCTGTAACGGCAGCGGCTAAGGGAACTTGAGGGATTTTTCAAAAATTGTCCGGCCACTATAGACGCCAGAAAAACAGATATAACCTATTGTTGTTAAATGAATATTTTTTAATTGCGCGAATAACAAACCAGCAATCGCCCGTCAACACGAGAATTTTGTTCTCACATGAGTGAGTCCGTTTCACCCGGTCAGCCGTTGAAAAGCGTTTTTGCCAGCTCCTGGGTTCTCTCAAACTGTCGATCGATCTGTTGGACAACCTTTTCAGCTGCCGGGACTGTTATTCCCAACCTCTCCAGACGGCTATCCGTGGCAGACCAGGGCGTCTCCTGCTGCACAGCGGTTACCAGAGAAACCGCCACGCCTATCAGAGTGGCGGTTTCCCAGTAACCACCTTGGAAGGCGGACTCAGGATAGTGGGCCATCGCAGTTACAAGCTGTTCAGGAAGATGCCAGGTACCCCCCAAATATCCGCCGGCATAAACATCGTCGAAACCAATCAATCCGGTAAGGGCCTGACTCAGTGAGACGGAATCGTTCTCTTCAATGATCGTGTAGGCCTGATCCACCTCATCCGGCAGCTGATCCGTCAACCAAAGCAGTCCCAGACTGTGCAACAGACCAGCGGTACGAGCTGCAGAAGATTCAAGATTATCCACCGATGAAGCCACCGGCGCTAACCAGGACGCCGCGTCAGCGGTCATGAGCGCGCGCGTCCAAAAAGATTCCGTGTTGAATCCGGGGCAGCGGCTCGGATCGAAAGGAGAGGCGACGGCCAAGGCGATACTGGTACTTCTGACCACACCAAAACCCAGCCTGGAACAGGCCATTTCCAGCGCAGTAATGGTGCTCACTGGGGAAGACCAAGCCGAGTTGGCCAGCGCGATAAGACGTCCTGCAATGGTGGGAAAGCGCTCGATGATCTGCGCAAGTTCAGAGAACTCGATATTTTCGTCGGTCAATGCTTTTAACAAATATGATGCGCCAGGTGGCAAAACAGGGACTTGCCTGCGGCTCAATCTATCGAAGATGGATATTTCAGCACTCTCTACCACCATTGTTATTGATTCACTATAGGAAATGGAAGAACAGCCGCCTCTTCATCCCGCTCTTCCGGCAGGAAATGTTTTTGTGCCAGTGCCGGAATCTCTTCCGGAGGGACGGGGCGGCTGAAAAAATATCCCTGAATGGTATCGCAGCCGATTCCACTCAGCACCTTCACCTGCTCTTCCGTCTCGACGCCTTCCGCGATGACACTGTGACCAAGCGCACGGGCCACCCCAACGATGGTACCCAGCAGGATAGAGGACTCAGGATCCTTCAGCATGTCGGTAATGAACAGACGATCTATCTTAAGACAGGTGATCGGTAGATATTTAAGCGAGGCCAGGGAGGAGTAACCCGTGCCAAAGTCATCGATGGCGATTTTCAGACCCATCTCCCGCATGTTTTTAAACACAGAAAGATTTTCACCCGTGGTCTGCACCACGCTTTCGGTGACCTCCAGTTCAAGATTCTCGGCCTGCCAACCCGTCTCCCGCAGAATCTGTTCAACGGTAGTCACAATACCCGGATCCTGGATATGGGTCGGAGAGATATTCACCGACATCTGAAATAGAGGCAGCCCCATATCCTGCCAGGCTGCAGCCTGCTTGCAGGCAGTGCTCAGCGCCCACTCTCCCAACGTCTTGATCAAACCGATGCGTTCCGCAACGCTGATAAATTCCCCTGTTGAGATCATACCCTTGGTGGGGTGTTGCCACCGTGCCAGCGCTTCGACCCCAATCAGACGGCCACTTTGCACATCGATCTGAGGTTGGTAATAGAGCTCCAGTTCACGCCGTTCAAGCGCCAGACGCAGGTCCTGTTCAATCTGCAAACGGTGCTCGGCCTGAGTGGTCAACTCGGGCTGGTAGAATGTATAGCGATGCTTGCCCTCCTCCTTGGCAGCATACATGGCGCTGTCGGCAGCCTTCAACAGGGCCTGCAGATTTTCACCATCCTGCGGGAAGTGGGCAATACCGATACTGCATCTTGGCCGAATCTGCTGCAAACCCAGATCCACCGGCTGGTTGGTCTCCTGCAGACAGCGGCTGGCAACGTCAGCAGCGTCATACTCATCAGTGACATGGTCCACCAGGATGCAGAAGTCATCACCACTCAGACGGGCCACGAAATCAGCACCCCGCAAAACTTTTTGCAGTCGCTGGGCAATGACCTTGAGCAGCTGATCGCCAATATCATGACCCAGACTGTCATTCACATCCTTGAAGCCATCAAGATCCAGGTACAACAGAGCAAAACGTTCCTTGCGCCGATGCGCTGCCTTGATAACATCTTCCAGATGTTTGTAGAAATAGGCCCGGCTTGCCAAGCCTGTCAGTTCATCGGAATAAGCCAGCTGACGGATACGCCTTTCGGATACTCTCTGCTGGGTGATGTCCTGAACCGTTCCCAGCACCACACCGTCCGCATCCGGTGCAAGATCCAGTTCCTGATGTACGATCACTGACTTATTGTTTTCGGTGAGTAATCGGTAATCGGTAGGATGCAGTGGCGCACCATCCACCACGGATGAGATGTTATCGCGGATAAAAGTCCGGTCATCCGGATGTATTCGATCCAGATATCCACCCAGATTATTACAGCAGGCAACCTGGGAGGCCCCCAGCATTTTGGCCAGCTGCTTTGAAATCACCAGCTCATCGCGCTTTGCATCCCAGCGCCAATATCCCAGGGCGGCCATACGTTGTGCGCTGGCCAATTGCTCCTGGCTTTCGTGCAGTTCCTTGGAGTCCCGGGCAGCCCTGAGTTGAAAACGTATCCGGTGACTCAAAACATTGTAGTTAACCGGCTTGGTGATAAAACCGTCCGCGCCGGACTGGAAGGCCTGATTGACGGTTTCCATATCCTCCAGACCAGTGACCATGAGGATGGGGATAGTTCTAAATTCTCGCCTTTTCCTCAGGCGCCGACAGACCTCAAAGCCATCCATGCTATCCATAAGGGCATCGAGCAGGATGATATCCGGTATATTTTTTGCTGCCTGCTCAAGACACTCTTCTCCGCTCGGCGCCTCATCAACCTCGAAACCGACTGCGCTCAATGCCTCATGGGTAGTAATACGGAAATTTGAATCATCATCCACCAGCAAAATTCGTTCTCCACTCTGGTGAACCGTGGTAGCAGTAGCGAGGGTTTTTTGGGATTGCTCAGTTTCAGTGCACAGTGCATCGAGAATACTAGGCAACATGGCTTCAATGCTATCCACCAAATTGGGCGCAGTTGACAAATTCTTTTCGGCGGCTGCGGTCTCGAGCTGTTGGCAGTGTCGGGAAAAAAACATTGCCCCCAAATTTGCACTACTCGATTTCAGGCTGTGGACAATCCCCCTGAGGCTCTCTGCATCATTATGTTCAAGCGCCTGGCGAAGCCTGGCAACATCATCAGGGGCCTGTTTTAGAAAGTGATTGACAGATTTCCCCAACACATCCCTTCCGCTCATTTCGCCCAACTGACGCAGCTGCGCCAAGGGGGCGGGATCGAGAACAGGAGAGTCTGAGACTTTCCCGGAAAGAGATGTCTCGCCGGTTTCCGCTTGCTCCGTGACTTCAACCTTAAGCCATTTTTTCAACAGCTCCGACAAGCGCTTCTGACTGAAAGGTTTACTCAGATAGTCATTCATGCCGGCAACTTCACACTGTTCCTGAATGCCTTTCTGTACATCCGCAGTAAGTGCCACAATCGTAACCGGCTTTTGCCTCTTCTCCTGCTCAATGAGACGAATCTGACTGGTGGCGCTGAAGCCATCCATCTCCGGCATGTGGCAGTCCATCAGGATCAGATCATAGGTGTTTCGGGTAGCAGCTTCGACAGCTTCAAGACCATTCCCGGCCAAGTCCATCTCGCAGCCCAGCGCCAACAACATGGTGATGGCCACCTCCTGGTTCACCAGATTATCCTCAGCCAGGAGAATCTTCCCATTCAGTTTTTCAGTAGTCTGACTTGCGTTGGCAACGGTGGCGACTTGTTCACCCATAACCTCCCGCAGGCACAGCAGCAATTGCTGTTGGCGTACAGGTTTCTGTAGATGGCGGGCAATACCACACGCCTGGGCCATCGACGATTCCGCATCGAATTCTGTCGAACTGAGCATCACCAGATGTGGCGCGGGTATGGACGAGTCATTGCGGATTGCACGTGCCAGTTCAAAGCCATCCATCTCCGGCATGTGCCAATCAAGCAGCACAATCTGGTAGGGGTCATCTCCGTCGGCGGCCTGACGCAGCCGTTCGAGCGCCTGTCGCCCTGAGTCAACACTGCCGTTCCTCATGCCCCAGGCGATGATCTGGTTGTGGAGAATCTCCCGGTTCGTAACGTGGTCGTCAACGATAAGAACACGGACACCTTCCAGGATATCGTGGTTCGGCGTTTGAGACCGTTCCTCTATTGCGGCCTCAAGTTCTATTTTGAAACTGAAATGCGCACCCTCCCCTGGCGCACTTTCAACCTCAATGGTGCCGCCCATGAGCTTGACAAGGCGACTGGCGATAGCCAGACCAAGACCCGTGCCACCAAACCGCCGTGTGGTGGAGCTGTCAGCCTGGCTGAAGGCATTGAAGATTTCACCCTGCTGCGAAATGGGAATACCGGGGCCGGTATCAGAGACTTCGAAGGCTATCTGCAGGCTGTTGACATGCCGTTCGCTGGTTCTTACCCAAAGACGCACCTCACCCCGTTTGGTGAATTTCACGGCATTTCCCAACAGGTTAACCAGAATCTGCCGTAATCGCACGGCATCGCCCCGAACCCATCGGGGCAAGTCAGGTGGCAGATTGGGAATCAGTTCAAGCCCCTTGCGATGGGCCTGGTTGGCCACCAGCTCCAGGGTGTCTTCCAACAGAGTTCGAAGATCGAAATCCTCTGTATTGAGTTGCAGTTTATCGGCCTCGATCTTGGAGAAATCGAGGATGTCATTGATAACCCCCAGCAGAGACTCTGCAGAACGATGAGCGGAATCCGCCAGACGGTGAGCACGCACGTCCAAACCGGTATCCAGCAACAGCTCCGTCATACCCAGCACACCGTTCATGGGCGTGCGAATCTCATGGCTCATGGTGGCAAGAAATTCGCTCTTGGCCCGACTGGCAGCTTCTGCTGCCTCCTTGGCCTCCTGCAGACTTGCCGTGCGCTCAGAGACCTTCTGCTCCAGCCCCTCCCGGTAGGAAGACAGCTTTTTTTCACGCTCTTCAATCTGCTCCAACATGCTATTGAAGCGTTCGATGAGTGTGCCTATCTCATCGTTGTCGCCAGGCTGCAGCCGCAGACTGAAATTCTTCTGATCTGCGACATCCTGCATGCCGTTGACCAGGTTATTGATAGGACCCGAGATACGGCGTTGCATGGAGTATGAGAGAAGGTATACCCCCAGCATGATGCAGATCAGCAACAATCCCGCAATCTGCAGATTATCGCCGATACTGTCGTAGAGAGGAGTCAGACTCGCTTCAATGAACAGGTAGCCGATGACTTCATCATCCAGGGTAATGGATTTCAACAGATCCAGATCATCCCAGGTAAAACGGTGTTCTGACTCGCTCAACTGGCTCAGTTCTCTAAATACGGCCGTATCTTTTCCCATATGGGCTGCCACTTCAGGATTTAGCGCATAAGAGGCAAACACTTGCCAATCACTCTGATAGAGAACAGCACCTTGTATTGTCTTCTCTGCATCCAGGAACTGCAGCAGTTTATGCGCCGTCTTCGGGTCATCGAAAAAGAGCGCCGCAGTAGAGTTGCTACTGATGAAGTCCGCCAGCACGGAAATGCGCTCAACCAATGCCTTACGGTAGGAGACGACTTCCATGGCCATATGGCTGACAGAGACAATCAACAGAGCGATGCCGCTGATCAACAGGATCATCCGTCTGATCTTTTGTGCGATGTTGATGTTACTGAGAAAATCCATTGTTCTGCTTAGTTGTCCGGTGAATCCAAAACCGTAGCCAAATCCAAAAGAGGAGCTGCAATCTTCAGGCCTGACCTTCTGGCGCTCTCAAGGTTGATCAGGAAACCAATGCGTTTATTGCCACGGGTGAACTCAATGATGCCGCCCTGTTCTGCAAAACCTTCTGTATCACCCAAGGTCAGTATCGGCCGGCCTTTCAATTTCTGAAGGATGGCCCCCATAAAGGCCCGTTTGGATTTGCTGATAAAAACCACCTTACAGCTATCACCAATGGACTCGGACTGGGTAAAACGGCGAACCCGCACTGTCCGACCGGCAGCCTTACGCTGCTCCAGGGCATCAAGAGCCGAGCCGAAAACGTCCTCACCCAGCACACAGATGCCAAAACTCCCGGACTTGTCAGTGCCCGAGGGGGTAGGCCATTCAACGAATTTACTCAGTTTGTAGACCAGCGCGGCCTTGAGCTTGTATTCCGTGTTGGGGGGAGCCGCAATAAGCTGCAGCGGCAACAGCACCATCAACAGCCACAGACAGCACAGTCTGAGCCTTGGCAGCCATTGGGGTGCAACTTGTGAGGGTAATTCAAGCATCATGCTTTAGAACCATTCGGCATCCAATCCGGCGTTAATCAGAAATCCACACGTACCTGGCCATAGACCGCGCGTTCCATCTCAGTCTGAATGAAGTAGAGATCTCCAACATACTCCGGGTGATGGTTGTCCTGCAGGTTTTGCCCAACCAATGAGAGTTCCAGATTATTCTGCGGGCGCCATGCGAGCCGGGCATTCATACTGATGTAAGCGCTGACAGGAATATCCACTGTCATACTGGGTCTTTTCAAATCACCCACATAGTAGGCCCAGAGATCCAACGATACGTTGTGACCAAGATCCATCAATGAACGCAGAGACATTTGATGTTTTGGGCTGCCGCCGTTACCGACGAGAGCCTGGTCTTCCTCAAAGCTGGAGACCTGGATAAAGCTGTAGTTGGACAGCAGCCGCCACCACTCCAGCGGTCTCCAGTCCACAGCCAGTTCCAGGCCATAATTGTGAGCAGAGAGGTTGTTACTATACCTGAGGTCCGTGAGAGGATTTGCGGGATCGATATCCTGGAAACTCTGGAGGTTGTCATAGTCGTTGTAAAACAGTGCCAGATCGAAGGAGATATTCTCTCTGGGCTGCAGTCGATAGCCGATCTCGTAGGCCAACAGCGCTTCGGATCCGAAGTCTTCATTGCCTATGGCGTGGATCTCTGCGGGAGGAAACGGGTGCGGAAGCGGTACGACTGTGGCAATGTTAGATGAGCCAGATTCAAGGCTGGATGGTGTTCTTACCGCCCGGGAGACCGCCCCCCACAAGGTGCTGCGGTCATCCGGCAGCCAGACCAGGCGGGCGCTGGGTTGCACCTCAAGGCCGGTGAAATCCGTATGCTCGAATTTCGAGCCCAGGGTCAGGCGCAGGGTTTGCGGCAGCAGTTCGATCTCATCCTGCACAAAGGCACTGTAGAGATTCAAACTGTTGGGATAGATAGCGATCATGTAGGTATTATCAAACGCCTCTTCTATATGACGATAACCCAAACCCCAGATGATATCGTGACTCTCAAATGCCCTGAACTGATGCTGAAAGTCCAGATCCAGGGTGTCGTGGCTCTGTTTGATATACCCCTCTGAGCGTTCGGTATGGTCATAATAGAGCTGTAGTGCGGTACTGGCCTGTGCAGAGAGTTGGTGGTTCCATTTACCCAACAGGTTCCAGCCGGAAGAGTCGACCTTGTCCGGCGTGTTCGCCGCCAGAAAGGTGGGGGCGAATACGGCATTGGCCGGGTCGCTGGGATCCATCCAGAAATTGACCTTCTGATTCTCATCGGCATCGTAGAGATCCCCCTGAAGACTCCAACTGTCGACCTCTGTGGCTTGGCCATCAACACGAAAACCGCCACGCAGACTTTTCCAGTCATCCCCCGCATCACCGTAGATGTCGGAAGCATAGGATTTGTCCCGGTCGTTGTATTTCAGGTAGAAACGGGCATAGGTATCCGACGCCACTTCAGCCCCATAACGCAGGCTGGCGAAAGACTTCTCCTCATTTCCTGCACCGGCCACCAGCAAGCCGCCCTGGGTCTCTCCCGCATGCCTGGTGATGATATTGATCACACCGTTTACCGCATTGGCGCCCCACACCGTCGCACCGGGACCACGGATGACTTCAATGCGATCGATATCTTCCAGCAGGGTGTCCTGGGCATCCCAGTAGACCCCGGAAAAAGTTGGAGTGTAAACCGATCGCCCATCGATCATCACCAACAGTTTGTTGGCGAATTGACCGGTGAACCCACGACTGCTGATAGCCCATTTATTGGCATCGATTCGGCCCACCTGGATACCAGGCGCCAATCTTAGTGCCTCGGGAATACTGGTGACGCCGGAGCGCCGGATATCCTCCTGGGAGATGACAAAAACCGCTGCGGCCACCTCGTTAAGTCGCTGTTTTTTCTTTGAGACTGAGGTGACCTCCATGGATAGCAGGTCTTCCAGATCCAGTTCCAAATAGGACTCCAGCGACTCTTCAGCTGAGACCGGAGCGGATAGCAGAACGGATGACAAAAGAGAGGACAGGAGCAGTTGGCGCTCGTCATGAAACATCGACATTTTCAAAACACTCATTGCGGGGCTCTTTTCCAGCAGGCCTGAACGGGGCATAACCGATCGACTGGTTGCCAATCACCTTGTTCTATCGGCTGAGTGCAGAATTTCTTTACAAATAAGCGAGTCCGCCACAAGCAGACGGAGTGGTTTATGCATGGTGCGCATGGCGCACCAAACGCTATAGGTAGTTGAACAGAGACAACCCCTGGAGCTTCACAAAAGACTGCTGGGCCGCCTGCAATACCAGTAGCTCTTGCTGATAGCGGCTCAGGGCTTCGGCCATATCCAGATCCTCCACTTCAGACTGCGCAGTCTTCATGGTTAACAGAAAATCCTCATTGACCGTGGACTGTTCCTCTATCGCGTTCAGCCGCGTACCGACTGTCGCCCGAACATTTGTGGTGTGTACCTGCCCGATCTGGATATCATCCAGCAGCGCTGCGTTGGGGGAATCGGCTTCCAACCCGGTGGCGATCTGATGCACCGTCTCGAACAGATTTCGTTTGACGGGAAGAGGTGGCGTGGTGCTTGTGTCGAGATTCATGAAAACATCGAAGCCGTTGTCCCTGTCCTGAATCCTGCGATCAGCAGCAATCTGCAGCTGTCTTGACCCCATGTCACCACTATAGGCATAGGTGCCATCCACCGGATTGCTGAAAGGCGGCTGATCTGCATTGTAACCGGCAAAGATATACTCGCCGTTACTATCCTTGGTGTTAGCCAGGGAGAGCAGCTCATCATTAAGCAGGCGCACCTCGGTGGCTATATCCCTGCGTTGGTCCTCGGTAAGTATGTCATTCTGGCCCTGGATCGCCAGTTCGTGAACCCGCTGCAAAATATTGCCGGTGCTTGCCAACACTGTTTCTTCCAGCTCAAGACGCGCACGGGCACGGTCAGCGTTGTCCTGGTATTGATCAACCTTGCTGATGGAACTCTTCAGATCGAGCAGATAAGCAGAACCTGCTGGATCGTCTTTGGGACTGAGGATACGTTTTCCGGATGAGATCTGATCCTGGGTATTACTCAGTTTAGTCTGCTGCTCCAGCATACTGCTGATACCTTTATCAAACAGCATGTTGGTGGAGATGCGTAACATATCAATTACCTCCTGACTGCGCTGAGCAGGGTATCGAAAAGACTTGAGGCCACCGAAATTACCTGAGCCGATGCCTGATAGGCCTGCTGGAACTGCACCAGCTTGGCCGCCTCTTCATCGAGATTGACCCCGGACACTTCATCCAGAGCCGCCTTGCTTCGTTCCAACAATCCCTCCTGGGCAGCCAGGTTCATCTCAGCGTGGTGTGTTTTTGCCCCCAGGTCGGAGACCATCTGGGAATAGGCCTCCCCGAAGGTTGCGGTACCGCCAAACAGGGTATCCATCCCCTGAAGACCCGCCATCGTCAATGCATTGCGATTGTCACTCTTACCGTCAGTGTTGTTGCCCACGGTGAACTGATCCCCCACTACCGGCGTACCGGAGATGGAGAAGGAGATGCCGCCAAAGGCATCGAATTGGCTAACCTTGGCCGTCACCGGAAAAGACTTGCCGGTACTTTCTGTGACCGGGTCATAGAGGATGTAATCATTGGGCGCGCCTACTGGCCCGTTGGCAACGGTAAAACCCGGATTGCCCGCACCATCCACATCAGCGACAAAGGTGAACTGCATCGCGGCACCGTAAGGCAGTCCATTCGTATTCGAAACCACCGGCTGGCTCATTACCGCATCACCGCCGTTGGCAGGATTGCCGTTGGCATCGGTAAGGGGCTGGCTCGACAGGCGGCTGGCAGCTGCCAGTTTGTCCGTATCGTGAATCAACAGATCAAAACCATCCGCGCCGTCGCGGGTGGGACGTATCTGAAAACTGTCACCTACCGCAACACCTGCCGAATCAATACTCAACGAGAATCCGTCCTGATCGTAGGTAAAGGGCGAGGCGCCTCCAGTGTTGATGTTGAACGTCTGATTATCGGATTGGCGCGTTAGTGTGTAGGTATTCAGTGCCGTATATTGCAGCGTGTAATCGCTGGCGGTCAGATCTCCCACATTGGTATAGGTGGCGCTCACCGCACCACCCGCATTGCCGGCATTGGGAAGAATTTCGACGCTGCCCAGGGAAAACAGATCGGCACCGGCCAATCCATCCAGATCTAGCCCCAACGCGTGCTGGCTGTTCAATTCGTCTGCGATGCCCAGAGCAACAAGCCCCAGACGATTCTGCGCAGGATCAAGAATGTCGTCGCGAAAACCGAGCAGACCACCCAGTTGACCGCCGGTAATATGGTCGGTAACCACTTGGGTACCGTAAGCAGTGGTAAACACCAGATCCCGCTGGTCCGGATCACCATTGCTGTTCTGAGTTGACAGCGTCGCCGCCTGGGTATCCATCACCAGCGCCTGTCCCTTGCCGATAAAGACATTCATGGAACCGTTATTCTGTTCGAGCACCTGTATGTCGACCAGTTTTGATAACTCATCGAGCATCTGATCACGCTGATCCAGCAGATCATTCGGCAGCGCTGAGAGTCCACTGTTAGAGGCGTTTGCCACCTTCACATTGAGTTCTGCGATGGATGTAGCCAGGCGATTGACCTCATCGACCGCAAAGTCGAGTTGATCGTTCAGGCGGCTGCGCACCGCCTCTATCTCACCGTCGATATAGTGAAACCGATCCACCAGTGATTCAGCTTCCGCCAATACCAGTTGGCGTGCCGGGACTGCTGAAGGATCATCAGCCAGCCCCTGGACGGCATCAAAAAAGTCCTGCATGGCCGGTCCCATACCGAGCGCCGAATCGGCCACCAGATTGTCCAGCCGCAAGGCGGAGTTGTAGTAGACATCAAGCTCTTCCGTGGCGGACTGACTGCGCCTGACCGAAGTGGAGAGAAAGTTATCGTACTGACGGTCGATACCGGCCAACTGGACACCTGAACCGTTCCAGCCGGTTGTGTTATAGCCGGTATTGCGGGTCGAAAAGTCCACCTGCTGACGGCTGTAGCCCTCAGTGTTGACGTTGGCGATGTTGTGGCCAACGGTATTCAACGCCTGCTGATTACTCAGCAGGGAAGAAACACCAATCGACAGAATACCGCTCATCTCATTTACCTCACATCCGCCGGAATTCCGTACGGAAACACTCGAAACTTTATATCGGCCTGTGGACTGACTCCTTGAGTCCCGCCACCGCCTGCTTCATCTCGCTACCCTGCATCACCCGCATGATCTTCTCGGCATAAGCCGGATCTGTGGCATAACCCGCCTGCTGCAGCGCACCGAAATAGGCTTGGCTATCGTTGGTATTCCCCAACGCCTCTGCATAACGGGGGCTTTTCCGCAGAAAGGCCACATAATCCTGAAAACTCTCATCAAAGGAGTCATAGGCCCGGAATGACTCGCGGCGTTTTACCGCCACGCCATCGACATACTCCAGGGTCTCGACCCTGACCCGGTCACCGTCCCAACGCTGATCCGCCTTGATGCCAAAAAGATTGTGGCTGCTGCGACCATCGCCAGCCTGCATCACATGACCACCCCAGCCCGACTCCAATGCCGCCTGGGCCAGCAAGGCCTGCGGCTCCAGCCCCAGTGAGGCCGCCGCATCCGCCGCCGGTTGCCACAAACCCTGCACGAAGGTTTCTGGAGAATCTATATTGAGGGCAGTTTCCGGGGTTGCCGGGGTCTGCGGCAATTCAACCGGAGAGGGAGCAAGGGACTTCAGCTGCGGCAAAGGTACTGCAGCCACGGTCGTCCTGTTGCGATAGAGATCAAGGCCGAAACCGGCCTCTCCCTGCGCCTGCGCCGGGGCACCTAACTGCTGCTTGAGCATCTTACCGATCCCCAGTCCACCACTCTCCGCCATATGCACCGAGAGTTGCTGGTCATACATCTCCTGATAAAACTTGGTGCGCTCACTGTCGAACAGCCCGTCACCAAAGCTGGCCTGCCGCATCTGCTTCACCATCATCTGCACAAACAGGGATTCAAACTGACTCGCCACTCTGTCCAGAGAGCCCGCCTCGTCCTTTCGGGCCTGATGTTTCAGATCAGCCAATCCCTGAAAGTCGGTGTAGATGCTCGGGTTTACCTGCATGATCAGATCACCAGCAGTTCAGCACGCAAGGCGCCAGCCTCTTTCAGCGCTTCAAGGATAGCCACCAGATCGCTGGGGGCCGCCCCCACTTCATTGACTGCACGCACCACTTCATCCAGAGAAACTCCGGGATCGAAGAGAAACATATGGTTGGCCTCTTCGGCCACCTCCACATCGGTTTGGGGGACTACCGCAGTCTCTCCCCCGGAGAAGGCGCCGGGTTGGGAGACCTCGGCATTCTCACTGATGCTGACCACCAGGTTGCCGTGGGAGACGGCTGCAGGATAGACCCGTACCTGACTGTTTATCACCACGGTGCCGGTGCGGGAGTTGATAATCACCTTTGCCGGCGCACTGCCCGGCTTCACTTTCAACTCCTCCAGCATGGCAATGAAACTCACCTTCTGTCCGGGATCCATGGGGGCGTTGACCTTTACAGAGGTAGCATCCAAAGGTTTTGCGGTGCCGGGACCTATGGCCAGATTGATCGATTCCGCCACCCGCATCGCTGTGGTGAAATCGCCGTCATTGAGATTGAGGGTGATGCTGCGTCCCTTGCCAAAGTGGTTTACCACCTCGCGCTCCACCGTGGCACCATTGGGGATGCGCCCGGCACTGGGAATATTCACCGTGACTTTCGAGCCATCCTGTCCGGAAGCGGTCAGTCCGCCCACCACCAGGTTGCCCTGCGCCAAGGCATAGTTGCGGCCATCCGCACCTTTCAGCGGCGTCATCAACAGGGTACCGCCACGCAAACTCTGGGCATTACCCAGGGATGAGACCGTGACGTCGATCTCCTGACCGATCTTGCTGAAAGGGGGCAGATTGCCGTGCACGATAACTGCCGCCGCATTCTTGGGTTTGATCTTGACCCCAGGCGGGATCTGCACCCCGAACTGGGTCAACATATTGCGCAGACTGTTGAGGGTATACGGCGAGTCGGTGTCCTTGTCACCGGTGCCATTCAATCCCACCACCAGGCCGTAGCCGATCAGCTGATTGAGGCGTACTCCCGAGATGGAGGTGAGATCCTTGATTCGTTCGGCAGCCACCGGAGTGGCAATCAACCATGCGGCAGCTATCAGCAGCAGGGTTCCATTGCGGAATAAAGTTCTTTGCAGGGTCATTTTACTCACCACATCGATTAGAAAGGCATCAAAGCACTGTTGAAGAAACGCGCCAGCCAGCCCATGGAACTGGTATCCGCGAGGGCGCCGTCACCCACGTAGATAATGGTCGGGTCGGCTATACGGGTCGACTCGACAGTATTCTCCGGCGTGATATCCATCGGACGCACGATGCCGGAGAGGCGGATATATTCGTTTCCCTGATTGATACCGATGCGCTTTTCGCCCCGGATCATCAGATTACGATTGGGCAATACCTCGATCACGGTCACCGTGATATTGCCGGTCAGCGCATTACTCTGGGATGAACTGCCCTCTCCCTTGAAGTCGTTGGCGGAAGAGGTACCGAAAGCCAATGAATTGTTATCATTGCTGGCCAACGGGATGACGCCCGGCGCGCTGAACTGCACTGTGGAGCCGAGGATCGTGGGATTGCCTATATCATTCTTCGTACTCTTCTTGGCGTTGGTCTTGGCCGATTTATTGGCGGAAGTGTTTTCTGACAGC
The DNA here is from genome assembly GCA_019623805.1 of Gammaproteobacteria bacterium (ex Lamellibrachia satsuma). Taxonomy (NCBI): domain Bacteria; kingdom Pseudomonadati; phylum Pseudomonadota; class Gammaproteobacteria; species Gammaproteobacteria bacterium (ex Lamellibrachia satsuma). The sequence continues at coordinate 1,388,688 of CP053680.1, forward strand.
GTCACCGTCAAGAGATCGCCGACCCGGCGCGCGCGCAAATCCTCGAACCATGAAACCTCATGGCCATTTTGAAAGATGGAGCCGTTACCCTGGGGCATTGGCGGCGGCGCCACCGGGCGCACCGGTGCATAGTTGATATCCCGCACCGGCCCCTGGGTCTGGCAACCGGAAAGCAGCGTCAGTCCCAGCAACAGTGGCATCAGTCGAAAGAGAAGCACTTGCATCGTCTCACTCATCCTTAAAGCTGGTTGCTCACATAGGCCAGCATTTCATCGGTCGTGGAGATCGCCTTGGAGTTCATCTCGTAGGCCCGCTGGGTCTCGATCATGTTCACCAGCTCCTCCACTACGTTTACATTGGAACTCTCCAGCGCACCCTGAATGAGAGTGCCGGTACTGTCGGTGCCGGGTACCGCAGTATTGACGCCGCCGCTGGCATTCGTTTCACGGAACAGGTTGTCGCCGATAGGGGCCAGGCCCTGGGGATTGGCAAAGTATGCCAGTTCGATCTGCCCGATCTGGGTTGGCGTGGTATTGCCTGACTGCAGCGCAGAGACCACGCCATCGGAGCCCACCGTAATGCTGGTGGCATCAGTTGGCACCGTCATCGCAGGTTGCAGCTCGTAACCATTCGGCGTCACCACCACTCCATCTGCCGTAAGGCTGAAGGTACCGTCCCGACTGTAGACAATGCTGCCGTCCGGATGCAGGAGCTGGAAATAGCCTTTGCCCTGAACGGCCATATCCAGCGAATTGCCGGTCTGCACGATATTGCCCTGGCTGTGCTGCTTCTGTGTCGCCACGACCCTGACACCGGTGCCGACCATCAGGCCTGAAGGCAGTTCGGTGGTCTCGGATGACTGGGCGCCCACCTGGCGAAAATTCTGATAGATCAGGTCATTGAAGACCGCGCGATCCCGTTTGAAGCCGGTAGTATTGACATTGGCCAGATTGTTGGAGATCACAGACATATTCGTCTGCTGCGCATCCAGGCCGGTTTTTGCTATCCAGAGTGAGGGATACATGGTTGGTTCCTCGCTTCCCGTAATTTCAGTTTCAATCTGGAAGATGCAATTTCCTTGCCATATTCCTTATGTCAGTAGAAATGCATGGAAGTGTAAGGCTGTTTAAATCGTAGGAGCGGCGCCTCGCCGCGAGGGCGCGGCTCCTACAGCGTTCAGGAGCCGGAATAACAAAAAAGGCATTGTTGTGGGATCAACTCATGCGCAGTAACGCAGAACTGGCGCTGTCCATCTCCTCGGCAGTCTTCATCATCTTGACCTGCATCTCGAACTTACGTCCCAGCTCAATCATGTTTACCAACGCATCGGCCACGTTGACGTTGCCGCTTTCGATACCACCAGACACCAGCTCGATGTTTGCATCAGGCGGCAATTCCGCCGGTTCTCTCAGATGCAACAAACCATCTTCACCCTTTATCAGATCTTCTGAGGGCGAACTCACCAGCTTGATTCGGTCCACGATCGCCAGGGCCTCAGGCGTCGCCCCTTCCGGCAGGATGGTGATTGTACCGTCGTTGCCGATCTCGATCTTTTCGTGGGGCGGCAAGGCAATCGGCCCGCCATTGCCGATCACCGGCAAATCTTCGCCGTTTGTGAGAATGCCGTTGGCATCAACCTTCAGATCACCGCGCCGGGTATAGGCTTCAGTGCCATCCGGTGCCTGCACTGCGATATAGCCTTCACCCTTTATCGCCACATCCATGTCGTTGCCGGTAGACTGAATGCTGCCTCTGGTGAAGTCGATGGCAGATCGCTCATCCATGGCGTAGACACGGGTTGGATGACCGGGACCAAACACCGGCATGCTGCGGAACTGATTCAGATCCGCCATGAATCCCGGTGTATTGACGTTAGCCAGATTGTGGGAGTTGCTGGCCTGGGCCAGCAGAGTCTCCTTGGCCCCACTCATGGCGACAAACAACATACGGTCCATGATCTACTCCTGTTATCGGATATTGATCACTGTCTGGGTGATCGCATCCGCCGTGGTGATCACCTGCGCGTTGGCCTGAAAATTACGTTGCGCGGTAATCAGGTTGACCAACTGCTGGGCAATATCCACATTCGAGTTCTCCAATGCACCGGACTGGATAACACCGATTCCGGCAGAACCAGCCTCACCCAACTGCGCATCGCCTGAGGCAAAGGATTCCACCCAACTGGTATCACCAGCCTGCCGCAGTCCCTGCTCGTTATTGAAGTGGGCCAGCGCCACCTTGCCCAAGGCCTCTGAGCGGCCGTTGGTAAAGCGGGCAAAAACCACGCCATTGGCGTCTACATCCACCCCACTCAGGGTGCCCGAGGTGAAGCCGTTCTGGGTCAGTTCATTCACTGCAAAGCCCGCACCAAACTGGGTGGCATTACTGTAGTCGAAGGTCATACCGGTAATCGGCGCCGCACCCACCGCAGGGGTGAATGCACTCATGGTCACCTGCCCGGTGGCATCCACATCCCCGGCACCGGATATCAGCAGGCCGCTGGTATCGAAACGGAGATCCGCTTCAGGACTGCCATCCAATGCCGGAACATTTGCATTGTCTACAAAGGTATATGCACTCCACTGGTTGGGGTTTGCCGCCTCCTTTACGTAATACATGGACATCGTATGGGATGCACCCAGGGAGTCGTAGATGGTGGTTGCAGTGGAGTGGTTGTAACTACCCGCAAGTGGCGGAAAGACTGCCGCATTGAAGGGCGTGCCTGGCACCGGCTCCGCAGCATCCAGGTTGACTGTGGAAATCACGGCGCTGGTGGCCCCCGGATCACCAGAAACCACCGGCAGATTCAGATCAGTGGTGGTGCCGGTATTGAACAGCGTCCCGGCAGGATCCACCGGGGGAAAGACCTGCAGCCTTGATTGAGTATGGTTCACCACATATCCGTCACGATCCACGCTGAATGAGCCTGCCCGGGTGAAACTCCGGTCACCGTTTTCACTCTGCGTGACAAAGAAACCTTCACCGTTAAGTGCAAGATCTAGATTATTCGCAGTGAAATCGATACTGCCCTGTCCAAACTGCTGGGACACACCTGTCACACGCACACCACTGCCGGACACCGTGCTGCTCACGTCGCTGAGGGAATTGGCGTAGATGTCGGCAAACTCGGCACGTGACTCCTTGAAACCTACCGTACTGGCGTTAGCGATATTGTTGCCGGTCACCTCCAGATCAGTGGAGGCGGCATCCAGTCCGCTCAATGCAATTCGAAATGCCATGCTGTTTCTCCTTTAAAGGAATATCTGTTGTAACTGTTCAGAAAATCTGGGCCACATTGCTAAGGGAGATCTGCCCAAGCCCCTGGATGTTCAGGCCTATACCATTGGCGCCCCCCAGATTGACGCTGTCGACCTTGGCATTGAGGTAGACATAGGGAGAGAGCTCCGCATCATCCGCCGTGGCATGGGCGGTAATATCGTAGACGCCTTCCGGCATGTAGTTTCCTTTATCATCGTAGCCATCCCAGCTGAAGTTGATCTGTCCAGCAGACTGGGACCCAAGCTCAATCTCCCGCACAAGTGCGCCGGAAGCGTCGCTCACCCGCACCGTGAGATCAGATACTGAAGAGGGCAGTTCAGTAACACCCTTGACGCTGCCGCCATTGGAGAGCCAGCCGCTGTTGGTGGCGACGAGAACCTCATGACCCACCAGGTTGGCTGCCTGCAGCGCCTGACCTGAAGTCAGATCTGCACTCAGGCCAGCGAAGGAGCTGTTCAGATCCTCAACGCCCGAAACAACGGAGAATTGCGAGATCTGCGTTGCCAGTTGAGTGTTATCCATCGGTTTGGTGGGATCCTGATGATTGAGTTCGGTAATCATCAGGTTGAGAAAATCATCCATCCCCAGCTCATTGCTGTTGCTGGCCGGTTCCTGGGTCGTCAAACCCAGACCAGAGTAGATATCGTTGTCGGTTGAGATCGAATTCATCATAAACTCCTTACTGGCCCATACGGATTGTGGCGATGAGCATCTGTTTGGCGGCGCTGGCCACCTCGACATTGCTCTGATAGGAGCGGGAAGCGGAGATCATATTCGCCATCTCCTCCGCCATATTGACATTTGGACGGAAGATATAACCTTCTTCGTCGGCCAGAGAGTGGTTCGGCGCATACTCTTTTATTAAGGGCGCTTTACTCTCGACCACCCCGGCCATCTTCACGCCAACCGCTGGATTTTCACCACCCATATCATCAAATACCGCTTTGAAAACCGGCTGACGGGCCTTGTAGGTTTCACCGATACTGCTGCTGACGCTATCCGAATTGGCCATGTTGCTGGCCACTAAATTTAACCGCAGACTCTGCGCGCTCATACCGGAGGCGGCGGTATCAAAAACCTTGAACATGGACATGACTATTCACCTTTGATGGCCGACCGCAGGCCACTCACCTTACCGTTGAGAAAACGCAAACTCGCCTGGTACTCCACTGAATTTGAAGCAAACGCGGTGTGCTCCTGCTCCGTATCCACTGTATTGCCGTCCATAGATGGCTGGGTGGGAGAGCGATAGAGCATCTGGGCCGGCGGGATCAGGCCATTATCGGTCTGAATATGCTTGTTGCTGGTGGTCTGCATACGCACCGGCCCCTGCATCTCACCTGCAAGTACCTTGTGGAAATCGAAATCCCGCGCTTTATAACCGGGGGTGTCGGCATTCGCCAGATTGCTGGCGATCACCTCGGCACGGCGGGCACGCAACTGCAGGGCCTGTGGGTGGATCCCCAATGCGTCGTCGAAATTCATGAGCGGCTCCGTAGAAAACTGTTCACTACGGAAACTGCAGGGATCGTGCCAAGTTTCTTCCTGATCGCACAATTGTCAACGTAGGAGCGGCGCCTCGCCGCGATCAGGCTGCAGGCTTCGCGGCGAGGCGCCGCTCCTACGAAACCATAAACCGGAATACATTGAAATCAGGAAAAGCGGCAAACATCCGCCGCCGGGCGGCAAGGGTTGCCGGAATGGTTCAGTTCGATTTCAAGCGGTAGGCAATGGCGCCACCAACCATCTGCATCTCAAAACAATCGGTAATCTGTGTAAGGGATTCAGTAGAGCCCAGAAAGAGATAGCCACCGGGATTGAGGGACTGTGCCATGCGCTCCACAATCTTTTTCTTGAGGTCTGAGGAGAAATAGATCAGCACATTGCGGCAAAAAATAATGTCGAATCGTCCCAGTGACGCATAATTGCCGTTGAGATTGAACTCCCTGAACCTGACACATTGACGAATCTCCGGCTTGACCTCCAGACAACTGTTGTTTTCTCTGGCTATGAAATAGCGTTGTTGCTGCCGTGCATCCAGTCCCCGGCTGATGGACAAACCGCAGTAGATGCCCTGCCGCGCCTCTTCAAGCACTCTGCTGGAGATGTCTGTCGCCAGGATCTCGACCCCCCGATTACGGCGGCCTGGAGACTTTTTCCAGTGGTCCTGCACAGCCATACTGAGAGAATAAGGCTCCTGTCCACTGGAGCAGGCAGCAGACCAGACCCTGACCGGAGTGCCGCCCTTTTGATCGAGTTCAGGTAATATCTTTTCGCGCAGCATGCTGAAATGCCCCGGATCACGAAACCAGAAAGTCTCGTTGGTGGTCATCGCATCGATCACCCGAACCTTCAATACTCTCTGGCCTGGCGCCTTGAGCCGCTTGAGCAGTCCACCCAGGGAGCTCACCTCAAGCTCCGCCATCAAGCCGTTCAAGCGGCTGGCAACCAGATACTCTTTGCCGTCACCCAGCAAGATACCGCAGGCCTCTTGCAGAAAGGTCTGAAAGGCCAGATAGTCACGAGAGTCGATAGACGCTTTCAATGCGGTATCCCGAATCCTTCAATCCGTTGATGCTTCCTTTAAAGCCTGGAGACGTTCACCAACCATCGCCATCAACTCATCAGGTACAAACTTGGCTAGAAAGTGGTCTGCACCGACACGTTGCACCATCGACTCGTTGAAAACCCCACTCAGCGAGGAGTGCAGCACAACATGAAGTGAGGCCAGCTTCGGATCCTGCCTGATTGCCGTCACCAGCGCATATCCGTCCATCTTCGGCATCTCGATATCTGAGATAACCATCGCCAGACGGTCGGTAACCTCTCCCGGTTCCTCTGACCAGATCTGCAACTGTTGCAGTGCCTCTCTGCCATCTTTCTTGAGCACACATTCGATGCCGATCTGATCCAATACCCGCTTGATCTGCTTACGCGCCACCACCGAATCATCCACTACCAGAATCTGCTTCTGCAGATCAAATCCGGAGTTTTCCACCTCGCCGCTGGCCTCCTCCTCGATTTGGAGCACCTCACTCAGTACTTTTTCCACATCGAGGATTTCAACCAATTCACCATCCACCCGGGTGACGGCAGTCATATAGCTTCCCCTGCCAAGACCCACCGGCGGAGGCAGGATATCCTCCCAGTTCATATTCACAATTCGATCAACTGAGCCGACCAGAAAACCGAGCTGACGGCGATTGTATTCCGTCATTATCACAAAATACTCTTTCGGATCCCCCATCATCGGGCCGCCGATAGCATGCGCGAGATCCATCACTGGGATATTCGCACCCCGCAGATTTGCCACCCCCCGAATGACAGGATTCGCGCCAGGCACTTCAGTCAGCGGCGGGCAATGCACAACCTCTTTAACTTTAAATACGTTGATGCCAAAACGTTGATGCCCGGCCAGGCGAAACATCAACATCTCCAGCCGGTTCTGCCCCGCCATCTGGGTTCTGAGGTCGACACCATCCAGTACACCCGCCATATTTCCTCCTGAATCAAACTCTCGGGAATTTTGTGATTATCCTTCTATCTAGGAAGTGGCGGCTGCGGCAGCAATATCTTTAGTTTGGCAGGTCAAACCAGTGACAGTGCTGGTTTCGTAGGCTTGATCAAACGTAGCGGATCAGGCAAACGACCCCTTTAGATAAATACGGCACGGTTGTTGCTAAATTTTTATTGGGACAGCAAACAACCCGGACTTAAGATGAAAACAATCCCCAGCGACAATACCTTTAGATGGAGTACATTGACGCTACTGACTATCCTGCTCTGGAGCTTCAGCCAGGCAAACCTTGCGTCTATAGATCCTAAGCAGCAATCACACGCATCCATCCAGGATGCCGTGCGCATTTTTTTGCTGCATCAGACGGCAGACCTGCCGCAAAAGATCACCATCGAAGTGGCAAGGCTGGACCACCGTTTAAGGCTTTCCCTCTGCGGCGACGACCTCAAAACCTTCAATCCGCCAAGCGCAAAAAAACAGGGTAAAACCACGGTTGGTGTACGCTGCGCCAAACCAAAACCCTGGACACTTTACGTCTCAGCCAACATTGGTGTCACTGGCAGAATTGTGGCGGCAAAACGGGATATGGCCCGGGGTCAGGCCATCACCCTCGACGACGTGGTGCTGGTGGAGAGAGACCTCAACCACCAGCTGCGCGGACATTTCGATTCTCTGGATCAGGTGGTAGGCAGAACACTCAAACGCTCAATTCGCCGCGACCGGGTTGTCACACCCAATCTTCTGGTTGTAAATAAAACGATAAAACGGGGTGAGGAGGTCACTATCCTGGCCGGAAGCGGTTCCATCCAGGTGCGGGTAAAAGGAAGGGCGCTGTCCAATGGTAATCCCGGTGACCTGATCAAGGTACAGAATCTCGCATCGAAAAAGAAGCTGGAGGTTCGCATCCTCTCTGCCGGTCTTGTTAAGGCCGACTGACGCCAAAACTATTTTAATTCCTAACCAATCAATGAAACAAAAATAATCCTGATTACCCCTGAGACTCAGCTATTGTGGCGCAATGACAGCAACTGTTTGATTCGACATTGGTTTTCAAATTCAAAAAGGCGAAGAAATCAGTATGTTCTGCTGCCCAACAATCAGCAACACAAAGTAATGGCTTTTTTTCATAGAGTTACACTCATAGCTCTCCTCAGTGGCTGAGTCTCAGGGGTAATCAGGAAAATAATTGCTAAAGTATTCAGGAGACCTGCCGCTGAGGGTTCTAGGGAAACACTGAACGGAGTATGGTGATAACACAGTCGTGTCACACCAAGAACCGCTCGGCATTTCTCCAGTAATGGTCTAACCAAAGGTGAATCATGGCAATCGAGATCAACAGTCTATCCAGAGGCGCACTGCAAAACGCAGTCGAGAGTACTTCTGCCAACCAGACATCGGCATCCTCCACTGGCGGCATCCGAAGTGCAGCCACCTCCCAGGACGACAGCGTCAGTCTGACCCGCTCGGCAACCCAGCTACAGTCACTGGAGCAGAAAATTTCTCAGATGCCGGTAGTCGATGCTCAACAAGTGGAGAGTGTGCAGCGCGCTATGGCAACCGGCAGTTTTAATATCGATCCTGAAAAATCAGCCGAAAATCTATTATTCATGGAGCGCGCACTTCCGTAACCCGGAAGTGAAAGCAAGGTGAACAATCCTACCAGCCTCCAAGAGGATTTTTCCGCGCTCCTGCAATCGGAGATCGATGAGAGTCGGCGTCTGTTGGATATATTGCTGCGGGAGCACAAGCTGTTGCAGGGGGCATCCTCCGCCCCCCTAGAACAACTCACTGCTGAGAAACAACAGCAGATGGCAGTATTGGAAACTGCCGTAGTAAAACATAATCGATTGTTGCTACATCTTGATCTGCAGCCCAACCGGGAGGGGAGTGAACAGCTATTGCAACAACTTCCCGAAGCTGATTCAGCTCGTCAGTTGTGGGAAGAGTTTGAACAATTGATTGAAACCTGCCAGAAACAGAATGAGGTCAACGGCGATATCCTCAGCCTCAACCAACGGCAGGTCAGCCAGGCCATCGATATCCTGCGAGGTGTCACCACGGGCCAGAAGACCTATGGTCCGTCAGGGGAGTCGCGCCCCGACAACCACTCAAACTCGTTCGGCAAAGCTTAGGCCATCCTGAAAAGATATAGGGCTGCGTTTAATTCATCGGGTCTGGTGCGCATGACGCACCCTGCGTTCTACAATCATCCTTTATCCAGATCTAGCCCCAACTCCCGCAGTCGGGGCAGGTCTTCGGGACGGTCAAGATCCCAAAGCACGGGTAGTTCCTCCCACTGCCAGCCAAGCTCATCCAGACACTGCCGGGTCGCTTCTGCTACTGTCTCACTACCCCAGGATATGTCCTGAAACAGGCATTCAGCGGTGCGTCGCAGCCCCAACAGAACATAGCCCCCATCCTCTGCCGGAATCAGCACCGCATCTGAACCACGCCTGAGCGACTGCAATGCCTGGTCAACTATCACGGAGGTCAGGGCCGGGCAATCGACGCCGATCAACACGATATACGCACGATGCTGTAACGCCTCATCGGCTGCAAAGGCCATCCGTTCGCCAAGATCATCGCCCTGCTGTTGGTACAGGGGAATATCGAATTCGCTGTGAAAGCGTTGCAGTCGAGGATGCCTGGTATCAGGCGCGCACCAGAGTTCGATTGGAGCGACCTGGTCCTCAGACAAATTATTGACCAAACGTTCCAACAGACGCTGATAGAGAGCCGTAGAACTCCCCTCCCCCAAAGCTGGAATCAGACGGGTCTTAACCTCTCCAGGCCGGGGTGCCTTGGCAAACAACAGAATCCCCCCATCGGGGTGCAGGAACTCCGTCACCATTTAATCCAGGGCGCCACCACAACTACTGCCCTGCCCGGCAGTACAGCCATAACAGTGCTCGGCCACCTGAATCGGCCAACCATCGATATCGTGGTTGATCAGGTCACGCAACCTGGGGCGTTTCACCTCGCCACTCTCCAGCTGAATGTCGAGCATCTGGTTAAAGTCGCAATCGTAGACACGGCCCTGCCAGTCGACACTGATCAGATGGCGGCACATAACCGACTCAATATTGGCAGGCTGGTGGGCATCCCGAAGCAGTTGCAGGTAACTCTGAAACTCTCCCTTCGATTGCAGCAGGCTGCCAAAACGGTTGATCGGCATGTTGGTGATGGTGAGCAACTGATTGAAAATGATGTTGAAACGCTCAACCAGCTGTCGCTTGTAGTCTGTCTCCAGCGGACCTTGAGGGGGTGGCAGCGAGGCTCCCTGCGGATTGTAGACCAGATTGAGCAGCAGGCTGTTGCCTGTCATGCCGTAACCAAGCCCATTCAGCCGCTGCAATGCACGAATACTGGCCTCATAGGCGCCCTTGCCGCGCTGGGCATCGACATTCTCCTCCAGGTAGCAGGGCAGTGAGGCCACCACCTCGACCCGGTGATAGGCAAGAAAGTCTGCCAGCTGCTCTTGCCCCTCCTCCTCCAGCACAGTCAGATTGCAGCGGTCGATCACATGCACGCCCATCTCCGTGGCCGTTTCCACCAGATAGCGGAAGTTGGGGTTCAGCTCTGGGGCGCCACCGGTCAGGTCCAGCGCCTTCATTCGGTGCTTACGCAGGAAGACCAGAACATCTTCAACCGTCTCGCGAGTCATCTCTTCGGTACGATTCGGGCCCGCATTCACATGACAGTGGACGCATGAGAGATTGCAGCGCAGCCCAAGATTGACCTGCAGGGTCTCCAGACGGCCCCGCTGCAACGAGGGAAAACTGGTTGGTTTGAGAAGATGGGAGGTATCGAGCATCGGTTCGTCGTTTAATCGCCTGGTGGAGATGGAATTTCATCAGGGCAGCAATGATACAGCAACCCTTTCATATGTACGCATTTCAACGACTCACGGATTCAATCTGCATATAAGTCAGTAAAATGACAAAATCCTGTAGAAAATGCCGACAAAACCCGCACTCCGTCACAATAAAGCAGGAACCTATATCACACTAACGAATCAGAATACTTGAAAGTAGTTTAGTAAATGCTAATATACTAACCCATGAGCAACAATTTAAGAGGATTATGTCATGTTACCTATTTTATTTGGCTTGATTGCCGCAACCATCTTCGGACTTTTCGCCGTAATGACCTATGGCGTAGAGAACATTCTCTACTACCCTTGGGTGGAAATCGTCTTCTGGTCTTTGATCGGAGCAGGGGCAAGTGTCACCGCTCTCGGTGAGTTCAACCGGTGTTTGCCCTGCAGACTCAAGGAACAATTCAAGGCCCAATGGCTTGAGACACTCTGCCAGAAAACCCCTTGCGCTGGGTGACACAAAAATGACCAACCTTCACGAGGCGGAGTCGCTCAGACTCCGCCGCCGTCACCTGATCCACTGCATTTAATAAAACCAAGCTCACGAGTACACCCAAAGATGTAGAGGGGATCAAGCGTAGCGGATCCAGCACCCAAGCCGGGACGAAGCTGAATGGTCATAACCTTCAGGCGACTGTATAATTCACCGCCCAGTCCCAGTAGCTCAGTAGGATAGAGCGCCTCCCTCCTAAGGAGGAAGTCAGGGGTTCGAATCCTCTCTGGGACGCCATTTCAAATAACCTGGAAGGCGCTTTTTGGTAACCATAAACCGCATCAAAGCCCTCATCCTGTCAGTCGTGCTGCTGATGCTTTCCCTCCCTGCCCAATCAGCCTCGCTTGTTGGACGGGTCTTTGCCGTACAAAGCGGCAGCCAGATCACCGTCTCCACCGACGGCGGCGAATTCCGGAATGTCATTCTCATGGGTGTCGCTGTGCCCGACAGAGGTTCCAGTGCAGGCAGAAACGCCAAACGGCAGTTGCACTCCCTGCTTGCGGGCCAGGTCGTCACTATCAAATATCGAACGCTTAACCCTCTCGGGGTCATCATTGGAACTGTTTATCGCGGTGGGGCGGACATAAACCTGCGTTTGATTCAGTCGGGTTTGGCGCGGACGAAGAGTGAGAAGGGATTGGATCGCGAAATGCTCGACCGCTACCTAACTGCAGAGCAGCAGGCCAGACAACGCCATCTGGGGCTCTGGCAGCGCTGAATTTTAGTGTAGTAGCGGCGCCTCGCCGCGATTTCTCCGTAGATGGCAAATCGCGGCGAGGCGCCGCTCCTACGAACATTTCGCAGCAAGCTGCGGGGAACTAAACTTATTTCTCACTTCCTCTAAGCCTCCCGAGGGTCTCGGACAGGGCAACTTCAAGGGCTTTGTAAGCTTTAAGCTGGGCGGCCTGATAGTGTGTCGCCGGGGTTCCGACCAACTCCAGCCTCGCCTCAAAATAGGCAACATCGGCCTCCAGGGAGACCGGATTCAGGTCGATCCAGGATGATCTCTTTTTAGACTTCTTTTTCGCCATATCTCTATCATTCAGCCGTCGCCGTCGACCAACCCTGTCGAATCTGATCCCTGTGCTAACATCGTATTAAACAATATAGAATAAAACCAACAAGACTTTGTGAACATTCACGACCTTGTGATCATTTCTAACACGCTTTCGGTATGAGCATGCCTGCGCTGCTGGATCTTTTAAAATCCTCCTCCGCCTATTACGGTGGCAATGCCGCATTTATTGAAGAACTCTACGAACGTTTTCTGCAGGATCCAAACAGTGTACCTGAGGATTGGCGTCACCATTTTGATCTGTTGAAACCGTCATCCTCACGTGAGGTGGCGCACCGGCCCATCCAGGCGCATTTTCTGAGACTGGCCAGGGAGCGGCTCCCGACAGGAAGATCCCCTCAGACATGCCTCTCCCCCACAGCCGCCGAACAACAGGCCGCTGTACTGCGTCTGATCAACGGCTACCGCGTCCGCGGCCATCAAAATGCCAATCTGGATCCTCTGCAACTGCGGGTTCCTGAGTATGTGCCCGACCTGGATCCCGCTTTCCTCCAACTCGACAACATCGGGGACGAAGCCGTCTTCAACACCGGTTCCCTCGCCGCCCCTGAACGTTTGCCTTTTCGTAAAATCATCGACCTTTTGCAGCGGGTTTACTGCGGCAGCATCGGTGCTGAATATATGCACATGACCGATACGGTACAGAAGCGGTGGATTCAGGAGCGCATCGAAAACCTCAGCAATCAGTCATCCATGCAGATTGATGACAAACTTTGGCTGTTGACGCTGCTGACTGCGGCTGAAGGGATCGAAAAGTATCTGCACTCCCGCTATGTCGGACAGAAAAGATTCTCGCTGGAGGGTGGCGAGAGCCTGATCCCGCTGCTGGACGAACTGATCCAGCACGCCGGAAAAAATGGTATTGGAGAGATGGTTATCGGCATGGCCCACCGAGGCCGCCTCAACGTTCTGACCAACATCCTCGGCAAACCGCCCCAGGAGATCTTTGCCGAATTCGAGGGTCGGGTCGAGGCCAACCTGCAGCGCCGTTCCGGTGACGTCAAATACCACATGGGATTCTCCACCGATATCGACACGCCTGGCGGTATTGTACACGTCGCTCTCGGTTTCAACCCCTCCCATCTGGAGATCATCAACCCGGTCATCGAGGGCTCGGTTCGCGCCCGACAGCAGAGGCGTGGCGACCGCACCGGCGAACAGGTGCTGCCGGTGCTGATCCACGGTGATTCCGCTTTTGCCGGTCAGGGGGTGGTGATGGAGACCCTCAACCTCTCCCAGACCCGTGGTTTCACCACCGGCGGCACAATCCATATCATCATCAACAATCAGATCGGTTTTACCACCAGCAACCCGCTGGATACCCGCTCCACCACCTACTGTACCGATGTGGCGAAGATGGTTCAGGCACCTATCTTTCACGTCAATGGCGACGATCCGGAGGCAGTACTGTTTGTCACACGCCTCGCACTCGATTTCCGTTTCCGTTTCAACAAGGACGTCCTGATCGACATGGTCTGCTACCGCCGCCACGGCCATAACGAGGCAGACGAACCCTCGGTGACCCAACCGGAGATGTACAAAAAAATCCGCCGTCATCCCACCGTGCGGGCCCGCTATGCGGAACATCTGATCGCCCACTCCGTCATATCGCCAGAGCAGGCACAGGCCATGGTGGAGAACTATCGCAGCTCCCTGGAGCAGGGCCGCGTGGTCTCACGGCCAGTGATCTGCGCGCTGAAAAATATCTTTCATGTGGACTGGCATCCATTTGGCAAAACCGATTGGGACCACCCCACAAAGACACGCATTTCGCCTGAATGTTTTGGAAACCTCTCCGGGCAACTACTGCGGACCCCTGGAGATTTTGAATTGCACCCCAGACTGGAGAATATCTGGGCGGAAAGGCGCCGCATGGCCAGTGGCGATCAGCTCGTCGATTGGGGCTTTGGTGAAACCCTCGCCTACGCCTCACTGCTCACCGAAGGCTGTCCCGTCCGTCTCTCGGGGCAGGATGTAGGGCGCGGCACTTTCTTCCACCGTCATGCCGCGCTGCACAATCAGGTCAACGGCGAACCCTATATCCCGTTGCAAAACCTGCAGGCGAATCAGGCGAACTTTCTTGTCACCGACTCCCTGCTCTCCGAAGAGGCCGTACTGGGTTACGAATACGGTTACGCCAGCGCAGAGCCCAATGCACTCACCCTCTGGGAAGCGCAGTTCGGCGACTTTGCAAACGGCGCCCAAGTTGTCATAGACCAGTTCATCTCATCCGCCGGTGAAAAATGGGGACTGATGTGCGGGCTGGTGATGCTGCTGCCACACGGCTATGAAGGTCAGGGGGCGGAACACTCTTCCGCCCGTCTCGAACGCTATCTGCAACTCTGCGCCAACCACAACATCCAAGTCTGTGTACCTACCACTCCCGCCCAGGTCTTCCATATGCTGCGGCGGCAGATCCTGCGCCCTCTGCGCCGACCACTGATCGTTTTGACACCCAAAAGTCTGCTGCGTCACCGTCTGGCCACCTCTCCCATTCAGGCATTCACCGAGGGCTGTTTCGAACCGGTTATCGGTGAGGGCGACAAGTTGAACCCCAATGAGGTGAAACGCATCGTGATGTGCAGCGGCAAGGTCTACTATGAGCTGCTGGAGGCGCGCCGCACCCGTTCATTGGGGGACGTGGCCATCGTTCGTATCGAACAGCTCTACCCGTTTCCACTTGAGTATTTCAACCAGGCAATCGCCCCCTTCCCGCAGGCCAGGGATCTCATCTGGTGCCAGGAAGAGCCACAGAACCAAGGCGCATGGGACCAGATAAAACACCGTTTCCGCACCCATCTCCAGGCGGGAAAGAGACTCTATTACGTAGGCCGTGAAACAGCAGCAGCGCCAGCCGTCGGCTATCGTCCCCTGCATATAAAACAGCAGGAGACCCTGATTGATGAGGCACTCAGCGGCAAGATCAATCCAGACATGAACCAGAGGAGCCTGTCTAACCTGGGTTGAGACGCTGACCTACCATCGTCACAAGTTTCTCCGACCCATGACAACGACAGAAGCAGATAACCGATGAGCATAGAACTTCGCGTACCCGAACTCCCGGAGTCAGTGGCGGATGCCACCATCCTGACCTGGCACAAAAAAGGCGGTGACCGCGTCAGCAGAGACGAAACCCTGCTCGACCTGGAGACCGACAAGGTGGTGCTCGAAGTGCCGGCACCAATAGATGGCATATTGAAAGAGATCCGCTTCAATGCCGGCGACACCGTCCAGACGGATGATGTGCTGGGCATCGTGGAAGCCGGTGCAGCACCTTCAGCCATGAAGGGAGAGATCGAATCGAAAGCAGAATCAATGCCGGTGCTGACACCCGCTGTACGCCGTCTGGTCAAGGAGAACGAGATCGACCCGGGCCTTATCAAAGGCAGCGGCAAGAACGGCCGTATCCTCAAGGCCGATGTGGAAGCATATATTCGGGAGCAGACGCCCCCGCCGGCAACAGAAAACAAAAAAACACCGATGCTGCCATCTAGCCCCCTTCTCTCCATTCCCAGCGGAGAGCGACCGGAACAGCGGGCACCCATGACCCGCCTGCGGAAAAGGGTGGCAGAACGCCTGCTACAAGCCCAGCAGAATTCAGCCATCCTCACCACCTTCAACGAAGTCGATCTGCACGAGATAAAACTGCTGCGCAGTCAATACCGCGAAACCTTTGAATCACAACATGATGTGCGGCTTGGTTATATGTCCTTCTTCGTCAAGGCATCTGTCGAGGCACTCAAACGTTTTCCGGTAGTCAACGCTTCAGTAGATGAAAACGACATCATCTACCATGGCTACTTCGACATCGGCATTGCGGTCTCTTCACCCCGCGGCCTGGTGGTGCCGATCCTTCGGGACGCCGATCAACTCAGTTTTGCCGAAATAGAGCAGCAGATCCGCAACTTTGGTGAAAAAGCGATGGAAGGGACCCTGAGTTACGAAGAACTCACCGGAGGAACATTCTCAATCACCAACGGCGGGGTTTTCGGCTCCATGCTCTCCACACCAATCATCAACCCCCCCCAAAGCGCAATCCTGGGGATGCATGCCATTCAGGAGAGGCCGGTTGTGGAAAATGGCGAAATCGTCATACGCCCTATGATGTATCTCGCACTCTCCTACGACCACAGAATCATCGACGGCAAGGATGCGGTGCAGTTTTTGGTCAATATCAAAGAGAATCTGGAGGAGCCGGCACGGCTGATGTTGCAGGTATAGGCGGGTACGAAACTGAGAAACTAATCCGCTTTTGCAGCCTTCTCAATCCCATCAACCAGACGCTGCAGGATATGTAATGATTGCTCGAAATCAAATTCAGATATTTTCTCCTGGAGTGCTCTGATATCCTCTGACACCGATGTCTCTACAAGAGAGTCTGCCAACTGTTCAGCGATGATCAGGGCTTGAAGATCCCCCTCCTTCAGCATCGCGGTCAACTCATCCACCAGTGACTGAGTGTGTTGCATATCCGGCAGGCGGCCTCCCGTATTCTGCTGCTCCTGCTCCACGGACTCCAGTCCCGACAATCCGGAAAGCACGTCCGATAACGAATCTTTAATCTGAAGCCGAAAAGATTCGACATCCGCCTCACCTTTTCTTAACGCCAGTTCAAGACCTGAAGCCGCTTCCGACAGTTTAAAGGCCCCAATAGTGGCCGCTGTGCCTTTGATGTTATGTACGACATGTTTTGCCTCATCACGATTATGTTCCAGCAACCCTGTCAGCCTTACCGAGGCTTCAAGATTGTCTCTATGGAATCGCCGCAAGAGATCGAGGTAGATCTCGTGATTGCCACCAACGACACGCAAACCCGCTTGCTGGTCGATACCTGACAATTGCGCTGGGAGTCGCGCTGCCGATGTCGTTTTTGTTTGCGACAAAACACCACCCCGATGTACCGGATTGATCCATTTCACCAGGACATCAAACAGCTCATCGGGGTCGATAGGCTTGGTCAAATGGTCGTCCATCTCCGCATCAAGACTCTTCTCCCTATCTCCTGCCATCGCATGGGCCGTCAGCGCCACGACGGGCAGATCATTATTTGCTTCCACTTTACGGATGCGACGGCTGGTCTCATAACCATCTATCCCCGGCATTTGAACATCCATCAACACAAGATCAAAAACATCTCGTTCCAGAGCAGCCAACCCTTCCAGCCCGTTTCCTGCAACCACTACCTTCAGACCAAAACCCTCTAGTAACTCCCGGGCAACCATCTGATTGATTGCATTATCTTCAACCAGCAGCACACGAGCACCCAGAATGCCCTGAATCGCTTCAACATCGCGGACAGGGCTGTGTGCTTCCCGTTCTCCACCGGATTGACCAAATCTCAATCCTTTATGGCCAACGGGTGAATCCTCAGCAACTTTGAGACGCACAGTGAAAGAAAAAGTGCTGCCTGTACCCTGTTCACTCTCTACACCTATTTCCCCCCCATCATTTCGACCAGACTTTTACTTACGGCAAGACCTAGTCCTGTCCCACCAAAGCGTCGGGTTGTGGATGCATCAGCCTGTGAGAATGAACGAAATAGCTTATTAGTCTGTTCGGCTGTCAAGCCAATCCCCGTATCCTTAACCTCCAAGCGGAGCAATAGACTGTCCCCTTCATGTGAAATCTCCCGGGTAGAGATTTCAACCTCTCCAATATCGGTAAACTTAAGTGCATTGCCGACAAGGTTGGTAAGCACCTGCCCAAGCCTCAGCGGGTCTCCCACAAAACGATGTGGCAGTTGGGAATTCGGGTGAAAGATCAGGTCCAAACCCTTCTCTTCAGCAATAAGACTGGAGACGGAATAGACGTGTTCAAACACATCATCAAGCAGAAAACTGGTGTGTTCCAGCTTCAACTCACCGGCTTCAATCTTGGAAAAATCGAGAATATCGTTAATGATGCCAAGCAGCGCCTTTCCGGAGGCCTGGATCTTCGACAAATAATTTTGTTGATCATTGCTGAGCTCCGTCTGCAATGCAAGATGACTCAGGCCAATCACCGCGTTCATCGGCGTACGGATCTCATGACTCATATTGGCGAGAAATTCACTCTTTGCGCGATTAGCCTCTTCTGCTCTGTCAATCGCAGTACCAAGCTCCTGCAGCATTTTTGTGCGTTCAGTGATGTCACGCACCATCGAGGTAAAAAAACGTCCATCAGTAGAACTCCATGTAGACAGCGTGACCTCTGTCAGAATATGCTCTCCATCCTTCCGCACTGCAGGAAGCTCCAAGACCTTGCCTCCACTTATAAGCTCGCCACTCTGAACGGCGCGCTGAAAACCAGTGTTATGTGATTCTTGCAGGTGCTTTGGAATAATCCTGTCCACTTGATGGCCAAGCATTTCGTCTTCTGAAAAGCCAAAGATCAGTTCAGCCGCCTTATTCCAGAAAACGATATTTCCCATTTCGTCAATGTTTATGATGGCGTCATTTGCAGTATGCGCAACCTGACGAAACCGCTCTTCGCTCGAACGCAGTGCGTCTTCAACAACCTTGCGCTCTGAAACATCCCTGAAAACTCCAACCGAGCCAGCGACCTTTCCATGTTCGACGATAGGAACTGCCGTGATGGCAATAGGAAATACTGTTCCATCCTTACGAGTAAAGAGACCATCTTCAGACCGAAAGACCTCTTCTTGATGAACCTGTTTCGATACTGGACATTCCCCCTTGCTTACGCGTCCTCCCTGTTGATCATGAAAATGAACGGCATCATGAAAGTTTCTATCTTTCAGCGCTTGGAATTTCCACCCAAGCAGACGCTCAGCCTCTGGATTCAAGAAGGTGCAACGACCCTCCTTATCCTGCGCATAAACGCCCTCCCCCATTGCGTTGGTAATACTCGTCATGAATCGGCGGCTCTCATCCACTGCCGCCTCAATCGCCTTGCGCTGAGTAATATCCGTTCGTATGGATATATATTGAAAAGGCTTACCTTGTTCATTAAGAAATGGAACAATAGTATTTTTCACCCAATAGTAATGCCCGTTCTTACTGATATTTTTTGTTTCTCCCCGCCACACATCTCCTTTGGCAATAGTTCTCCACATATCCTGAAAATATTCGGCCGGATGAGCATCCGATTTCACAATCCGGTGATTCTGCCCCAGCAACTCTTCACGGCTGTACCCGGATATCTGACAAAACTTGTCATTAACATAAGTTATTCGGCCTTTTACATCAGAGACACTGACAATAGCGTGCTGATCAAGCGCATATTTCTGAAAATCGAGATTCCTCACCGTCTCCTGTAACTTGTCGCGAGTATTATTAAGCCGACTAATTCTACTTTGTCAGATTCCATCACCCGGCAACCGACTGTTCCAGCGTCTGTTTTCGATATTGGGAGTCGATAGCCGCTTGTCGTTTACGATGCCGTTTCGTCATTTGCCGTAGTATTTCATCGCGTTCAATATCTCGCCGTGGCAGGAAGGCACGCAATAGCGATTCGATGTCTGAACAACTGAGTAAGGGGTGATCATCTTTTTGCACAATTCGCTCTTCGAGCATGAATAACATCGCCATCATGACCAAGGCCATATGGTGATGCCAGGATTTCCATTTACGGGCCTGATAATCAGCAAGACCTGATTCACTCTTACCATCCTGGAACGAACGCTCAACCCAGAACCGCTGCGCCTGCATCTTTGCAAGACAATGGGATGGCGTTTCTTCCGGTGCATTCGACAAGGTGTATTTAATCGTCTCCGGTGAATTGACCTCTCGTCGTACAATCAGGTGCCATTGATGTGCCTGGGCTTCTTTTCCATCCCAAAGCCAAACCCGATGATGCAGGATCTCGACGCGCAGTTTGCCCTTGCTGCTATCCCGTAATACCACTTGCTGCCACTCGCTGTCCCGTTGCTCATTGAGCCACTGGTCAACGCGCAGACGGGCTGCCTGGGCTTGCAGACGACTTCGACGACGACCGCGCGTTGTCGTGCTCTCCGGTATGAACGGCTGTGGATCTTCCAGGTAGACCTGTTGGTCTTTGTGGATGTCCACCACAAAGGTTTCACCCATCGCCTCCAAACCCCTCAGAAAAGCCGGATCCTTCCCGTATCCCCCATCTGCACCCACCCAGGCAAAACGCAGGCCAAGCGTCCTCTGATGACGCACCATCTCCAGCGCCAACTCTGACTTGCTTTGATGTTTCCGTTCAACTTCCGGGATACCCACCTTGCGACAGCGAGCCGGGTTCGATACCCACTCTTTGGGTAGATAGAGACGTTCATCTATCAGCGTGGACAAGTGCCCTTTACCCAGTGCTGCGAATACACCAACCTGGCAGTTATCCACCTTGCCCTGGCGGCCATTCCATTGGCGTTTAACCCCCACTGAATGTTTACCCTTCTTGGCAAGGCCACTCTCATCGAGCAACAGACAGGTATCCGCGGTTCCACCCAGCCATTGATCGGCTTCCAGCGCCACTTGGTCTAACACCGCACGATGATCCCACGGGGACTCGGTGAGCATATGCTGGAGACGCTGATCATCTGCGCCTGCAACCACCTCTTCCATGCGTTCCATGTTCTTTCTCTGCGCTTGCATCAGGCCTTTGAGATAGTGTGTGACCGGTTGAAACACCGACCTCGTCTTGCTTCGAAAATGGGATTCAAAGCGGTACTGGAAACGTTGGAATCGCTCCGCTATGCGATCGATTCTACTTATGCGCGTATCAGGTAATTCAAATGACCTTGGTGCTTGTCATTTGATGCTCTTCCTTACGATGATTGCCAAGAAATTCACAGCATATATTTTATATTATTCAGTGAGTTACTTATAGATCTAATCTGACAAAGTAGAACTAAGCGCATAGATAACCAACATTATCAAGAGCGTGGATAGCGTAAATATTCCAACATGAAAGATATCTGACAGGGTCTGCTGTCTTTTATGAAATGCCAGATAGGTCTGCTCGATAGATTCGATATGCGAGAGCATCTCCATCTTTCTGACTGTTTCTATCAAATCATCCACTGTCGACCTATACAAAATGATAAAGCGTCCATGCATTATCAGAGACATGGTCGACTCCCCGATTTCAAACGGAAGATTCGACGCTTTTTTCTCCAGTTCATCCAGCAGAAGTTTGGCTCGTGCCTGCGGCTCGCCTTTCCACCCTTGATTGAGATAGAGCGTGGTTTGCACCAAGTCGACGATCTGTTTTCTTACTCCTTCCGTATCAGGCACTGCTTCCAGCCCCAGCAATGCCTGTTTAACCGCAATTGGAAAGTACTTCGTAGAATTTTTCAGGACGGCATTTTCTGATTTGAAATTCTCTATCGCACCTCTTTTTCTCGCCAGATTCTCACGCAACCCCTGCCAGGCATCCGCCAAAACCATCTTCTCTTCATCACCGAGATCCCTGTACATATCTCTGCTATATGATGAAAATACCTTTTCCCCCGATACCAGGGCATCATAATTCGACGAAAGTCCAAAGCGACTCTCCAGCAATCTTTCATCCAACTCCGCATTAAGGGTTTTCAGGCGGCCAATACCCTCAATCATCCGTGCATGAGATTCCGTATCCTGGAATTCAGACTTTTGGTAAATAGCGGTCAGCAGCAGAACCAGCAGCAACGCGCCCAACCAGTAGCCGCCTGGCAAGATTTTTTTGGAAATCGTCGCCATTACCGACTAATTTCCGACAACTGTCCGGATAGGGTGTGCAGAAAAGCAACAATCTTTTCAATCTCCACTTCTGGAATTCGCCTGCCCAGCTGATACTCACCCATCAGCCTCACTGCCAAATCCAATGATGCCACCGAACCGTCATGGAAGTAGGGGGCTGTCAATGCAACATTCCGCAGGCTGGGTACCTTGAACTCGAAACGGTCCTCGTCACTGCCGGTTACGTTGAAACGACCCAGATCAGACCTGCTGAAACTAGTCCCCTCCGTGTAGTAGGGTTTGACAATGCCGAGCTTCTCATACATATTTCCGCCAACCGCCCGCCCCTGATGGCAAGAGGCACATCCATAATTCTTGAACAGTTGATACCCTTCCTTTTCAACCTGGTTGATTGCATCCCTCTCGCCCTTTAGATAACGATCGAATGGACCATCCGGCGTTACCAGGGATTCCTCATAACGTGCAATTGCGTCTTTTATCGCGTCAGCTGTTACACCCTCTTCATACACCGCATCAAATGTCATCCGGTACCAATGGTCAGCGCTTATTTTTCTGATCACCTCAGACCATGTGCTTCCCATTTCCTTGGGATTCGTTACAGGACCTTCAACCTGCTCCTCGAGTGTCTCAACCCGACCGTCCCAAAACTGACTCGCCTGCAACCCGCTGTTAATTACGGTTGGGGCATTCAACTCACCAACCACACCATTGATACCTATTGAGGTCTGCCGCCCATCCACACCCGACCGATCCAGTGGATGGCAAAAGGAGCAGGAGATGGTGTTGTCTGCTGACAGACGAGGGTCATGAAACAGTCTTCTTCCCAGTTCAATTTTGCGCGGGTCTGATTCAGGTGGGTAGGGAACCGGGATGATAGGCTCATTCGCGAGGCTAGAGGCCTCTGCTATTGAAATGGTAAAAATTGAAACAGCAAAGGATGCACAAGCCCACTTTATTATCTGCAGCAGGGAATCTCTGACGGACATACAGCACGCAGATACCATTTGGATCACCCTGATCAACACTCTAAAATTCACAGCTACCACAGCTTCTCTGGAAAAACATCCATAACTCCACTGCTTTTTATCGGCATTTTGCTGAAAAACTTTATCCTTCAAGATCCAATTAGGGTTTAACAAAATCCATGCAAAACAACGCAACATATTGAATATATGAACAAAAACCATCCTCCCTTCCCACACAATGCCGAACGGGGATGCAAGCACACGCACTCTGATGTACCTTACTCTCACGAACAACTATCCCAATCAATCAAAATAGGGTTCTATCAATGACGCTGATCCGCCAGGATGACTTTATCGACAGCATCGCTGATGCCCTGCAGTTCATCTCCTACTACCATCCGACAGACTTCCTTAAGGCAATGGGTAAAGCCTGGGAACGGGAACAATCTCCCGCTGCCAAGGACGCGATGGCGCAGATCCTGGTCAACTCCCGCATGTGTGCCGAAGGAAAGCGTCCCATCTGCCAGGATACCGGCATGGTGGTGGTGTTCCTTAAAGTGGGAATGGATGTTCGCTGGGATAGCAGCATCTCCATCACTGAAATGGTTGATGAGGGTGTTCGTCGCGCCTACTCTCATCCCGACAATATTTTGCGGGCCTCAATGGTAACCGACCCAGCCGGGGGACGCCTCAACACCAAAAACAACACACCTGCCATCGTCCATACCGAACTGGTTCCCGGTGACCGCATCGAGGTCAAGATCGCCTCCAAGGGTGGCGGCTCTGAAAACAAGACCCGTTTCGCCATACTCAACCCATCGGCTTCACTGGTGGAGTGGGTATTGGAACAGATCCCGCAAATGGGCGCTGGCTGGTGCCCTCCCGGCATGCTGGGTATAGGTATCGGGGGCTCCGCCGAAAAGGCCATGCTGCTGGCGAAAGAGTCGCTGATGGGACCGATCGACATCCACGAACTCAAGGCCCGCGGCGCAACGAACACCGTCGAATCCCTGCGGCTGGAGCTTTACGAAAAGATCAATGCATTGGGTATAGGCGCGCAGGGACTGGGTGGGCTGACCACTGTGCTCGACGTCAAGATCAGCGACTTCCCCACCCACGCCACTTCCCTGCCCGTGGCGATCATCCCCAACTGTGCCGCCACACGTCATGCAGAGTTTACCCTGGATGGCTCCGGCCCTGCCGTTCTGACTCCGCCTCAGCCGGACGATTGGCCCGCCGTTACCTGGGAGGCCTCGGACGACGCCCGGCGCGTCGACCTGAACAGTCTCACCAAACAGGATATTGCAGCCTGGCAACCCGGAGATCGCATTCTTCTGTCGGGTAAGTTGTTGACCGGCCGGGATGCCGCGCATAAGCGCATTGCCGATCTGCTGCAAAAAGGCGAACCCCTGCCCAAAGGCGTCGACTTTCACAACCGTTTCATCTATTACGTCGGTCCTGTCGACCCTGTGCGTGAAGAAGTGGTCGGACCGGCGGGTCCTACCACGGCCAGCCGCATGGACAAGTTCAGCGAGATGATGCTGGGCCAAACGGGCCTCATCGGCATGGTTGGCAAGTCTGAACGTGGCCCCAGCGGCATCGAGGCGATCAAACACCATAAGGCAGTCTACCTGATGGCCGTTGGTGGAGCGGCCTATCTCGTCTCCAAGGCAATACGCGCCTCCCGCATCATCGCTTTTGAAGAACTGGGCATGGAGGCGATCCGTGAGTTCGAGGTCGTCGACTTTCCGGTTACCGTCGCCGTAGACAGCCTCGGCAACTCAGTACACGAGACCGGCCCAGCCGAGTGGCGCAGCCGAATCGCAGATATTCCTGTTATTATCGAATGACAGGTGCCATATACTTAGGTACTAAGGAGAACGTTGGATAGGCGACATCCCCAAATAAGGGACGCCGAATATACATCCCTGTAGGCTTGACGACGGCATCTCGGCAACTGCTCCTGCGTTGCTCTATCTTCCCACATCCACGTGGGTCGCATGCCGCCGACACCCTCATTTGTGTATGTCGCCTATCCTATAAACTATTTAATCATTCGTTTGAGCCGTATCATCAAACGACAACTGCCCAAGCGTTAGAATGACGGGCTCAGTGCAACAATAACTTTACACCTTGATGGAGGATTTCGCCGTGGCAACAAAGAAAAAAGCTAAACCTACCAAACGGAAAAAGATAAGAAACGACGTCTACGAAAAAGAGCTTTTCAGACTTCAACTTGAACTGGTCAAACTGCAGGAGTGGATCAAATTCTCCGGACTCAAGGTCGTGGTGATCTTTGAAGGCCGCGACGCAGCAGGTAAAGGGGGTGTCATCAAGCGCATCAACCAGCACCTGAACCCCCGCATCAGCCGTGTGGTTGCCTTGCCGGCACCCACCGAGCGCGAAACCACACAGTGGTATTTCCAACGCTATGTGCCACACTTGCCGGCGGCGGGAGAGATGGTGCTGTTCGACCGCAGCTGGTACAACCGGGCCGGCGTTGAGCGGGTCATGGGATTCTGCAGCGATGAGGAGTACCACGAATTCCTACGCTCCTGTCCGGAGTTCGAACGCATGCTGGTGCGCTCCGGCATCATCGTACTCAAATACTGGTTCTCGGTATCCGATGACGAGCAGGAGCGCCGTTTCCAGAGCCGCCTGGAAGAGCCTCACAAACGCTGGAAACTGAGTCCGATGGATCTGGAGTCACTCAAACGCTGGGTCGAATACTCCAAAGCAAAGGATGCGATGTTTGCCCATACCGACATCAAACAGGTGCCCTGGTACGTGGTCAACTCAGACATCAAGAAGCACGCCCGGCTCAACTGCATCTCCCACATGTTGAGCATGATCCCCTATGAGGACCTGACCCCTGAGCCGATCGAACTGCCTGAGCGCCGGGACAGCCAAGGATATATACGGCCACCATTGACAGACCAGACTTTCGTGCCCGACATCTGTGTATGAACTATACAGCCTTCCGTATCCATCGCAGCGAGACAGGGGAGCACTCCGCTGCGATGGAGCAACGGGAGCTGACCGATCCAGCGGAAGGTGAGATCCTCATCCGCACCCGGTTCTCCAGCGTCAACTACAAGGACGCGCTGGCGGGAACGGGACTTGGAAAGATCCTGCGTGATTTTCCACTCACCGGCGGCATCGACAGTTGCGGCGACGTGGTTCAGTCCTGTGACGATCGATTCAAAGAGGGGGATCAGGTCATTGTCACCGGCTACGGCCTCTCTTTTACTCATGACGGTGGATATGCGGAATATCTCAGGGTTCCCGCCGACTGGGCTGTGCCTTTGCCGGATAATCTTGGCCCCTATCAGGCCATGGCACTCGGCACCGCCGGATTTACCGCAGCACTGGCCCTCCACCGCATGGAGAGCAACGGACAGCAGCCGGAGATGGGATCCATCCTGGTCACGGGGGCAACCGGCGGAGTGGGCAGCCTTGCGGTCAATCTGTTCCACGGAGCAGGTTACGAAGTGACCGCAGTCACCGGCAAGGGAGATCAACACGACTACCTCAAACTTATCGGCGCAAGCCAGGTGCTCTCCCGGGAAGCGTTACTGCTCGGCAGACATCCACTGGAAAAGGGACTCTGGGGAGGTGCTGTGGACAATGTCGGTGGCGAAATCCTGGCGGGACTGATCCGAACAGTCAAACCCTGGGGCAGTATCGCTGCCATCGGGTTGACAGCCGGTATCGAATTGAACACCACCGTTATGCCTTTCATCCTGCGAGGCGTCAGCCTGCTCGGCATCAACTCCGCCGATTGCCCCCATACCCTGCGCAGCAAGATCTGGCAGCGGCTGGCCACCGATCTGCATCCACAACATCTTGACGACATCGTCGACCGAGTCATCCATCTGGCGCAGCTGCCTGAAGTGTTTGACGAGATGCTGGCGGGGCATGTGCGTGGCCGCATCCTGGTACAGACAATGATGGATCAGTAGTCTGCCAAGCACCACCCATCCCCTGCAAGCAGAACATCTCCAACTATCGCCGATAAATGCCTCCCATGACATCGCGAGATATGAGCAGTTAAATGCACTCCACTTTCACGCACTAAACCTCCGGTAATTCATATTGGACTATGATCGAAATATCAGCTTAATCATTACAATAACAATCCAGGAGAAAATCCACCGCTGACAGTTGGATAGTGCGACGAGAAACCAGGACGACAAGGATGCAAAGACTGCTTAATCTGACTGCAGCTTATCCTTGGCCCATATTCGCATTGCTCACGTTGACCTCAGTGGGGGCAGCATCTCAACTGCACAAACTGGAAATCCATATCTCGCCTCAGGCCCTGACCGTCGAGGGCGACTCCGCGAAGACATTATACGAAACCACAGTGGAGACTTTTGGCTCAGATAACGTCACTGTAATTTCTTTATCACTCCAATTCTGCTCTCCTACACCCGATTGATCACCCTCTGGGATTTCCTATCCCTTCGCACTCGTACAAAGCTATCAGGGAATTGCCCGCTTTTTAAAGGAATGCGCACAGGACAGATCAAACGCATCATTCTTCTTGGAGATCTACGCACTTATCGCCAGGGGGAGGTCATCTTTGAGGAGGGGGAGGAGAGCAATGAACTTTTCGTTGTTCTCAACGGCCGGATTAATTCCTCTTCGGAGAGAATGAACAATCATAAAATAACCGCTCGGACCTTAGGGGCTGGAGATGTTTTTGGTGCGGCATCACTCATGTGCGATCAAAAACGCCTTATCACGACGACTGCAGAGGGTGAGACACAGGTATTGTGTCTACACTGGTCGAGAATTCATCGTCTTATTAAATACTCACCCGTTTCCGCTGTCCTGTTCTTTAAAAACCTGGCGAACATTCTGGGCGCGCGTTTCCAAAACCAACAACTTTTTGTGAATTTTTCCAGCGAGTGCAAGATAAGCAGGATAAAGCTACCGGAATGCCCAACCTCAACATCTCAAACTGAAGCGTCCACATAAGGCTTCTCATTGAGCTTCCACTCAACTGCTATTTCTGTCCGGGCAATGATGGTGATATCCCGCAACATTCTTGTGGTGTGGGAAGAACCCTGCCCGTGGAAAACATCTCTACTGAGACGGAAGATAGTAAGCTTTTCTTTCTCCGGTTATCGGAGAGATGAAACTCAGGTGACTCGCCTTCAACCATAGATCCTCTCCCGACTGCGCCTTACCATACAACCGGTCACCCACCACCGGAAATCCAATCGCGGCAAGATGGCGGCGAATCTGGTGCTTACGGCCGGTTTCGATAGCAACATCCAATAGCGACCGGCCTGCCTCGGGATCGAATTCCAGTCGGCTGATCCGGCTGATGGCTGCGCGTCCGTCCAACTCCTGGTCGATTAGAAAAGGCTTGGGTTTGGTGGGAAACTTTCCTTCCACCAACACCTGGTAACGCTTCTCCACCGCTCTTTCGTGGAACAGTTCGGCCAGTGCGGCCGCCATTTTTTTCGTATGGGCAACCAGCATCAGCCCGGCAGCGGCACGATCGAGGCGGTGAACCAGAAAGGCGGTGCGCTCAGGCTGCAGATGCTGTTCGGCCCAGCGAGTGATCGAGCAGTGGTCACCCCACTTGGATCCATGCGACAGCATCCCGGCAGGCTTGTTCCAAACGGAGTAACCCTGTTCATCCGCAACCAACTCTGCCGCCAGCGGTTCCTGATTCATTACCTTTTCATCGTAATAGAGGTGCAGCTGATCCCCAGGGCTCAGCACCTTGGAAGCTCGACGCAGGCGCTGGGTATGTTTGCAGTGGGTCAACCAGACAGCTCCCTTCTGCATGACCTGTTTGATCTGGGTGCGGGTGAAACCCGTCTCGGTACAGAGCAGATCCACCGGCGCTCTCTGATACGCCGTTACATCGATATGACACTCAAAAGGGGATTCCATAAGGATTACTTTTTCAATGTGGTTTGGACGGGTTCAAGTAGTCGCCATCCAACATGGAGAGGACGTGACTTCAATGGCAATCATGAAGTCATTCCGGGCAATATTGAGAATAGCCAGATTATGAACGCTTGGGGGACTGAGTCAAACCATCACGGCCCTTTTCCTGTTCGATAACATTTACCTTTCATCTAAAATAGAATTATCGGTTTTCCCTATATCGGACCATCCATGAACCTGCGTGATCTCAAATATATCGTTGCCCTGGCGGACAGCAGCCACTTCGGCCATGCAGCCGAACGCTGCTATGTCAGTCAGCCCACCCTGAGCGGCCAGATAAAAAAGCTGGAGGATGAGCTGGGCATCACCCTTTTCGAACGCACCAAACGCTCGGTAGCGATAACCCCTATCGGCGAAACGATCGTGGCTCACGCCAGAGAGATATTGGAACAGGCCGAGACGATCCGGCAACTCGCCCAATCCCATCAGGATCCATTGGTAGGCCCACTGCGCATCGGTGCCATCATGACCCTGAGCCCCTACCTCATGCCGCTGATCCTGAAACCACTGCGGGACAGGCTGCCGCAGATGCAGCTCGTGATCTCAGAGGAGATGACCGAGACCCTGCTCGAACGTCTGCGCAGACACGAGATCGACGCCGCTCTTATCGCAACACCGGTGGACGCGGGTGAATTTTCCACTATCCCCCTGTTTGATGAAGCCTTCTGGCTGGCACATCCCCGCAACCACCCTTTTCAGGAAAAAAAGAACATCACCCAAAAGGATCTCGACAACACCGAACTCCTGCTGCTCTCGGAAGGCCACTGTCTCGCGGATCAGGCGATGGAGGTGTGCCACATGAAAGCACGGGCTGAACAGGGCGACATGGCCGACCTGCATGCCGCCAGCCTGGAGACACTGCTGCAACTGGTGGGAGTGGGATTCGGCTGTACCCTGGTCCCCGACCTGGCGGTGCGGGGTATCAGGATGAATGACAAGGATATCGTCACCCGCCGGTTACAACAGAAAGACGCCTACCGCAGGGTATCCCTCGCCTTCAGACGCAGTTTCCCGCGCCGTCAGGCACTCGATGCATTCAATGAAGTCGTGCTCGATAATCTGCCTGACACGGTTTTTCGCCTCTCCTGAGTAAAATCTCCTGGTAGGTCGGGTTAGCGCAGCGTAACCCGACAAGCTTCTGATTTTGTTGGGTTACGCTACCGCTAACCCAACCTACACTTATCGGAAATACCTATTTATTTAAGAAGTTCAAACGATTTTGCGAATCTATCTAGCTCTCCGATAATCTCTCCACGTCAACAAGATCAAGCTACAGATCACTGGAGAGAATCATGTTAGAAAATCGTGAAAACCAGCAAGTGCCACAGGTTACCTTCCACACCCGTCGCAACCACGAGTGGGTGGATGTCACCACCGACGAAGTGTTCAAAGACAAAACCGTAGTGGTGTTCGCCCTTCCCGGCGCATTCACCCCGACCTGCTCTTCCACCCATGTGCCCCGCTACAATCAACTGGCGCCGGCGTTCAAACGCCAGGGCGTTGATGAGATCGTCTGCATCTCGGTCAACGATGCCTTTGTCATGAACGAGTGGCGTGCCGAGCAGCAGGCCGACAACATCACCTTCCTGCCCGACGGCAACGGCGACTTCAGCCGTGGCATGGGCCTGCTGGTATCGAAGCAGGATCTCGGTTTCGGTGATCGCTCCTGGCGCTACTCCATGTTGGTGAAGGATGGCGTGATCGAGAAGATGTTCATCGAGCCGGACGTTCCCGGTGATCCCTTCGAGGTCTCCGACGCCGATACCATGCTGGCCCACATCGCACCGGATGCGGCAAAACCGTTGGATATCTCCCTCTTTACCCGTAAAGGCTGCCCTTTCTGTGCCCGCGCCAAGGGGATGCTGCATGACGCAGGTATCCAATTCGAAGAACTGGTATTGAACCGGGACTACAGCGAGGCAAGTCTGCGTGCGGTGGCTGGAATCTCCATGGTGCCCCAGATATTCATCAACGGCGAGCGCATCGGCGGTTCCGACGAACTGGAGCAATACCTCGCCAGGCAGAGCAAAGCAGCAGCCTGATCGCGGCAGAGGGATCGGAGTCAAATCTGACTCCGATCCCCAGGGAAACCAACAGCACCACATGCAGGAATAGAGAGATGAGCAGAGCATACGATTTAATTGCAATTGGCGGCGGCAGCGGCGGTCTCGCAGTGGCTGAAAAGGCCGCACAGTACGGCAAACGGGTGGCGGTCGTGGAAGCCCACAAAATGGGTGGCACCTGTGTAAACAACGGCTGCGTACCAAAAAAAGTCATGTGGTACGCCGCCAACCTGGCCCAAGCGGTGGACGATGCCGACAGCTTCGGCATCCCCGCCCATCGCGGGGCAACTGACTGGGGCAAGCTGGTTGCAGGGCGGGAGGAGTATATCCACAACATCAACCGCTACTGGGACAGCCATGTGGCAGACAGCGGCATTACCCACATCCAAGGTTACGCACGCTTCATCGACAGCAACCACATCGAAGTGGATGGCGAGACCTACAGCGCCGACCACATCGTTATTGCCACCGGCGGCCGCCCCATCGTGCCACCGGTGCCTGGCGCCGAATTGGGCATCACCTCCGACGGTTTCTTCCAACTCACAGAGCAGCCAAAGCGAGTGGCTGTAATCGGTGGCGGATACATCGGCGTGGAACTCGCGGGCGTACTGCGGGCACTGGGTTCAGAAGTCACCATAGCCGCTTTGGAGGAGCGCCTGCTTGAGGCCTTCGACCCGATGATCAGCGATGTTCTGATGGCGGAGATGAAGAAGCAGTCGATCGATCTGAGACTGGGCTTTCAGGTCGCAGGGCTGGCCAGGAGTGAATCCGGCATCGCCCTTGACTCCATAGGCGGCGAGCGTCTCCACGGCTTCGACTGCGTGATCTGGGCGGTAGGCCGCGCACCCAACACCCGGGAACTCAATCTGGAGGCTGCAGACGTCGAAATACGTTACAACGGCATCGTCACCACCGACGAATACCAGAACACCAACATCCCCGGCATCTACGCCATCGGTGATATCACCGGCCGCACGCCATTGACCCCGGTAGCCATAGCTGCAGGTCGACGTCTGGCAGAGAGGCTTTTCAACGACAAACCCGAACGGAGAGTGGACTACGATAACATTCCAAGCGTCGTCTTTTCCCATCCGCCGGTGGCGACTGTCGGCCTGACCGAACCCGAGGCCCGTGAGCAGCGTGAAAAGATCACGATCTACAAGACCGATTTCACTCCCATGCGCCATGCCCTCTCCAGCCACGGCGTCACCACTGCGATGAAACTGGTCTGTGCAGGCCCGGAACAACGGGTGGTGGGCATTCACCTCATCGGCGACAACGTGGAAGAGATTCTGCAGGGATTTGCCGTAGCGGTGAAGATGGGGGCAACCAAGGCGGACTTCGACAGCACCATCGCCATCCACCCCGTCAGCGCCGAGGAGCTGGTGACCATGAATGAACCGCAACCGAATGCTGCGATACACCACGGTATCGAGTGGAAGGAGGCAGGTTGAGCAGGTGCTGGATCTTTTATTGAATCCATAGCGACAGGGTTAAACGTATGGATATTAGAAAGCGGCAACAAACCCAGATGCCGACACACCATACAACGTTGAGGATTCAATCATGAAGAGATCAATCATCGCATTCAGTGCACTCCTTTTTGCCGGGACTGCGGGCGCAGCTTCCGATTGGGAGATCTATCGCGGGTTTGCCCCCGGCAATCCTGATCTATCCACCGGCAGCACCTACAGGTCAGGGGCAAGCGCCGTTCAGCCTGGAATAGGCAGTTCAGCGGGAACAAGAAGCCACTCCCCAGTGACCGATTACGATATCTACCGCGGGTTCGTCAGTGGCAATCCTGATCTGTCCAGCGACATGGCACCCTCACTGAGGACAGCGAATGTGCCAGGCATCGGCCTTGGAACGGGCCTGCGTGGCAGCGCTTCCAATCATTTCATCTACCATGGTTTTGAAAAGGACAACCCCGATCTATAAGTGTTCCGGTGCGCACGGCACACCCTACAGATGCTATGGTTTGAACTTCTCACAAATATAAAACGTAGGGTGCGCCATGCGCACCATGATTGCGGGAAGATGACTTTTTCCTGAGACAGATCAGTTCAGGTAACACGATCACACGGTAAGTTAATGTGAGACGATCCGGTGACGTTTACTTGCATGAAGGCATCCATACAAAATTCCCACTTTCTGCTGCGCCGCCTGCACTCCCTGTTCGGGCTGCTGCCGGTGGGTGCTTTTCTGATCTTCCATCTATGGGAGAACTCACAGTCACGTTTCGGCATGGCACACTATAACGAACAGGTGGTGGCCGCCTTGCAGCGCATGAACTACCTGCCGCTGCTGGAGATCTTCGCCATCGCCCTGCCGATCCTGTTTCATGCTGGATACGGCTTGGTGATCCTAGGTTCAGGCAGGGCAGAACTGCACCGCTACCCCTGGCTGCACAATCGCTTCTACTGGCTACAACGGCTCTCCGGGGTCGCCATTCTGCTTTTTCTGCTCGCCCATGTCGGCATGACCCGCTTCTGGGGAATCTGGGAACCCGCGGTGAAGGCCGATCTGTTTGGTCATATGCAGCAACTGCTCTCACATCCAATGATCTTTCTGCTCTACCTGCTTGGACTGCTGCTTTCCCTGCTCCACCTGGGCAACGGCCTCTGGAGCATGGGGATCAGCTGGGGCGTCACGGTTACACCACGTGCGCAACAGCTCAGTTTCCTGATCTGCATGGGATTTACCCTCCTGCTCTTCGCAGTGGGTCTGCAGGGTCTATTAGGGTTTATCTCATGAAAAAGAGACCGCGGGTTATTGTCATCGGTGGCGGACTGGCGGGACTCTGGACCACCCTGCGCATCGTCGAGGCCGGTTTCAGTGTCGAGCTGTTCTCACTGTTCGAGGTGAAACGTTCCCACTCTGTCTGTGCCCAGGGGGGAATCAATGCCGTGCTCGACACCAAAGGTCAACGGGATTCAGTCAGGCAGCATCTCATCGACACTGTCAAGGGCGGCTCCTATCTCGCCAACCAGCCGCCGATCCAGTCGATGTGCGAAGAGGCGCCGGGACTGATCCGCACCTTCGAGCGCATGGGCGTCACCTTCTCCCGCACCCCGGAGGGATTGATGGATCTGCGCCTGTTCGGCGGCGTGAAGAACAAGCGCACCTGTTTTGCCGGCGCCAGCACCGGCCAGCAGTTGATGTATGGGGTGGATGAGCAGGTACGGCGCCACGAAGCCCAGGGCAGCGTCCACAAGCGGGAGTGGTGGGAATTTCTCTCCCTGGTGCTCGACAACAACGGCCACTGCAAGGGTATCATCGCCTTCAACCTGCACACGCTGGAGGTGCACGCCTTTCGTGCCGACGCGGTGGTGATGGCCACCGGCGGAATGGGAAAGGTCTATGGGCACCGCACCACCAACTCGACCAACTCCACCGGAGCGGCGGCCTTTCGTTGTTACCTGCAGGGCGCCCGGTTCGCCAATGCGGAGTTCTTCCAGTTCCACCCCACCGCCATGCTGGGGGACGACAAGACCCGTCTCATGAGCGAGGCCGCACGGGGCGAGGGAGGCCGCCTCTGGGTGCCAAAACGACCGGAAGACAGCCGTGATCCCCGTTCCATCCCGGAGAACGAACGTTTCTATTTTCTCGAAGAGTGGTACCCGAGCTACGGCAATACTGTGCCACGGGATGTGGCTTCACGGGCCATCTCGAAGATCGTGCGGGAACAGGGACAGGGAGTCGGCGGCGCGGACAAAGTCTATCTCGACCTCACCCATCTGGACAAAAAGTTCGTCACCACCCGGCTGGGCGCAATCCTCGATATCTACCGCAAGTTTCACGGCAGCGATCCACTGGAGTCTCCCATGGAGATCTTCCCCTCCGCCCACTACGCCATGGGGGGACTCTGGATCGACTACGAAAAGGATGAACAAAGCGGCGGCCTCAAGTACGGCAGCCCACGCAACCACGCTACCAATATTCCCGGTCTCTACGCCTGTGGCGAGTGCGACAGCGGCTACCACGGGGCCAACCGACTGGGGGCCAACTCGCTGCTCTCCGCCTCCTTCAGCGGCCGGGTGACAGGTGAGTCGGTTGCCACCTACCTGCAGGGGCTGGAGCAGAGCAGCGATGAGACCCCGCCCCATTTTTTTGAAGAGGGAGTCGCCCGGGAGCAGGCAATCAACGAGGGCCTGCTCAAATGCAACGGGCATGAAAACCCCTACCGGCTGCACGATGAGCTGGGGGCACTGATGACGGGGAAGGTGGGCGTGGTGAGAGACAACCCAACCCTCGATCTCGCCTATGACGAGTTACTCGCATTGGAGCAGCGTTCCCGCAACGTCGGTCTCGGAGACCGCAGTGGCTGGAGTAACCAGAGCCTCGCCGAAACCCGCCAGGTGCAGGAGATGATTCGCCTCAGCTCAGTCATCACCCGCTGCGCCCGTGCCAGGGATGAGTGCCGGGGGGCCCACTACAAACCCGAATTCAGGCTGACGATTCCAGAGGGCAAGTTTCCCGGCGACCCGGAGTTTGAGACCTATCGTGAAGCGTGGAAACGTAAAAACGACAAGTGGCTGAAGACCACACTGGCAGAACATGACGGGGATGGACCACGGATATCCTACGAAGCGGTGGACACCTCGATCATCCCGCCGGAGCAGCCGAGGGACTATCGCTGATGAACGGTTCGATAGAGCTACGCATACGCCGACAGGACCGGCCGGAGACCCAGCCCTATTGGCAGACGTTCCGCATCCCACATAAACCGGGGCACAACATTGTCTCCGCACTGATGATGATTCGCAACGATCCGGTGACCTCGGACGGAGAACCAGTCGAACCGGTCGTCTGGGAGTTCAACTGCATGGAGGAGGTCTGCGGCGCCTGCTCCATGATCATCAACGGCAGGCCACGGCAGGCCTGCTCTGCACTGGTGGATGAGCTGGCACAGCCCATCGTGCTGGAACCCCTCGGCAAATTCCCGGTGGTGCGGGATCTGCTTGTAAACCGCTCACGGATATTCGAGGGACTCAAACAGGTCAAGGCTTGGGTCGAAATCGACGGCGCTTGGGACGTACATCAGGGCGCCCCCCGCATATCGCCCCAGGTGTGGAGCGAAAATCATCTCTTCAGCCGCTGTATGAGCTGTGGCTGCTGTATGGAGGCCTGCCCCCAGTTCGGACCGGACATCGACTTCCTGGGACCTGCAGTCTTGGGTCAGGTGCGGCTCATGAACGGCCACCCGACAGGTACCTACGACCGGGAGGCAAGGCTGCACGCCATCATGGGTGACGGCGGCCTGAGTGACTGCAGCAATGCGCAAAACTGTGTGCAGGTCTGTCCCAAGGAGATCCCTCTCACCACCGCCATCGGCGAACTGGGACGTCAGGTGACCCGACAGCTGGTCAAAGACATATTGGGTTGAGTACACTCTATATGGTGTCTATCCGGAACGCTCCTGTAATCTGGAACCTGGAACCTGGAACCTGGAACCTGGAACCTGGAACCCAAAGAGATCAAAACGGAAAATCAATGAGTCAGACAGCCATGAAAAAAACAGCCCTGTTATTTTTTCTATTGATCCTGTCGCTGCCGGTGCTCGCCTTTCAGCCATTTTTTGACAATGACCCCAGAACCCGCCACGCCCCCGAAGACCCCGACCTGACTGACTTTGATCTTGAGGTGCTGGCGTTGTGCGGCCACTGGGGCGATGAGGTCGAGGCGGTCGATTTCGAACAGATGATGCTGGATAAATCCAATACAGCGGTTTTGCAGCGCATTCGCAAGGCCGTCGGGGGGCGTATCTTCAGCAAGGCCAGTGACAACAAACAGTTTGCCCATGAGCTGCGCCGTGTCTGGTTTGAGCAGAAGGGTTTTAAACACGTCTTCTGCGGTGAACCTGGATCCGGCCGCGACCTGGGCGGCCTGCACTACGCTGCCCGCTACTGGCAGGCACAGGACAACAACTGGGCCGGATACAGAAAACTGAAATCAAACTATAGAAAACGCCCGGTCGAAAAGTGTCGGGCGTTCTATCTGAAGGAGTCGATCAAACCCCCGGTCTACACCATCAGCCTTCAGTTCAAAAACCCCTATGAACCGAGGAACAATATTAAGTGTCTCAGCGGTTACAACCATGAGATGAACGCCGAAGACATTCTGATCGCCGGTACAAGGGCCTTTAAGCAAGCCAATAAACGGGTGGGCAAAAACACCAAAGATGCCTGTCTGTTTGATACCCGTCCAGCCGGTAAAAAACGCCATTTCAGCACCATGGTGATCAAACAGCGCGCCCTGCGCACCTTCTACCCGATGACAGACAAAAAACCCTACTGCAAGAAGAACAGAAAAAACTATAAGGTCTGTCTCTGTTCCAATCTTTGACCCTGTCTGAAGCAGGAAAACACCACGGCAGGATCATCCAAAAAAAGCCGTGTTCACTGCACTTGTCGGGTCGCACAAAGGCAACCTGATCCTCACGGTCATCGAGATCCGGGCCGAAATAAAATCTGCCCCTTCTCGAGGCGTAGGCACGATCAAGCGTAGCGGATCGGGCAATCCAGGCTTGATGGAACAACAGGAATGCTGCCGGTTCCACTACGCTTTAACCGGCCTACTTCACTACAGAAGGCGGCACCGGCGGTGAACCCCGCCGATGTTCTCATGTAACTAAGAAAAAGAAGTGACTCAGCCTTCGCGATAGTGCGAATCGACCCAGCATCTGGGCAGGCCTTCACCCGAAGGGAACAGCAGATCAGCTTTGGTGAACTTTTCCGGATCCTGCATCTCTTCACCAGCGTGAAACCGCCCGACCACTTCGCCATGCATAGGATCAAAGAGATCGGACAGGCTCAGGACTTCAACCATCTTTTTCGTGTTTTTCTGCATCACGAACATGGGGTACCTCCATTTAATATCCACCACTTTCTATCTTAATTATGGGACGCCGGAGGAGAATTACAAATGGAGAAACTACAGTTTTTTAGTTGCGATCAGCCCTGCTTTGCCGCCCAATCTTCAGGAGAAAAGGCCTTGATGGAGAGTGCATGCAGCTCGTCGCTGGTTATCTGCTCTGTTACGGTCGCCATCACCATCCGGTGCTTCTGGATCAGCGACTTGCCGACAAAGTCCTCGCTGATGACCAGCGCCTCAAAATGGCGGCCGTCGCCAGTCACTGTCACTTTCGCACCGGGCATACCAGCACAAATCAGTGCTTCTACTTCTTCATTTTCCATCGAAACCTCTGCTCTTTATACCAGCCGTAGGCCCGATCAAGCGCAGCGGATCGGGCATTCTTGAAACATGAAATCGCCGGTTCCGCTGCGCTTGAACCGGCCTGCTACAGTTCGCGCGTCGCCAGGAAGCGCACATCAGGCCAGCGCTCCTCAGCCAGACTCAGATTGACCCGGGTCGGAGCAAGATAAACCAACTGGTCATCCCCATCCAACGCCAGATTAGCGTGGTTTTTATCCTTGAAGCGCTGCAGCATCTTTTCATCGTCGCATTCAACCCAGCGGGCGGTTGCGACACTGGCCGCCTCAATGATGGCTTCCACCTTGTATTCGCTCTTCAGACGCTCGACCGCGACATCGAACTGAAGCACACCCACCGCCCCGAGGATCAGATCGTTGTTTTTCTCCGGCCGAAAGACCTGGGTCGCCCCCTCTTCACTGAGTTGCAGAATCCCCTTCAACAGCGCCTTCTGCTTGAGCGGATCCTTCAGCACCACCCGGCGAAAGAGTTCCGGGGCAAAGTAGGGAATGCCCTCATATTTCAGCGCCTCCCCCTCGGTGAAGGTATCGCCAATCTGGATGGTGCCGTGATTGTGCAGGCCGATGATATCACCGGGCCAGGCCTCCTCCACATGCCTGCGCTCATCCGCCTGGAAGGTGATGGCATTGCTTATCTGCACCGTCTTTCCGATGCGGACATGTTTCATCTTCATCCCTTTGCGATAGCTGCCGGAGCAGACCCGCAGGAAGGCGATGCGATCCCGATGCTGCCGGTCCATATTCGCCTGGATCTTGAAGACGAAGCCGGAAAACTTCTTTTCAGATGGCTCCACCAGACGCTGCTGGGTCAGCCGGGAAAGCGGCGCAGGACTGTACTCGACGAAGGCGTCCAGCAACTCCCTGACGCCGAAGTTGTTGATCGCCGAGCCGAAGAAGACCGGCGTCTGCTCGCCGCGCGCATAGGCCTCCAGATCGAGTTCGTTGCTGGCGCCACGCACCAGCTCGATCTCGTCACGCAACTCCTGGGCCATGTCTCCCAGCACATCGTCCAGGTGGGGGTTGTCCAGTCCCTCGATCATCTCACCCATCTGGATCTTGCCACCGTGGGTGGCGCTGAAGAGATGGGTGGTATCGGTGCGCAGATCAAAGACCCCCTTCAGACGCTTGCCCATGCCGATGGGCCAGGTGACTGGCGCACACTCGATCTTGAGCACGCTCTCGACCTCATCCATGATCTCAATGGGATCACGCCCTTCACGATCGAGTTTGTTGACGAAGGTGAGGATCGGCGTATCGCGCAGACGGCAGACCTCCATCAACTTGATGGTCCTCGCCTCGACACCCTTGGCCACGTCGATCACCATCAGGGCGGAGTCCACCGCAGTGAGGGTGCGGTAGGTATCCTCTGAAAAATCCTCATGGCCGGGGGTATCGAGCAGGTTGACGATCTCATCCCGATAGGGGAACTGCATCACCGACGAAGTCACAGATATGCCACGCTGCTTCTCCATATCCATCCAGTCGGACGTGGCATGACGCGCCGCCTTGCGCCCCTTGACCGTGCCCGCCATCTGTATAGCACCGCCATAGAGCAGCAGTTTTTCGGTCAATGTGGTCTTGCCCGCATCCGGGTGCGAGATAATGGCGAAGGTGCGCCGCCGGTTGAGTTGTTCGAGCAGTTCGTCTGACATGAGGGGATCGACAATCGGAAAAATGGGAAGGATTATACCCCATCGACACAGGAAGGGGTCGAAGTCGACCCCAACTCATTCTATACCAGCCGTCAAGCATTTGGGGACCGTTAAAATCTTTTCTAAAGTCCACTATGTCAACTGCCGATAAGGCTACAGGCACTGGGGAAAAAATGGAGGAAGTGGCCATGGGAGAACCGACACCAACAATATTGGTGGTGGACGATGAGGTCTTTAATCTGGAGATCCTCAACGAACACCTGGAAGATGCGGGCTATACGCCGATAGGTGTGGAGAACGGCCGGCAGGCCTGGAATCTGCTGAAGGAAACGCCTGAACGCTTTGATGCCGTACTCCTGGACCGCATGATGCCGGAGATGGATGGCATGGAGGTGCTTGCCCGGATCAAGGCACATCCCACCCTGAGTGCACTCCCCGTAATCCTGCAGACCGCCAAGGCTGCCAAGGAAGACGTGCTGGAAGGTCTTCAGGCCGGAGCCTACTATTACCTCACCAAACCGTTCAATAATGATCAGCTGCTCGCCATCCTGAAAACGGCTGTTGGCGACTACCAGCATTACCGTGTTTTGCAACAGGAAACACGTCATACATCGCACGCTCTCACTTTGATGGACAAGGGGCAATTCACTTTTCGCACACTGAAGGAGGGGCGTGACCTGGTCACCCTACTGTCCAATGCCCATCCGGAAGCCGCCAAGGTGGTGATGGGGCTATCGGAACTGGTGATCAATGCAGTAGAGCACGGCAACCTGGGCATTACCTACAACGAAAAGTCCAGGTTGAATGAAGAAGGTACCTGGGAGAAAGAAGTGGAAAGGCGTCTGGCCCTGCCGGAAAACGCCACCAAGACAGCCAGCCTGTCATTCGAACGCGCCGGAAGTGAGATACGTTTCCTGATCCAGGATCAGGGAGATGGCTTCGACTGGCAGGAGTACCTGGAGATGAGTCCGGATCGGGTCTTCGATACCCATGGCCGTGGCATCGCCATGGCCAAGATGGTGAGCTTCGACAATCTGGAGTACCTGGGCAAGGGCAATCAGGTGGTTGCGACGATTTCCATGAATCCTGCCGATGCTTGATATTCCACTGGAAGTTGTACGCGCCCTGATTCTGCTAAGCCTTGTGTGGTGGCTGTGGTTACAGGGGACAAAGAAAAATCTCTATACCCGCAAAGGCTGGAACTTCATCCTTACAGGATTCTGCCTGCTGCTGCTTGGCAGCCTCCTCGACATTTCCGACAATTTTGAAAGCCTCAACTGGCTGTTGATCGTCGGTGATACTGAGATGGAAGCGTTTCTGGAAAAATTTGTCGGATTCCTCGGTGGCTTTTTGTTATTGGCATTTGGTCTGGTTAAGTGGATACCTGAAGTACATGCTCTTTCCGAAGAAATCAATGAGCGCAGGCGCACTGAAGAAGAACTGCTCCAGCACCGGGATCACCTACAGGAACTCGTAGCAGAGCAAACCGCTGAACTGATGTCAGCCAAGGAAACTGCAGAGAAGGCTAACCAAGCCAAGAGCGAATTCCTGTCCCACATGTCACATGAGCTGCGTACCCCCATGCATGCCATTCTGAGTTTTTCCAGGTTCGGAATGAATAAGATCGACACGGCGCCCAAAGAGAAGCTCTTTCATTACTACTCCAACATTCACCTGAGCGGTGAGCGGCTGCTGAGTCTGCTCAATGACCTGCTTGATCTCTCTAAGCTGGAGTCGGGGCGCATGCACTTTGAGATGAAGGAACAGGATCTGAAGGTCCTTGTTGAGAGTGCGGCCGCAGAATACGAATCCCTTTTCAGGAACAAGAGACTGACCCTGGAGATAGTGGGGTACGAACGCGAGACCATGGCCTGGTGTGATGGGGAAAAGATCGGGCAGGTGGTGCGCAACCTGCTCTCCAACGCCATCAAGTTCACACCGGAGGGCAAGAGCATCAGGGTCTCTTTCGGTGAGTCCAGTCCACCGGCAGGGCAACATCGCACCGATACCGACACACTACTACCCTCTATCTCCCTCAGTGTCAGCGATCAAGGGATGGGGATTCCAGAGGATGAACTGGATGCGATATTTGATAAGTTCATTCAATCCAGCAAGACCCGGGCAGGTTCTGGTGGCACGGGATTGGGTCTGGCGATCTGTAAAGAGATCATCAATGGTCATGATGGGCAGATTCAGGCAGCAAACAACCCGGAAGGCGGGGCGGTTTTTTCATTTACCATCCCGCACAAAACAACGGGTGTGCATGAATGATCTCTGCTTCATTAAAGAGATCTATATTTTTATTCCGTAATAATGGTTTCAGGTCGGCTTCTGTTTATTAGAATAACAAGAAAAAATAAAGGTCAGGTCTTCAATCCAGCGCTATCCGCTTTTCACTATACTGCCCACTTCGCGACTTACAGAGGGATAATGCCAGCCAAAATGGCCGACTAGTGGGCCATGCGGAAAGTAAGGAAATAGATTTTATTCATTTGTGGTGCCTGGCAAGGCGCAAGACCGCCGCTGTAGCCATTCTACAGCAAGCGTCTTGCAACGACGGCAGACGCCGCGAAGGGATGAAAGCTGTGAACTTATTTTCCGCATGGCCCACTAGCTCTTTCACATGATGTAGTCGCCAGAAAAACAGGCCTTAGAGTCGCTTTATAGCGTCCTTGAAATACAAGTCCACACGCCGATGATGGCGATTAACCGACTGAGTATAAACGTCGTTTATGAATGCCGCATTCCCTGCGACAAATTACCTCACCAGGGTAGACAGGGGGACCCGAAAGCAGGTTTCAGCCCTACACCTCAAACCGCGCAACCATGCCATTCACCTCTGCCGTCTTATCCGACATGGATGCAGAGGCGGCTGATGTCTGCTCGGCCAGAGCTGCATTCTGTTGGGTCATCTCATCCATCGACGTAACGGCTCTGTTGACCTGGTCGATGCCGGCAGACTGTTGTGAGCTGGCAGCAGCAATCTCAGCGATGATGTCACTGACCTTTTTCACCGCATCAACAATCTCTTCAAGCGTGCCTCCCGATTTGTCGACCAGTTCTGCGCCCAGCTGAACCTTTTCACCGGAATCCTTGATCAGCTCTTTGATCTCTTTGGCAGCAGTGGCACTTCGCCCGGCCAGGTTTCTGACTTCTGTGGCAACCACGGCAAAACCCCTGCCCTGTTCGCCGGCACGCGCCGCCTCGACAGAGGCATTCAGTGCCAACAGGTTGGTCTGGAAGGCAATTTCGTCAATCACACCGATGATCTCGGCAATCTTGGCGCTGGAAGTATTGATGGCATCCATCGCCTGCACAGCCTGGCCGACAACTGCGCCCCCTTCCTCCGCCTTGTTGCGGGCATTGGCAGCGAGCTGATTGGCCTGCTGGGCATTGTCGGCATTGTTACTTACCGTGCTGGTCAGCTCTTCCATCGAAGAGGCGGTCTCTTCAAGGCTGGAGGCCTGTTGTTCGGTCCGGGCGCTGAGGCTGTTGTTGCCGGCAGAGATCTCGTCAGCAGTGGTACGCATCTCATCCATCGACTCCCGCAGTTCGCCGAGGGTCCCTCTCAGATTGTCGAGGGTGCCATTAACGTTGCCTTTCATAACTTCAAAGGAGCCGTGATATTGACCACGAACGGGATGGGTCAGGTTGCCTTGGGCCATCATGGACATGACCTCTGACAGATCCTGAAAGATCAGTTCGACCTGTTCGATGAGGGAGTTGATGCCTCCCCCCAGTTCTTTGAAGAAGCCTTGTTTGTTGTGGGTTTCGATGCGGCGTGAAAGATCACCTTCACGGGCTGCGGCTACGATTGATTCGACTTCAGCCTCGACCGCAACTTCAGCGGTTCGTTCTGTCCACTCCACAGCGGTACCCAGTCGTTCCCCCTGTGGATTGATGACGGGATTGGCGACGGTGCGCATGGTTCTGCCGCCAATCACGAACTCCGATTCATAAGGCTTTTCGAGGTTCTCAAGCTGACTAG
Organism: Gammaproteobacteria bacterium (ex Lamellibrachia satsuma); assembly: GCA_019623805.1. Taxonomy (NCBI): domain Bacteria; kingdom Pseudomonadati; phylum Pseudomonadota; class Gammaproteobacteria; species Gammaproteobacteria bacterium (ex Lamellibrachia satsuma). The sequence continues at coordinate 1,432,440 of CP053680.1, forward strand.
CCTGATGATCAGCATGGCGGTGCAATGTATCGATGCTGCTGCCCAACAGTTGGTCGGAGTGGAAATCGGGCAGCTCCTTGCGGAAGTCGGCTTCGGCTTCGCCAAAAAGTTTGTCAGCAGCAAAGTTCAGATAGATGATGTTGCGTTCATTGTCGGCCATCATGACGCTGCTTGATACATTGTCCAGCGCCATGCGGATACGGGATGCCTCATCGGCACGTTGCTGGGTCTCGTCGATGTTTCGTTTGAGATTTTTGATCATCACCTTCATGGAACTACCCAACTGACCGATCTCATCCTTACTTGTAATATCGACTGCCTGGTTTAGGTCACCACTAGCGATGCCCTTGGCGATCTCGTTGGCACGATTCAACGGTTGAGTGATAGCACGGGTGAGTAGCACGGCCCCCGCAAGAGAGATGATCGCAGCAATGAGTAGAACACCGGCGATGGCATTGCGTGAAACACTGATCTCACCACTGAAGGCTTCGGAGAGACTACGGATATCCTGGTTGGCTGAAACCACACCGCTACTCAGCTCTTTGACTTTTTTCAGTTCACTGGCCAGGGCCTTGATGCTGGCTACCTGGGTGTCGATGCTTTGCGTGAACTCGGCCATCTTGCCGACGGTGCGTGAGACGCTGATCAGGGCTTCACGGCGCATGGTCTCCTCAATATCGCCTACTGCATCGGTGACGTCCTCCAGGGCATATCGGGCATCACCTTCAGGTAGTTCCTCCGCTGTTTCGCTTACTTCTTCTACCAGTCCTTTCATGGTGGACGAGATGCCTTTGAGTTTGCGCTCAAGCACTTTGACATGCATGTTGGTACGGCTGATATCGTCGACGACCGCGAGCATACCCTCTGATATCTGGGCGAGATTGTTGTCTGCTAAGGTGATGTTCTCTTCAGTGGTACGTGAATTATCAACACCGGTGGCTGATTTCGTCACCACGTCGCTGAAGCCGCCACTCAGGCTGCCAAAAGAGAAGAAGGTCAGTATCAGTACCGCAAGGAGCAGAAGGCTGATCGTGATGCCTCCTCCCAGCAATTTTAATTTAATGGTCACCTTTTACCTCGTCCAGAATGATTGAAGATAATGAAACAGGCAGGCAATGGAGCCGTATCTGCTCCATCGCCTGGCGCCCATATCACTTCGCGGCTTCTTTCTCGTACATGCCGACGGCCTTGTTCATCTGCTTGAGCAATGGCAGGTTGGTTTCAGCCAATACTTTGATTTTATCTTTAGGGATTTCGGTGGTTTTGTGGTCAGCACCATAATCAATGATGGGTTTGAACTTGGCCCACAAGCCATTCACCACACCCAGCTGGTCGCGAATATGCTGTGGCTTGGTGCCGGGCAGGCCCAGGGTCTCATCGCCATCGAGCAGGCCCTTGAGGGTACGCTCGAACAGTGTGCTGGTCTCAAGCAGAGCCAGTTTGCTGTCATCCTGTTGATAACCGTAGGCAACAAAAAGGAACTCCTTGCTCATCTTCTGGGTCAGCATGCGCTGCTTGCCCGACAGGTTGAGGGTGGCAGCCAGGCCGGGAGCACTTTTCAGGCCGCCTTTTTTTGCATCCTTTTCATAGAGCCCTACCGCTTTATTCATCTGTTTGAGCAGGGGTATGTTTTTGCTCGCAACGAAATCAACCTGCGCCTTGGTGACCGCTTTACTGGCGATGATCTCCTTGACTGTCGGGTAGAACTCAGCCCAGATGGCATCGATTTTGTCGAGCTGACGCAGGATACGACCGCTGTTAGTTGGGGGCAGGCGTAATTCGTCACTGCCGTTGCGCAGCCCCTTGAGGGTTTTATCGAAGAGTCCCGAGGTCTTTTTCAGGTTAGTGATATTTTGTTCTTTAGCCTCATTGAGGGCGACGAGCATGATCTCCTTGCTCATTTTCTGGGTCAGCATGCGCTGTTTGCCCGACAGGTTGAGCACCACGCCATACTCGGCAGAGGTGGGGCCTGCCGCCTGCAGGTTGAGGGGAAAACTGGTGATAGTGGTGAGTAGAACTAAAAGAAAACCGATTCGGTTTGATCGTGTGAGGTGCTTGAGAGCTAACATCTGCAAATTCTCCAGAGTGGTGGATCGCAGAGGACGTTGCTCATTGTTGATTACGCCCCCTGCGGCAATCAGGTCTAACAGAACTGCTATCGGCTTATTTCTCTGGGACTTTAGGGTGAATTGCGTAGAAACTTCCTGTCCGAACCTGTCAGTAGAAAATCGCCTGGCGGAAAAATGCTTTTCGTCACCTCAGACAACGATATTGATCGGAAGCAAGGGGGTCAGGTGGGCTGAATCAAGACGCTTTGCTCTGCAGGATAGAGCGAACAGTTTCTGTTGCATTTTCCAATTGTCGCACGCGTTTCCACAACATGTTTGGGGCATTTTCATAAATAGTGATTAGTTTGCCTGCGACCACCCAAACCAACTCACGCCGCTTCTTAAACCGACCTACCATGTCAGCTTCCCATTCCCGGTTAAGTGCTTCGATATCCCGGTACGGAAATTCGATAAAGAACGTTTTCCACCGTTTGGATTTGAGGGGATTTCCAGGCGCCCGCCTACACCACCAGTCTGGATGAACCGATAGCGTCTCATCAAACAGGGCCTCAACTATTGGAGTCTGATTCATGACCCTTTCAACAGAGCGACTTGCCTTCTGTATATCATCGGAGAAATACATCGTTTCGGTTTCTTCGATAAACTCCCGAATAGCGGTCTCCCGGTAGTCTTCATCCACACCCAGGCCACCCCCGAAATCAATAAGATAGCCTGTCTTTCTGCCGGTAAAGGTAGTTTGGAACAAAAAGTAGACTTTGCAGTCGCTTACAGCAAAGGGGATTACGCCGGCGCCCATATCCTGTTCCTCCACGCTATTTCCAATACTGAGTTTTTATTCTAGGTTAATCTTTGTCATATGGAAGAAAAGACGAGGTCAGGCTGCGCTAGGAAAAGAAAATGAAGCGGTGGGGCGAATATCATTCGTAAATGAACGGCATCAAGAGATGGATCCCGCAGATTTCTCTATACTCGGGGTAGATCTTCTCCGGACTCCATTTTTGCCATGATCGGACCAACGGCCACCGCCACTTCCTTGAACCCTACATTGACGCCGACGATACGGCGCCAACTGGGGGAAAATGAAACATCTGCCGAAGGGAGACAACAGGCTTCGGACTTCCCCACCCGATCCTCCCGGAGTGACGAAAAAACCGCTTCCACCAATGAGCCAAAGCCGACACAGACCACCGATGAACTAGGCACAACTGAACTACGCTTGGTGCAGGAGCTGAAAAGCCGGGATCAGGCCGTCAGAGCCCATGAACTCGCGCACCTATCTGCCGCAGGGCAATACGCTCGTGGTGGCGCCCAGTTCGACTACAAGGTCGGCCCGGACGGCAACCGTTACGCCGTCGGCGGCGAGGTGAGTATCGACTCCTCCAGGGAGAGCGACCCGAAACGGACACTTGAGAAAGCGGAGACTATACGCCAGGCGGCACTGGCCCCCGCCGATCCTTCCAGCCAGGATCGCCGCGTGGCCATGCAGGCAACCGCAATGGCGGCCCAGGCACGGGTGGAGATTGCAAGGGAGCAGTCACAGGGAGAGGGAGAAGCAGGCAATCAACAGCCGTCTTCAACTGCCAGAGGCATCGACCGGCTGATAACGGTACAGTCCGCCGACCAACCAGACCCTGTGTTGATCGACATGAGTGTCTGAGATTCATAAAGGGTCATGCACCATCGGGGCTGCCTTCCCTTTCAGTGCGGCGGGACTATACTCACAATGTGGAAGTGAGACGGCATCGACAGTGAGCAATGATCTGCCTCCAGATCACTGCACCCAGCCTTTGACTACCGAAACACCAAGATTGGCAGGCAGCCAATGACCGAAGAGAGCGCAAAACAGTGGCTTCGTCAGACCATGCTCAACAATGTTGAGAGCTACTCTTTGAGCAACTATGCCGGTCCCACCGCCCCCAGAGACCTGGCGCCGTTTCTCCGCGCCGCCGCCAGCGGGCTCATCGGTACCGTGAACGGAGGCAGCAAACACGCGCTCTCACCGATGTACAGCTTCATGGATGCCCAGCCGTCATACTCGGCGGGTCAGTCAAAGACCCTCTATACCTACAAGGTGGGCGCCTTCTTCTGTCGCCTGTTTCGCCGAATCAGCAGCAAGCTCAACCACAAGCTCACCATGTATGACCTCTGGCACGGACATTTCGTAAACACGGATACCCACGGAATGGTCATCATCTTCCACGCAAAGGAGCAGCCCAGCAACTTCCAGACCGATGGCGTGGACAATACCAAGAGTCCATTCGCCACCACTGATGCCTGTTTCAACGGACGCAACGTACTCTGGCTCTCGGGCAGTAATCGTTTCTATGCTCTGGACACGGGAGATGGATCGGACATCTACAATCACTACCTACTCGACTCGGTCTCCACCTACGACAAAGACATCGCTCCCCTCTTCATAAAGACCCGAACTGTCTGGGAGTACCACCTCGGCACTCAACGAGGCCTCGTCTATTACAAGATCCACACCTCGAAACTGAAGTGGAAAAGCACTCATGTGGTGATAGCACCGTAGACCACACACCATAGGGTCTTGATACCCCACCTCAAAGCGGCAACGCCATCACCATCGCATCTTCCCGCCCCTTTGCGGCAGGATAGTAGCCGCGACGCAAACCCACCTCGCAAAAACCGATACGTTCATAGAGTTTCAGTGCGTTTCGATTACTGATTCGCACTTCGAGAAAGGCAGTGTCGGCCCCACGCTGCTTGGCCAGCTTCAACAGCCGGTCGGCAATCTTTCGTCCAAACCCCAAACCATGATGTTCGGGATGGACACAGATATTGAGCAGATGACACTCATCCAGTACAACCGACATGACACCGTAGCCGATAATCTTCTGATCGAGACTGAGCGCCCAACAGGAGTAACCTGATCTCAGGCAGTCCCTGAAGATACCCATGCTCCAGGGATACTCGTAGACCAGCTCCTCGAGTGCCAATACCTCATCGAGATCCGACTGGGCCATGGGACGGATGTTGAGCAACGGTTCATCAAGTTGCGCGCTCACTGTTCGCGCAGCAGGGATAGAGCCAATTGCAGATCCTGCCAGGATTTTGCCTTCTGCTCAGGCGAACGCAGCAGGTAGGCGGGGTGATAGGTCACGACCAGCGGAGTGGCAGACTCACCAAAATTGTGGATCCGGCCCCGCAAACGACCGACAGGAATATCGGTCTTAAGCAGATTATGGGCGGAGATACGTCCCACGGAGAGGATCACCTTGGGTTGGATGAGGGCGATCTGCTGCCGCAGAAAAGGCTCGCACTGCAACGCCTCATCCTGTTTGGGATCACGGTTGTTGGGCGGGCGGCACTTGAGGATATTGGCGATGAACACCTCTTCCCGCCGAAACCCCATCGCCAGCAGCATCGCATTCAACAACTGCCCGGCCGGACCGACGAAGGGTTCACCCTGCCGATCCTCATCCGCACCGGGTGCCTCCCCGATGATCAGCAGATCAGCCTGGGTATTGCCGACACCAAATACGGTCTGGGTGCACCCGGCCCGCAGACTACAGGCGGAACAAGCGCTTACACGCGCCCGTAGATCGCGCCACTGATCCACTGCGGACTCAGCCATCGGCACTGTTGCAGCTGTTTCCACAGCGGTACTCTCATCGGCAGTCCGTTCAGGGACCGGCAGAGACTCTGCCTCAGGCACTATCGTCTCCGGGGCAACCGCAGCCGGAGGATCACGGCGCTGCCATGCCGTGATCCCCATCGCTGTCAGATAGGCTTTGCGCCGGGCCTCTTCCATGGATCCCGACTGTTACACATCCCCGGATTGGGGATGCGCCTTCTCCATCGGTTCCAGGATCTTGTTGACCGCGTTGATATAGGCCTTGGCGGAGGCAATGACGATATCGGTATCCGCCCCCTGGCCGTTGACGATATGACCGTCCCTTTCCAGTCGCACGGTCACTTCACCCTGAGCGTCTGTACCGCTGGTGATGTTGTTGACCGAATAGAGCTGCAGTTCGGTGCCACTCTCCACCAGGGCCTCGATCGCCTTGAATGCCGCATCTACCGGACCACCTCCGGCAGCACTGTCGGCCAGCTCTTCGCCATCGACACAGATCACGATGTTGGCGTGGGGGGTCTCACCGGTTTCCGAGCAGACCTTGAGGGAGACCAGCTTCACCCGCTCGTTCTCCGCCTTGGATCTTGCATCGGTCACCAGCGCCTGCAGGTCTTCATCGAAGATCTCATGCTTTTTGTCGGCGATATCCTTGAAACGGGTGAAGGCCGAGTTAAGATCCTCCTCCGTCTCGAAGCTGATACCAAGCTCCTCCAGACGGGCACGGAACGCATTGCGGCCGGAGTGTTTGCCGAGGACCATGCGGTTATGGCTCCAGCCGACATCCTCAGCGCGCATGATTTCGTAAGTCTCGCGTGATTTGAGCACACCGTCCTGATGGATGCCCGCCTCATGAGCGAAGGCATTGGCGCCGACGATCGCCTTGTTGGGCTGCACCGGAAAGCCGGTGATATTGGAGACCAGCTTGGAACTGCTGACAATCTGGGTGGTATCGATATTTGTGCTGCAGGGGAAGACGTCGGCGCGGGTGCGCACCGCCATCACAATCTCTTCCAGGGAGGCATTGCCTGCCCTTTCACCAAGGCCGTTTATGGTGCACTCCACCTGCCGCGCCCCGTTGTCCACTGCCGCCAGCGAGTTGGCGACAGCAAGCCCGAGATCATTGTGGCAGTGCACAGAGAAAATCGCCTTATCGGAGTTGGGGATACGCTCACGCAGGGTCCGGATCATTGCGCCGAACTGGTGCGGCATGGCATAACCCACGGTATCAGGCACATTGAGGGTAGTGGCACCGGCATCGATCACCGCTTCAAAGATACGACAGAGAAAGTCGATCTCGGAACGACCCGCATCCTCTGCGGAGAACTCCACGTTGTCGGTGTACTGACGGGCTCTCTTTACCGCGCGTATCGCCTGCTCCACCACCTGATCGGGCTGCATGCGCAGCTTCTGCTCCATGTGGATCGGCGAGGTGGCGATGAAGGTATGGATACGCGCCGAATTGGCGGGTTTCAACGCCTCACCGGCACGGTCGATATCCTTGTCCAGGGCGCGGGCCAGACCACAGATGGTGGAATCCTGCACCATCTCAGCCACAGATTTTACTGCGTCAAAATCTCCGGCACTGGCAATGGGGAAACCCGCTTCAATGACATCTACCCGCATCTTCTCCAGTGCTTTGGCAATGCGGACCTTCTCGTCCTTGGTCATCGAAGCACCGGGACTCTGCTCACCATCACGCAGGGTGGTATCGAAAACGATCAATCTGTCTGGGTTATTCATAGTTCTGCTCCAACCACGATCGCCGGATAGAGGCTGAATCGGGATTTGAATCTAATCTGTTTGGAATGCTCTGCTGTTGCGTGTTATTTCGGCCCCCGCCGGGGCGCTCTCATGTATGCCCCTCAGGGCAGCAGTCGCAGCAGCAGGCTAAAAAGGAAACCAGGCAGGCGCGCGTCACCCGCCCCATGAAGGGATGCGGTAATCTGCTGTTTGCGCGCGAAAGAGATCATCTATCAGTTTCCGATGAGGGTAAGTCGAATATAGCGCATGCTTTGGGGTATGCCAAGCCATGAAATTCGACCCTGCAGGTTTTTCTACTTCTCATCCGACAGGTTGGATCGTTCCGCCCGCCTGCTTCGCAGTTGGGTCAGTGTCAACACGGGGCCGGAGACAGCATAGATCAGGAACAGCGCAAAAAGCACGGAAGGCGGATGGGTAAGCACTATGGCAAAACTCAGGGTCACCGCGACGATCACAATGAAAGGAACCTTGCCGTGAAAATCGATCTCTTTGAAGCTGTTGTAGCGGAAGTTACTGACCATCAGCAGACCGGTCAACAGGGTCAATACCGCCGCAGTCCAGCTCAGACTTTCCCCGCTCATCCCATAATCCACGCCGAGCCAGACCGCGCCTGCGATAATCGCGGCAGCAGAAGGACTGGGCAGCCCTTGAAAATAGCGCTTGTCGGCAACACCTATCTGGGTATTGAAGCGCGCCAGGCGCAACGCAGTACTGGCGGTATAGACAAAAGCGGCAATCCAGCCAAATTTACCCAGGCCCGTGAGCGCCCAAAGATACATCACCAGTGCCGGCGCAAGCCCAAAGGCCACCATATCCGCCAAGCTGTCATATTCAGCGCCAAACTCTGTCTGGGTATTGGTCAGGCGTGCCACACGACCATCGAGACCATCCATCAGCATTGCCACAAAGATCGCCACTGCAGCTTGCTCAAAACGATTGTTCATAGCAGCGAGAATGGCGTAAAAACCGGAAAACAGTGTCGCCGTGGTAAACAGGTTCGGCAGCAGATAGATACCACGCCTGCGTTTTTTGCCTTTTTCCGGAGATGATTCCATGGTTCTCACAATCTCTTGGGGAGTCAGGACTCAGTATAAGTTGAACAGGAGGATCACAACACCCCTGTCGCCTTTACATCCAGGTAGGTATTGACCAGTTCCACCGGGAGTTTGCCGGGCACGGTGTCGAGCAACAGCGCCCCTTGATGACGTAGACTATCATGGGTCAGGGAGCGGTTTGCGAGATAGTCAACCACCGATTGGAAAACCAGCGCACTCTCAAAACCCTGTACCGGCTGTGACAAAGTCTCATCCAGCGAAGTCTCCCGCAGATCAGCCACCACAACCAGATGTCGCCTTGTGAGCAAGGCCAAGGCACGGGAGAGTTCGGCACGATCATCATCGCGGCTGTTGGTAATCAGAATTACCAACGCCCGCCGGCGCTGCAGGGAAGTCAGTTCACGGGCAGCCGCCATGTAATCCGCCGCATCCAGGGTCGAGTCGAGATCATAGGTGCGATCCAATAAACGACGGATCAGATCCCCCCCCTTGGCCGGTGGCTGCCACCGCTTCTCCCCGCCGAAGGCGAGAAAGCCCACCGCATCCCCCTGTCTTGCCGCGACATAAGCGAGCAGCAACATGGCATTCAGCGCATGATCGAGATGGGCACCGCCTCCATCCATATGACGCATATGGCGTCCGCAATCCAGCAAAAAGACAAGCTGTTGGTCCCTTTCGTCCTGATACTCCTTAGAGATCAGGCGGCGGTAGCGGGAACTCGCCTTCCAGTCGATCTGCCGCATAGTGTCGCCGGCGCGATACTCCCGCAGTTGATGAAAATCGCTCCCCTCTCCCCGTCGCCGTCGATGACGCACTCCCAGCTGGCTCAACTTGTTATCGGTGGCAAGCAGGGCGAAATGGGCAATCTCGCGGAAGTTGGGAAAGACCCGCACAGTCTCCTGCAGCGGCAGATGTATCTTGCGGCGCCAGAGGCGCAGTGGTGAATGAAGAACAATATCACTGCCGTTGAAGTGACCATCTCCCCGTCGCTCAGGGAGGATCCGATAAGCCAGTGTCGCCGAGCGGCCTGCCGGAAGCTTAAATTCACGGGGCTGCCCTTCCACCCCATAATCAGGGGGATGAAAATCATGTACCACCAGGCTGAGACCATGACCACTGCGATTCTCCAGCTGCAGTTCCACCGGTGACCATACCCCCACCGGGATACTGCCACGCACCAGGCGGGTCAACATTGGTGGAACGATACGCCGCACCTGAAAAAAATCGAGCATCATCGTAGCAACCAATAGTGCTGCTGCGCCCTTCCAAACCAACCCGAGAGTCGGCAGAAAAGCGGTGAGCAGCGCAAGAATCAGCAAGGCCAGAACAAGATAGAGTGAGTTACGATCCGGGGTCGTGGAAAATAGGGGACGCACCACGTTTTCCTCATATCGGTTGTGTTTGGTAAAGTAAAATACTATATATGAAAAAATTGGTCACGGAGGACCATCATCATGCCAAGACGACCTCGCATAACACTACCCGGCGTACCCCATCATGTCTTTCACAAAGTGGCAATAATCGCCAGCCATGTTTCTTCGCAGAAGATGATTACCGACTTTACCTTGCTAATGATTACGGAAATATGCCGGGAAAACGGACTGCATGGTTGATGAAATCCGAAAAGCGACAAATGGGAATTATGCGTTAGGGAACGAGTGTTTTAAGAATGGCGCAGAAAATATGCCGGCAAGATGTGTGGTTCCGGGTAAGCCGGGGAGACTGCGGAAAAACCGAGATAGTTGACTAAAAACGTGGTGAGTCCCCTATTTCAGCGTTTCCGCGTATTTCATTTCCCTATCGAGATGCCAGTTTCGAGCAGAAGGAAACATAATAGACACCCATAGTGCTGAGTCCCTCAATTCCCATCGCACAATAATGAGGTCTTGCCTCCTTGCTATAGGGGTCTATTCCCTGTCTTTCGAGCTGTGCGGCCACATCATCCAATGAAATCTCTCCACTCTCGCTGACAGTTTCGCTTTCTTCCACTGGGTCGACAAATGTCTGTGGCTGACTTTTGAGAGGAGGATCGGTTCTAAAATCATATAGTTGATGTGCATATTGCAGTGTGGATTGAAGTTCTGCAAGGCTTGCATCGAGAAGTGGACTTTCACTGTCCTGCATTCTGTCCACATCATTTTCCAATATGCTGATTGCCTCTTTCTGAACCAAGGGTTTGATTGATGGATCCAGAACATCTATGCGTTTTGCCAGGCTGAGCAGGAGATCGGGTGAAAGTGATTCGTAGTAGTCAGGATTCGATTCGAGTATCACGGCTTGACCGGCCAGTAATTCGGCCTCATCCAGCAAACGCTTTGTATCATACGCTTGAATTGTTTGCCCCCACTGAGTGGTCACTGAATGGGTATAATTATTTGCTGTTGCAAGAACATAAGATTCTGCCGCAGCAACAGGAGTCACCACAAACAGGCTAACTGCAAAAGGTACAATTTTGCACCTGTTGAGTATGAGGTCCACATATTTCAGTAGTGCAGCGTTTCTGGCACTCTTCCTGACTGGCATTGCGAAGATGTTGTGTAAGACTTTCATTGCTGCACCTGCTGATTATATTTCCGTTACCCAGAATATCGGTGCCGTAACAGGACATCTTCAGTCGCCAGTTCACACTTCTCCCGGCATTGGCGCACACATTTTTTTTGCCTCCCGAAGAAATGAGAGTAAGTTCATGATTTTTCCCAAAAATGGGTAAAAAAATAGACTTATGCCATCGCTTTCCAGGAAATAAAACCTTGCATCCAGGGAAAAAGATTCATTTTTCCATGCCTTGATTGAGTTTCTATTGATCGATTTCAAAGCACGAAGGGAAGGTACTTCTGATCTTTGGGAAGATATAGACTGGGGAAGGGATGCCGGGGAGGAAGTAAGTTCAGTCTATCTTCATGGACGCTTGGGAGGCTCTGATTAATTGCGTCATTGTCATCTCGACCGTAGGGAGAGATCTCAAACTACAAAGTGCTTAGCAGGTTTCGAGGTATGTGATTTCTCACTACGTTCGAGTAGTGCTACACGGATGTAGCATTTACGAACCTAAGGATGGAAATGACAATTAATCAGAGATTCCTTAGATCTTGTTCGGTCACACGCCCTGGCGGGCTAAAGCCCAATTGTCACCACATTCAAAATCAGGGGGCCACTTTACTTTGCGAAAACGTTGTGTTCTCGAGCATGACCTTGTACGTGTAGCCCGAACCGATATCGATGTCATTCCTTAGCACACCGCTGGCAACTACCAGATCGCCTGGTGAAACCAACTCCGAAGAGGTTGTAATCAACTTGTTGTTCGGTTTTGTACCGGTACCATCCTGCAGGGTAATCCAATTCTTGCCCATGATGTTCTGATTAACCTTAATGACTCTTGCGCGCAGGCTTACAGACTGATCTTTCAGCTGGACAGACCTTTCAAGGATATCGGCAATCGTCTTGCCGTCAGCCAGCGGGGGGATCTCCCCCGGCGCGGGCGCCTGAACTGAAACGGATTTTTTCAGCACCATCTTTTCGCTTCCATGGCCCTCCGCTTCTTTTGCTGCACGGTGAATGTTGTCGACATCCTGGCCCACTCGGTGGGCCATCTGCACAAAGAAGATCGACTCAAACGTCCTGTCCAGGGTTCTGCTATGAAAATTTCTCATCTCTGCACCGCCACTGAACTTGACCTTGTCTCCCACAGCCACCGGCAAGCGGCTGGCTGCGATCCATATACCCGGTTCTTCGAGCCGCAAGTAAGTGTAGTTCCCCACGTCAATGATTTCGGCCACGGTACCTGTTCCCGAGCCTGCTGTTTCCGCTGCATTTATTGTTGAATGCATCAGGACACAAATCATTAAAATCGATAGTATGAATTTCATGAGAAAGCCTCTTGGTTCCTGCGTTAAAGGGAAAGTCGCGGCATGGCCGCTTGACAAATTTGGACGTGATCTATTCTGACTGACAGGCAAGCAACCTCGTCGCACCAGCCTATGGAGATTCACCCGCATCCAGAAATACTTATTCTTCTCACTGAAATATACCATCTATCCGGTAAGCAGGATAAATCCTACCCTAGGCACCGGATTTATACGTGCTAGGCTAACATACATTTAAACGTACTTGATAAGTATTCCAATACATAAGTACCGGGTGATGCCCTACCTTTGGAGTAGAAAAGTGAATCTTGAGTTGACAAAATATTCTTTGAAACCCATGTTGCAGTCTGGTTTTCTATTGGCAGTTGTTGTTAGCGGTATGGTGCTGGTTTCCGGGTGTGCCACCCACGCACCAACCCCGGAAGCCAAGGTAGCATCACCCGGACAATTTGTGTGGCCCGCGCCCCCGCAGCAACCTCGTGTCCGCTATCTCGGCAGCCTGAAATCCCTCGAAGACGTGGCCGGCAAGCCACAGCAAAACCTGCGTGACAGGCTGCTCGGCAAAAAGGACGGGGAGCACCGCACCCTGATTAAACCTTACGGCGTACACAGTGATTCGAAGGGACGGGTCTTCGTCGCCGATTCCGGCATCGCTGGCCTGGTGGTGTTCGATATCGAGAAGAAGGACCTGTCCTTCTGGGGTGCCAGTGGACCGGGGGCGCTGCGCAAACCGTTAGGTGTAACATCCGACGCTCAGGGCAATGTGTACGTCAGTGATGTCATTGACCATCGAGTGGTGGTTTTCGACCACGAAGGCAACTACCTCAATGCAATGGGTGGGCAAGACACCCTGATTACGCCGGTAGGCATGGTTTTCAATGAAAGAACCCAGCGCCTTTACGTGGCGGACTCCAAGAAACATCAGATCATCGTATTCGACCGCGAAGGAAATGTGGATTTCACCATCGGCCAGCAGGGTAGCGAAACCGGCAACTTAAACTCCCCGACCAACATAGCGATAGATAGGGAGGGACGCCTTTATGTAGCCGACACCTTGAACTTTCGCGTTCAAATATTTGCAGCGGACGGTACCCATATCAGCACTTTTGGCAAAATTGGCGACGGTAGAGGCGATTTTAGCCGCCTGAAAGGGATCGGAGTGGACAGCGAAGGGCACATTTACGCGGTCGATGCCGCATTTAATAATTTTCAGGTCTTTAACCAAGAGGGGCAACTGCTGCTGGTCGTTGGCCAGACAGGTACCGGTCCGGGAGGGTTTTATCTGCCGGCGGGCGCCCACGTGGATCAGAACAACCGGATTTTTATCGCCGATCAGTTCAACATGCGGATACAGATGTTCGAATACATCGGAGAATCAGACACGCCCCCACCACCACTATCGAAAATTTCAAATGATCCATAAAAGATAGGGTAATACCCCCATTGATGATTGTCATTGACTATCATAATATTCCCATTGCGCCGGTGGGACTATATTCCCAATCAATACATAACAAAAGACGCAACCGGACGCCGTCAGAAAACGCATTAAAAACAGCAACAATCACAAAGCAGCTAGAAGTAAGCTTGAAGTTAATAAAAAAGCATAGGTGCTCCATATTCAATCGTATAGGGAGTTTTTACCATGAAAAAGAAGTTGGCGGCCTTAAGTTTTCTACTTGTCTCCTTAGTCCTGTCAGGCATGGCAGTTGGAGCCAGCATTGTTGGCTCAAGTCATGACTTGACTGGTACAGGTGTTTCAGCATCGGTTTGTGTGTTCTGCCACACGCCTCACAACGCAAGCACTACGAATTTAACAACTCCGTTGTGGAACCGTGTTGACACGACCTCAACTTTCCAAATGTACGACAGCCCCACGTTCGATATGAGTCCTGCCGCAGGCTCCCAGCCGGCAGGCGTCTCACTGGCATGTCTAAGCTGTCATGATGGAAGCCTTTCCGTAGATCAATTACTCAATCCACCTGCCGATTTTGTCGCCAACGCAAACACTGTGGGCGGACTCGGAACCGACCTGCGAAATGATCATCCGATCTCCTTTGGTTACAACGTTGGTTTGGATCCGGCTTTCGAGCCTGCTGGTACCGTAGTTGCTGCCGGACTGCCATTGTTTGGCGCCGCTGGGGATCAGGTCGAATGCGGAACCTGCCACAACGTACATGATCCGGAAATCAATAAATTCCTGCGCATAAGCAATACAGCCAGCGCTATGTGCGTGGCCTGCCACATCAAGTAACTGCTCAAGTTAACCTCACCGCATGCATACTAGAGCGGATAAGTTGAAATATGGAACCAGGGCAATGCAAATTGCCCTGGTTCTTACTAGTGTACTGATCATATCCTCTTGCAGCACTCAGACCCGGCAGTTATTTTTTGATATCCAGCCACCCACGCCCGAGGAGCTGGCTGAGAAAAAGCAAAAAGAGGAAGCTGCACTTGCTGCATTGCAGGCCAGAAATAAACAGAAAAACCAGCTGACTGGCCCTGAGGGCATGTCTTTCGGTAGATCTGATGATAATCGGCCGCGACCGGAAATCGAGTCAGTCATGGACTGGAAAAAGGCACAGGAGATACTGCCGAAGGATTACAAGAAGGGCATCGACTGGTCCGCCGCGCTGGAACAGGGTCTGATACGGCCGCGTGTCGGCGACGACCCCCGGGCAGAGTGGGCCTCCGCTTTCCAGTGGGACTTTATCATCAAGGCTAAAAAGCCTAAGAACCATGCATATTTCCCGCACTCTGCCCATACCGAGTGGCTGGGTTGCAGGAACTGTCACAACACCTCTCTCTATCCCTATAAAAGAAATCCAGCCACGATGAAGGAGATGAAGAAAGGTGCATCCTGCGGTGCCTGTCATGGCAAGAAGAAAGTTGCTTTCTCCCTGAAGGCATGCAAGCGCTGCCATCTGAACAGGAAGAAGAAGAAAAAGAAGTAATACTTTTGCCGTTTGATATGACGGCATGCCGATATATATTGTACAGGTAGGTGTATGCGTACATACAATCTTATTTCAGTCTGTCTGTTCCTGCTGGCAATCAGCTCAACGCTGGGAGCAGCTCCCGGAGATATTCAATATGAACGCAAGGGGGGGGATGCTGAAGAGCTGAAGACATTTCCACCATCCATCTTTCCGCACTGGATACACCGGGTAAACTACCGTTGTGACGCATGCCATAACAAGCTGTTCGAGATGAAAACCGGCACCACCCCCATCAACAAGGACCTGATGAAGGAAGGAAAAGTTTGTGCCGTCTGCCATAACGGCAAACAGGCCTTTGACGATGGTTTCGAGAACTGTAACCGCTGTCATATCAATGATGGGAAATGATCAACATGGTTCTGGGCGAGACCATGCCAAGAGTCATGAAGTGTCCGGGTTTTTCCTGGTTATTCTTTGCAACGATCACGCTGTGGACCACGAATAGCAATGCCCTGTCCTGGGACGAAGTGACCCTCTATCCCACTGAATTCGAGGCACTTGTCGATTTTGACGGCACCAACAGACGCAAAAGCGGCAGTTCACGGGAGACCGAATGGAGAGCCGGTGTGCGTATCGAACAGAATGGCTATGTTCTGGATCCCGGTATCGCATTGTTTCATCTGGACATTGAACCCATGTACACATGGGGCGATTTCGAATCCAGCGACACAAGTCGAGACAACACTGGCGAACTCCTCAATTACCTACTCCAGCTGAATCTTTTCCGAGAGACGCCGGGGCCGGTTGGCTTCGACTTGTCCGCACAACGGAACACGAATTTCAACACAGGTTCCCTCGGTAGCCGAATCGATAATGTCATCGACACAAAGCGCGCGACTGCCAACTGGAAAAACCTTGCCTTTCCCACAAGTCTCACTTACGAGGAGAGATCACTCGAAGAGGAATTTCGATCCAGCCTGAACAGTGCCGTATCTGAGCGCGATGAAACACTGAAGAGGTGGATCATCAAAGGGCGAAGCAGCAAGCTGGATTTACGTCTGGAGCACAAGTCCCTGGACGACCTGACCAACCGTGATCAAGATTACGAAATCGATGAGGCTAACTTCTCCCACCATCTGCCCTGGGGAAACAACAGTCACCTTCGATCACGTTTCGACTATTACGACCGCACCGGCTTTAACGCCAACAAACGCCTGACATTTGATGAGTTCGCTCGTATACAGCATACGCCGAATCTGTATAGCCGCACTTCCTATCATTATCATTCAATCAAGCAGAACATAAAAAATATAGAACACCGCGGCATCTTTGAGTTGAACCATCAGCTATACACAAACCTGAACACGAAGGCCTATACAAACATAACTTCCCGCAACTCAGACATCATAGACGAAGACAAATGGCTAATCGGACTGGATGGCAAATACAATAAGCAGGATCTGTTCGGTGCCATTGTCACGGCAGGCCTGGGAGGCTCCTACCAGGAGACCGACCGGGTTTCCAATCAGGGAGTGGTGGAGGTCGTCGATGAGAGCCACGTTGTGCCCCTGACTGGTTCGGTAATCCTTAACCAGCGCTTCATTCTGACAAGCACCATCATTGTTACCGACGAAACCGGCACACTGGTATACACGGAGGGTTCCGATTACACGGTATTTCCTCTTGCAGGGGACCTGACCCAGCTGCAGGCCATTCCCGGCGGACGAATCGACACCGGCGACACCCTCCTGGTGAGTTACCAGGCGCAGCCGCTACCATCGCAGATGTTTTCCACTATCCGCACCAACTACAACCTGGGCATCGACCTGGGCTGGATGCGATTTTCCCACTCCGACAACATATCGGATGACAAACTCATGTCCGGTGCCGGTGAGAGCTTCCTCAACGACACCCGCAACACCATTACCGATATCGAATTTCGTGCGGAACTGGCATCCATCGACACTCTCGTGGGGGCCGCGAGACGCTTTACTCTGGCCGGTGGATTCGAATCCACGACTTACACCTCTCGCCAAGTGCTATCCTGGACTACAGGCAGTAACTCAAGTTCCAGGGGGATTCAGTGGAACCTGAACGCCACTCAGTCTTTCACCGAGCAGGAATCTCTGGATACCGACCTGTACCGCATAGAGCTATCGGCCAATTGGCGACCCTATGCGAGACTGTCGATCCACCCCATACTGGGTGCCTGGAAGCGGTATGACACGGGGGATGCCATAAGCGGCGGCCGTCGGGATGACGAATTCATCACAGCCGGCGTCAGAGGCAACTGGCGGTACCGGGAACTCGATCTAAGCTTCAACTATCACCACGACCAACGAACAACCTCGAGCTATGCACAGCCAGCCGGCAGTACCACCGAGTCCATCGAGGACAGGCTGATGTTCACCCTGAGGCGAAGATTCAGATGACCAGACGATGGAGTTTCCTACTGGCGCTGTTACTTGGTGCCTGCGCAACAACCGGCCCGGATACGCTTCCCAAATCCGGCGAGACACCACACATGGTCTGGCCAGCAGCACCGGAGCAGCCGCGAATCGAATTGATTGCATCGTTCAGCAGCGCGGAAGACCTCGGCCTGCGCAAATCCTTCTTCCGCAGGATACTGGATTTCCTTGCCGGCAGCGATGATCGCCGTCTGTCACGTCCCTACGCGGTCGCCGTCAATAGCGAAAAGGTCGCCGTTGCCGATCCTGATACGGCGACAGTGCACCTGTTCGAGCTACAGAAAAAATCCTATCAACAAATTGATCGTGCAGGAAAGCAGCTTTTCGCATCGCCTATCGGGGTGGCTCTCGGCGGTGACAAACTGTTCGTAGCCGATTCCGACCTGAACAAGGTGTTTGTGCTGGACTCCCGCCTTGAGACGCTACAGGTTCTGGAAGATTTCCAACGCCCGACCAGCCTTGCGTTCGACCCGGTACGTCAGCGCCTCTACGTGACCGACACCCTGGCACACGAGGTGCATGTCTTTGATCAAGATGGCGGACTCCTGTTCAAGATAGGCAAGCGCGGCGAACAAGATATGCAATTCAATTATCCCAGCCATCTGGCATTCGCCAATGACCGCTTGTTCGTCAACGACACGATGAATTTCCGTATCCAGATTTTCGATCCCGATGGTCACCATCTGATAACCTTTGGAAAACATGGAGACGCATCCGGCTATTTCTCACAATCGAAGGGCGTGGTGGCTGATTCCGATGGTCATGTCTATATTGCCGACGCCCTGGCAAACCGGGTGCAGATCTTCGATCAGAACGGTTCATTCCTGCTGGAATTTGGCAATGGCGGTGACGCCCCCGGCGCTTTTCACATGCCGTCCGGGCTAGCAACATGGAATGATAAAATATATGTGGCCGACTCCTATAACCAGCGTATCCAGATTTTCCGATACCTGAAGGCGAGTGACTGATATGCGAAAAATATCTGTATTGTGTATGTGTCTTCTGATTGTCTCGGCTGCCACAGTGGGGGACGTGGCAACTACCGTGCATAACCTGTCGTCCTCGGGACCGGCGACAGGGGCGTTTAAGAGCCTGACTGAAGATCGGATCTGTATTTTTTGCCATACGCCCCACGCGGCCACTCCCGATACGCCTTTATGGAACAGGCTCTCCACCGGAGCTTATACCCCTTATCAAAGCAGCACCACGGATGCAGCTGCAGGAAATATGAGTTCTTCTTCAGATTTATGCCTATCCTGCCATGATGGCACCATAGCCTTGGGTGACCTGGTCAACCCTGGGACTGGAGTTACCAACGACCTGAGCACCACATTCCTGACCGGTCGGGCTCTCATCGGCTCCGACCTATCCAACGACCACCCTGTCGCAATCGTCTACGACCCAAATTTACTGGTCACCGACCCGGATCTGCTCTCCCCTGACGTCGTGGATCTTCCACTAACAAATGGAGAGCTTCACTGCTCTTCCTGCCACGATCCCCACAAGGACACATATCCGCCCTTTCTTCGCAAGCCGACGCTTAACGGTGAACTATGCATCACCTGTCACATACCAACGGGGGCGACTTGGGATTGGACAACCAGCTCCCATGCCACATCCGTCGCCACACCGCCCCTGGGAACCGATCCCTGGCCCGAACGCAAAGCGGCCTGGGTGGGCCAGAATGTAAGTGAGAACGCTTGTATGAATTGCCATACGCCGCACAACGCGGCTACGCCGGTGAGACTCATCAAGGATCAGGAGGAACAAACCTGTTACCTGTGCCACAACGGCACCGTGGCACAGGATATTCTCGCAGAAGAACTGAAATTTTCTCACCATCCGGTTGAGGTGACGCCCAGCCTGGACCACGATTCCGTTCGAGCGGAGAACCCTCTTACCATGCAATTCCACGTCGAGTGCGAAGACTGTCACAACCCACATGGCAGTTATAGTTCTCCACCAATGATCTCTTTCAATCCAGCCAACCCAGCGGACACAAACCACACGACGGCGCCATTCGTCAACGGCAGCATGGTGGGTGTGACAGGAATTGACAACGGTGGAGCTGTGAAGCCAGAGGTGGATTACGAATACGAAGTTTGCTTCAAGTGCCACGGTGTACCCGGAAATAGTGCATGCGATAACCAGCGCTGTTCGACTGCCACTGGTTACAGCATGACCCGTCAGGACGGTGTTTACAACTTACGCGACAAGGTTGATCCAGGCAATCCGGCACTGGTTTCTTACCACCCTATCACAGCCAACGACCCTTTCAATAACGGCGAAGTCCCCAGTCTGCGCGCTGACATCCCCCTGGATACGACCAGCAGCCTGATCTACTGCAGCGATTGCCATAACAGTAACGTTTCGCCCGCCGCTGGCGGAGTGGGAACAGCAGGTTCCCATGGATCCACGTACGAAGGCATTCTGGCAATGCCCTATGATTTTGATCCACAAACCGCCACTTCCGCAAACAGCCTCTGCTACAAATGTCATAATGCCGCCAGCCTGGAGGTCTCTTTCATACACAGCAAACACGTGGGTTCGAATACTACCTGCATCAACTGTCACGATCCCCATGGCTCTGCGAAATTTCCCCACCTGCTCAATTTCCTGACCTTTGCCAATGTTACAGGACCCATGGAGATCACCGGAACCGGTGCCTTTACTGAACCAACCTGGATAGACAACGGACAGTATAGTGGCACTTGCCATTTGGTCTGCCATGGAAAAACACATGATGCATGGTCATACCCCTGACGTGGTTAAGGGGCTTGTTACACCAAAACGGTTCAATAGATTTGTGTCACTCAGTTAAATACTGTTGATTTAATGAGGTTAAGAGGGATGACAACAAGCAGCTACATCATGCCTGGATTGTATGAGTCACAATGATTCTTAACGGGAATTGATAGAACAGGAAAAAGCAGCCTGGTAAATACAGCATCTTTCTTGCCAACTACCGATACGGTAGTCCACACATATCAGCCCCCAAACTTTTACCAGATTCTTGACTGTTAGCCTCTAGTTGCTTTCGAAAATTCACAATATGCGAATATGGTTTCTTTGGCATAGAGCAGTCTAACGAGGATCTGAAGATTGGAGGCTGATTGTGAATTTATGGGTCAACAGTCGACTAGACTAAACCCGGTTTAATCTTATCACTTCTTCGGGGGCGGACCTGGCAGCGTAGCATAATAGGCGGCAACGTCAGCCATATCCTGTTCACTCATATCCTCGGCTTCCATGTCTTCATTTTCGTCGACCCGTTTACCCGATTTGTAGTCCATGAGCTCCTGGATATGTTCTTGTGGGTCCATCCCGGCAATCGGCGGATTATCCTCGTCACCCAGGCCATCGTCACCGTGGCAGTCCTCACAATCCTCTTCCGCCAGCTTCTTGCCTTTTGCGACATCACCACCAGCCTGGACGCTGGCAACCGAAAAAATAGAGACAAACATAGTGGTAACAATCAATTTCTTGATCAACATATTACACATCCTCCTCTAGGATTATAGTTAAGCTATCGTGTGAGCCCGGCTTTATTCTGATTGTCCGCTTAGTCGCCAAGCATGCATTATCGGACACGATGCTTTATAAAAAATAGCTGCACATATACTGGCAGTCAAGTATTCCTAAAAAACAAATAGACGCTATCGCCTTATCTACAATCTGTTTTGTGAAAGCTTAAAAGTTATAACAGGGAAGGCACAGCACAGAACGGTTATTATCAACTCTTACAAACTCTGATCGTTACCCATAGGGCTGTGGCAAGTGGAGCACAGAACCCTACCTATTGATTCGCAGCCAAACTGTTGAATATGTAGAGGTAGAAAGACCATCTACACTCATAAATCTTTTTGGCTCAACGAGTGTAGATCGTCAAACTGTATCCCACATTTAACCGCAGGGATAATAGCTATTCTATTAGCAGAAACCCTATAAAACAGGGTAATTCATATGTCTCGTTGATTCTTAAGACCTACCCAATGTTAGACGCATCATCGATGACCTGCGGAAACACACGATGAAATAAACTCAATTTCAAGCCAACTACTTACTTTATATTAGCGGCCAACTACTTACTTTATATTAGCGGCCAACTACTTACTTTATATAAGTGATTTAAAAGGCTACCATCAACAACTCCATTACGGGAGACAATCTATGAAAAATCTCATCCAAATATTGGGAGTACTGTCTCTACTTCTAATAATAACTCCTGAAGTATTAGCCGATCTTCCACCCGCCTTTGAGGGGAGAAAGTTATATGTTTCTCACTGTCAGCTATGTCACGCTGTCGATGGTAAGGGATATGGCCCTCTCGCAAAATCGATGCAGATCGATGCGGAGGATCTAACTACCGTAGTACGCTCCGGAAGTGATAACAACCTCATAAAGATCATAACGGGCAAGGGCCGACATGCATCCACCCATCGCATCAGCGCCAGCATGCCAAAGTGGGAAGAAGTATTCAGCAAACATCAGATCAAAGCCCTGGTTGCATATCTACGCTTTCTCAGTAGTTCCAAACACGATCTTGTCGGAGATCCAGAGATTGGCCTGCAGCTCTACCAGAAATATTGCGCCATCTGCCACGGTGTCGAAGGCGACGGAAAGGGCGTCATGACGGAGCTCTTGCGAATCAAACCGATTGATCACACCAATCCACACAAGACTGACAAGCTCGACAATAAAGAACTCGCATCAAGCATTTTGGATGGAAGAGGAAAGTTTATGCCCGCTTTTCGTGGCATTCTCACCCAAAACGAGGTCGATGGACTGGTCAGCTATATACGGCTGCTTTACCAAATATGGGGGAAATTAGAGGATGGAGGATTGGTTATTTTGATGAGACCTCCCGCTGTGAAAACGGGAGAAGAAGGCAGCGGCTCCCTGCTTCGTGACCCATCGTGCAAAAGCAAGGGGAATCTATCGGAAACAGGCAAGAAGAATGCAGTCAGAATCAGAGATCAATTTAAATCCAGAGGCGTACCAATAGAGAGTGTATTGGCAAGCCCTGATTGCCTCGCCAAAGAAACTGCAAAAACTGCATTTGGTCAAGTAGAATCTGTGGAATTTCTATCTTTAATGGATACGCTTTCCGAACAACAGGCAGATTCATACACCACACAATTAGAGCGTCGAATAGGGTCATATTCAGGCAAGGGGAACCTTGTTTTGGTAACACACGAATTAAATATCAATGCCATATCTTTTCAAACTTTAGAGGAAGGATACTTTCTCGTACTGAATCCCATGGGCAAAAATGAGTTTGAAGAAATTGGAATATATCGGTTGGATAGATAGAGTGGTTTCCGGTCCGGTATCATGTACGGGGTGCAGCCACACTATCAAGTAGATCAGCGAGCACATCATCGGGCGAATAGCCTTCGATCTCCAGGTCGGTGGTCAGCCTGATCCTGTGCCGCAACACCGCGGTCGCTGCAGCCTTGACATCATCCGGGGTGACAAAGGCACGGGATTGCAGAAAGGCCTCGGCTCTCGCCGCGCGCAGCAAGGAGATGCTGCCTCGTGGCCCTGGCCCCGCTTCAATGCCGCTCCATTCACGGGCGGTGCGCACGATACGCACCGCATAGTTGAGAATCTGCTCATCCATCTCCAGTGCTGCCACATGCTCTTGCAACGGCAGAATCTCTTCCGCCTTTAACTGTTGGCGCACCGCCGAGGTGTCGAGTTGATCACCCACGGAGCCGACGGTTACCTGCTGCACCATCTGTTGCTCCTCCTCTTCTCCTGGATAGTCGATGAAGACCTTGAGCAGGAAACGGTCAAGTTGGGCCTGGGGCAGCGGATAGGTCCCCTCCTGTTCGATGGGGTTCTGGGTAGCGAGCACCAGAAAGGGGCGAGTTAGATTAAAGGTCCTTCCCTCGATAGTCACCTGTTGTTCCTGCATTGCCTCCAGCAGCGCCGACTGGGTCTTGGCCGGCGCCCGGTTGATCTCGTCCGCCAGCAGGAAGTTGCAGAATACCGGTCCACGGCGAACCCGAAACTCCTCCGATTTCATATCGAACATGATGTGGCCGGAGATATCGCTGGGCATCAGGTCTGGGGTGAACTGCACCCGGTTGAACAGGCCGCCGACCGCAGCAGCCAAACTGCGCACCAGCAGCGTCTTGCCGAGACCCGGCACCCCCTCCACCAGTACATGACCCGCGGCAAACAGGGCAATCACCACCTCGTGAATCACCCGATCCTGCCCGATCACCGCCCGCCTGATCTCTGCTTCCAGTCCTCTGGCGCGGCTCATCAGCTCTGCTGCAATGCCGTTTCCGTCTGTTTGTTGTGAATCCATCATAAACTCAGTTTCCATAAGTGGGGAGGTCGGGTTAGCGATAGCGTAACCCGACGAGCTATTAATTTTGTTGGGTTACGCTGCACTAACCCAACCTACATTTGTTTGCGGCTATCCGGATGTAGTGCGGCGAGCAATCTCTGCAGGTTCGCGCTGGCCTGGATCATCTTCTGCTCCTCCACCGGCACGACATAGAGTGTCTCATAGACCGTCTGCGCAGAGAGTCCCGACCGCTGCCCGATCCACGAACAGCGCTGTTGTTGATCAAGCCGCGCCAATTGGGGATGGCGCTGCAGCCAGCGCTTCTCCACGATGTCGGCAGAGCGTTCCCGCAGTGCGACCGCACGATCAAGTTTCCAGAGATACTCACCCCCAGCCTGAAGGTGCTCCAGCAGATTACGTCTGGCGTGCTCTCCCGTGTTCAATATCGGCCCACTGCGATAGGTCAAACGCCATATAGACAAGAGCAACAGCAGTATGGCGCTCAAAACGGCATAGGCCGCGTTTTTCCAGATCAGGGTCAGAAGGGAGGGCATGTTGGCACTATAGAGCAGACGTACCGCACCCTGATCCTCCGTCAGCAGTGCCAACAGAAGAGCGTGGTCATGCTCCACGATCCGGGTGTTGGTGAAGAACCGGTTATC
This sequence comes from Gammaproteobacteria bacterium (ex Lamellibrachia satsuma), assembly GCA_019623805.1. Taxonomy (NCBI): domain Bacteria; kingdom Pseudomonadati; phylum Pseudomonadota; class Gammaproteobacteria; species Gammaproteobacteria bacterium (ex Lamellibrachia satsuma). The sequence goes on from CP053680.1 coordinate 1,457,156, forward strand.
GCTGAGGATGGTCAGAAAACCGCGACCCAACTGAAAACCTACCAGGTGGTAACCGTTCAAGCCCGGTACCAGCCAGTCGGTGTCATCCCTCTCCACCATCAGCTCCCGACGGATATCGAATTCTACCTGCAAGGGCTCGTCATACCCGGTGTACTCCATACTCACCGGATTGCCAGCTTGCGATTCTTCCTCATCGCTCTCCGCATACTCCACCAGACTGACCCCGAAAGACGCCAGCAGGTGGTTGCCAGATTCATCCTCATCCGGAGCCCTGCCAGGAGAAACGATCAGATGCCCACCCGCTTCTATCCACTCCAACAGCGCCGTCTCCCGTTCCGGAGCCAGGGATGGGCCCAGATCCTTGACCAGCAACACCCCGACATCCGCATCCGGTTTGGTGAGGTATTCCCGGCCCGAGAGACTTTTGACATCCAGACCCTGGCGCTGGAGAAAGATCTCCCCTGCCAGCAACGGGTTCCGCCTGGCCTCCGCTGACATCCCCAGGCGCACCTCCGTACTCCTGCGCTCAAAGTTATCAAGGAACCAGGCAGCCATTCCAGCAACAACAGCCAGGAGCAGCAACAGGGCAAAAAGGATCAGCAGCCTACCCTTCATGCAACGCTCCGAAAACACGATCCCAACCCCGGCAAAGTGCCTCCAGTTCACCACTGGACGGCAGACGGTGCCCGTATGCCATGCCCTGCCAGGCTGCCGTGAGTTGCTGAAAAAAGACCGCACCGGAAAAATCCTGGCTCGACTCCACCTGCAACAGACACTCACCCTCGGTGGCACCAATATTAATTTGCAGACGAAAACGAAACACCATCACCGAGAGTGCACCGCGATAAAGCAGACTCAATGCCGCCCTTCCCTCACCGGCAAGCAGCAGAGCCTCTGCTTGGCGCACCAGATCCTCGGGCAGGGATTCCGGACGAATATCAAGTCCCGACAGAGTAACAGGCAGGGGTTGCCGACGCCGCAAACCGGGTGGAGCGTCCAGGTTGAGCCAGTCACGCATCTGTGACACACGGTAGAGCAAAAAGGCGATAATCAATCCAGCAGTCAGCCACAGCAGAAACTCACCCACCGTCGCCATGCCCCGGGTATAACCTTCGAAAAAATCGATCAACCACTGCAGCAGCCAGGGCACATCTTCACCGGACTCGTCCGTGTCCCCGACATATTCCCAATAATCGCGCATCTCGCGTTTGCCGAAGGCATCATCCTTCAACACCTCCTGGATAGAGTGCTGAACCGCATCCCGATCCGGCAATCCTGCAGCAATCGGCGGCTCACCGGGCAACACAAAACCCACTGCCATCAGCAGCAGACCGGCCGCCGCAGAGGAGAAGGGACGCTTGCCTTTCACCCGCTCGGCCAGACGTTTAAAGCCAAGTTCTATATCCCACCCCTCCAGTTCACTGCGACGGGTCAGATAGATACAAAAACCACCCGCGACATAAAATGGAGCTATCAGCGACATCGCCAACAGACTGCCGATATGCTGCAGCCAGACTTCAACACCACTCTCAGACATGATCAGACTATCCATCTGCAGCCAGTCCAGCTCAGTTGGGATCAACAGCACCAGCAGTACCAGAAAAGAGAGTTCCAACAGAATTTCAAAATTGATGCCGAAAAAGGTCAGCCAACCGGTCACGTGCTGTCCCCGTCCCAGGACCGTGATACGTGTGCGCCGCTCACTGCCTTTCAACCCCTCCAGCAAGGCTACCGGCATATTGAAGGAGCGTGCAGTGCTGAATCGCCGCCAGGTTAGGTTGGCGAACAACTGGGGACGTACTATGCGCCACCAGTGCTGCCTCATCTCGCTGAACCCGAGCCGCTCACCGAAGACGCGACGGCTCAGCCAAAACAGCAGTGGGGGCTCATAGAGCGGTTTGAACCACCAGGCCAGCAAAGCGATCAAAATCGGTTCACTGGTGAGCAACAGCGCCACCACAAGATAGAAGGGGAGCGCCGAGGCCAGCCACAATAACCAGAGGCGCGGAAACTCGCTGCGGGCGAGGGCGAATCCCAGGTCGGCCCCTTCCCAGGGCGTTCGCGGGCGCAGGTTGATGGTGATCCTAGAGAGATCCATGCCGTGACCTGCCCGCAAAAACCAGATAGAAAACCACCAGCGCCCAGAGCAGCACCGCTACGCCATATTTGATAGCGGCATCCAGTGTACTGGAGGACCAGAATGCCTCGACAAAGGCAGCCGCCAGCAGCATCAGCGCCGCCCCCAACACCAGTTTCAGCGCTTTGGCTGCCGCCGCCTTCAGTGCAGGTATTCGTCTTCGCTGACCGGGAGCCAGCAAGGCGTGGCCCAGCATCAGACCCGCAGCACCGCAGATCACGATGGCGGTCAGTTCAAAGGCACCGTGACCAGAGACGAAAGACCAGAAGGTATCGTGATAACCCAACCGGGTGAGATGACCGGCAACCCCACCCAATACCAAGCCGTTGAAGAACAGCATAAAGAGAGATCCAACACCCAGTAACATACCGCCGGCAAAGGTGCGGAAACCAATGCCGATATTGTTGAAGATATAGAAACCGAACATCATGAAGTCGGTCTCTGAACTGCGCGCCTCGGAGCGTCCCGGATGGCTGCCGGAAGGGTCGTACATAGACTCCATCTCAGCCACCTGCTGCTCATCCATCAGCGAGTAGATCATGTCGGGGTCGACATAACAGGCGAGGCCCAACAGCAAGGCAGGCAGGAGAAACGATGCCAATGCCAGCAGAAAATAGCCGCGGTGGAGCCGGAGCGCGCGGGGAAATCCGCCGCCGACAAAATCGAGCGTGCGCCACAACCAGGCACCGCGCTGACGATAGAGACGGCGGTGCCCCCGCAGCACGAGATGATGAAGCTGTTCCAGCAGTGCGGGGCTGAACTGCCGACTGCGTGCCAGGGCATAGTGACTGCAGATCTGGCGATAGAGGGAGGGAAAAGCGGCAGCACGCGCTTTATCGATATTGCGTTTTCTGCGGGACAGCTCCATCTCATCGAGTAGCGCCCCAAGCTCATCCCACAGCGGCCTGTAGGCCTGTTCAAACTGTTCCTGGCGCATTAGCGTCCCTTAATCAACCAGTTGGCATATCCATATATCCCGTCAACAGCCCGTTCGCCCTTGCGTCCGGAGATCTCGTTCAGGATCTCTGCCAATTCGACGCGGCGTTCGGAGGATAGACCAGGTGCGCGCTCGGCAAACGCCAATACGGCCTGTTGCTCCGATTCAGTCAGTTCCACCTCGGGTCTCTCTGCTGTCCTGGAGGGCAGTTCTGATCGTTCTTCATAATTGTCCCGATAGACTACCAGCGTTCCCGCCGCCAGATCGCCCAACCGCTTGAACTCCCGATTGGACAGCATGCTCAACAGGCCAAAACCATACATCACCGGCATGAAATCAACCGCACGCAGCAGGTTACGGATGACCGAAGCGGATAGGGTGACCGGTGTGCCGTTGTCGTGGATCACCCAGATGCCCATCGCCTTTTTGCCGGGGGTAGCACCGTTCTTAACCTCGAACAGCACAGGATAGAACCACTCGATGAGAAAGAGGGCAATCAGGATGATCGCAACGCCGACCCCGCCAAAATAGGAAAAGGACAAACCGATAACGATATAGAGCACAGCACGGATCGCTGCATCAATGGCCCAGGCGCTGGCCCGGACAAGCGGTCCCGCCAGGCGGAATTCCAACAATACACCTTCCGGGATCTCATACTGCCGGATGGTGTCCACTTCCTCCGTTAATGCCACCGCAATATCCTATCGCGACTTGCTGAAATAGATATCCCGATAACCCACATAGATTGAGGCCACCATCATCGGTAACACCACCAACAGACCCAATCCAAAAGGAATGGCGCCCAGAATAAAAAGCACCATTCCCACGATGCCGTAGACCAGAAACGGCAGGACATTTTTCAGACAGCCCCTGATGCTCAGCTTCATCGCATCCATCGCCTTCAGACCATCCAGCACTACCAATGCAGGTGCAAACCAATATGCCATCATCAGAGGTATGGCAAGGGCCATGACCAGAAGGAACAGCAGCAGCATGGTTGGAGACAGCATCATCGCCGCCATCGCCTCGGGATTCTGCATCATCTCCGAATCACCCATAGTCGCGAGCATGCCACCGGCAAATAGCGCAACGATCACCCCAAGCAGCAGAAAGCCTGCCAGGTAGATCACACCCACAAGTACCAGCTGTCCCATGTTGTTGGAAAATCCGGCGAACAGGTGGCCGATCTCGAAGTTGCCGCCCTCATCCTGAGCTCGCGCACCCAACATGAATCCTCCCACAATCACCGGCGCGAAAAGATTGGTCAGGATGCCTCCGAGTATTGGAACCAGATTGGCCAGTACCACCATCACAAACCAGACTATCAGCGCAAGCACCCAGGCGAGCGGACTCTGCTTGAAGTGCCACCAACCCTTGACAATCCAGGCCCAGCCGTGACCTGCCGGCACACTGTTGGGCCCCGTTATCTCACCCTGTTCGTGATCCACAAGATCCGCCTGGGGCGCGGCATAGGGATCGGCATCATCGGTTTCGGCATTCTCCGCCTTGGCCTGAATCGCCAGATATTTGGACACTACCACACCGCACTCGAGACAGCTGCCATCCTCCACCCGGTCAGCACCGCATTTGGGGCAGGGAGGCTCAGGCTGTTTTTCCTTCTCTTCTGCCTCCCCCGTATCCATGGGTTCAAGCGACAGCTGATCCGCCATCGGATCTATACGGACAACCAGACCCGTCCGCTCCAACACGGCCTGATACTGCTCAGCCTGTTCCCGTGTCAGGTTTTTCTTAAGATCCACTTCACGGCCGGAGTTCAACAGATTCTGCGCCGTCTCCTTATCGACCTTGAAGCGCTCACTGAAAGCCACAACAACCTGTTCTGCCTCAGCACCAGACTGTAGCTGTCCGAAAAATACGACTTTGAACACTTCGTTCACTTTATCCACTCCATGATTTGGGATAATTCCGTAGAGTCTAGATCAACAGATCCACATTGTATGATTGCAATTCCTCGAATGCGGCAAAATAATGTGGGAGTGGGATCAGAGTCAAATCCGCTCGAAGCCCCAAGACAGATTTCCCGTGACATCCAGCAGATTTGACTCTGATCCCTTACGATTTACCGCTGGGCTTGCCGATTCCGCAAGCGCCACGGACTACTGATTCACTCTATCGAATCCTTGACGATACCATCCAGCAGTTCAAGGATCTCTGCGGTCACCTTGTCCGCCTGACCTGCCAACGACTGGCTGCGGTAGGCCACATAGACCTGTTCCGGCTCATCCGCCTTGATATAGACCGCGATGGTAAAGGGGCAGACCACCAGGTTCTCCGGACTGACCTGGGTCATCTTATGGGAGATCACGGCACTGCAGAACTCCACCGACTCGGCCTTTTTGAAAACCTGCTTGTAACCAAGATCGGGGCCAGTGCGATTGAGCATATCGCTGACGTGCAGAATACCGCTAACCAGCATTCCCCGCTCTTCGACCGCCATCTTGATATTGTCGATCACATCCTCATAAGCCTCATCCGCTTTGTAGATCACCACCGGATCAGGGGCGGCACCCCCCGCGAACGCCATACCGGCAACCGACAACATCAAAGCAAACAACAGAAACCTCATACGCATTCTCCAGTTTTTACCAGCCATTCTTCGGCGGCTTTTCACAGTCAAGGGTAGTCAGGAGACTAACGCCATCTGTTTCACTAATAAAGCCCAAAGATTCCAGATTCTGGGATGCAGCGAAAATCCGATCCCCATCGACGGCATCAGTACGCGGGCAGATTTGCGGCGCGATCGGGGTCGGTTCGCGAGGTGATAAAACCGCTGCAACGGGGGCAGCGGCACTGCGACTGGGGTCGATACAGGAGAAGACAACCGATTGGCTTTTACCCAGGCCTGTTGCGCTTCCCTATAGCTTGACCGACTGTTGAGTTCGATGTACCCGGCTTACGAGGATCGTATGCCAAAAATGGGTCAGGGAAAACGATATTCGACGCCTGCGGAGAAGAGTTGCACAGAGTCTCTGTCAATTTCATAACGCTCCCACTCCACCCTAACCGCCGTTTTTTTGTTGATATGAAACTTCACCCCTGCTCCAAATACCGGATCCACTCCCTGTTTGCTATCGAAGCTGATGGGCTGACCGCCCACCTCGAACCGCGCATCGATATCTGCGTCCCAAAAAAACAGCCCCGCCTTTCCGAATAGACGGAACCGCTGCGCCACCGGCAGCTCACCTATTATCGAGGCACTGATACCCCTGGCGGAATACGGATGTACCCTGGCCACATCGGCTACGAATGCATCCAGGTCGCCAAAGTTACCGCTGATGCGGGATGTCACCTGGCCGAGATCAACCAGGGCCGCCTCCACCGCCAGGTTGGGATTCCACTGATATCCACCGAAGAGTTTCCAACCGATGTCGGTATTGTCCAGCGTGGTAGTGGTGGAATAACCCAACGCAGCCAGGTTCGCATCCAGTTCGGCAGCGTCGGCAGCGGATTTTGATGCCCCGACAGATACTCCCATGTACCAGGGTCCATCATCAGCCTGGGTGGGACGAGAAAACAGCCCTCCACCCGTTACCAGAAAGGCAAGCATCAATGCTACGGCCAGTTGGCCGAATCTTCGACGCCCGCGCAACGCTCCGGCAATCCCAAGCCAAGTCAACAACAGCCACAGTTCCAGCCAACCGAATCCACCGCCACCGGCGCCCACCACATCTCCTCCGCTTCCAGCCTTGGCGCTGACCATGACGTTGTCCGAGTCCTCGCCCGTCCCGTCGGACAGGGTCAGGCGCAGTACGTAACGGCCTTCTACGTCCGGCGTGAAACCAGGGGTGGCGGTATTGGCATTGCTGAGATCAGCGTTGTCCAGACCGCTACCTTCCGGTATGGAAACGAAGCTCCAGGTGTAGCTCAGGCCTTGTGCCGGTGTGTCGGGGTCGAAGCTTGCACCGGCGTCCAGGCTGACCAGGATCCCCTTTCCGGCCAGGGTGTCGTCTCCGGCATCGGCATTGGGGGGTGTTTCAACCAGGTAGCAATGGACGCTTATCTGGTCGCTATGCTGGACCAAGCCGTCCGAGACCTCCAGGTCCAGGCTATAGGTTCCGGCCACATCCGGCAGGAAGGAGGCCACTGCGGAGGCCGCGTTGGAGATCGCCGCATCGTCCAGGGCACTGCCGGGCGGCAGGCTGGCGAAAGTCCAGCGGTACGTCAGCGGCTGAGGCGCGGCATCCGGATCATAGCTCCCGCTGCCGTCCACGACAGCCTGATCCCCCACGAGGGCATTCCGGTCCGGTCCCGCATCCGCCTGCGGTGGCAGGTCCACATCGTAGGCACTGATCCGGATCGGGTCCGGATTGCTCTCCAGATCACCATCCGTCACCACCAGCGCCAGTTCGTAGAGACCCGCCAGGTCGGGCATGAAAGAAGGTTCCGGGGTAGTCGCGTTGCCGATATCGTCCTGAACCAGGGCGCTGCCCGCAGGTGTCTGAGCCAGTGTCCATCGGTAGCGGATCAGATCCCGATCCGGGTCGTGGGAGCTGCTGCCGTTGAGGATCAGGGCTTCACCGATCAGTACGGAGAGGTCGGGTCCGGCATCAGCCACCGGCACCTGATTCTCCACTTGGAAGGCCACCTCACGGGAATCCGACAGCAGCCCGTCGGATACAATAAGCTGCACCCGGTACTGGCCGGTCAGATCCGGTGTAAAAGAGGCTGAGACGGTGTTCGCGTCGGCGATGGCCTGATCGTCCAGGGTGCTGCCGGGCGGCACGGCGATGAAGCTCCAGGCATAGGCCAGGGGAGAGGGTCCCTGGTCCGGGTCGGTGCTGTTGCTGCCGTCCAGCTGGACCAAGTCGCCCAAGTGGACAGTGCGATCAGCTCCGGGATCGGCCACCGGGTTCTGATTTGCGGTCTTCAGCCGGGCGGTTACCGTCCCACTAATTAGCGCGTTGCTCTGCGAATGGATAGTCACGTCCACGGTCCCCTCCCCAAAACTGCTCAGGCTGACGTTGAGCAGGATAGCGCCGGTGGCGAGTCCGGGCAACCGGAAGCTGGGGATGGACTGGGTGGGCTGGCCATCCAGACCGTCCAGACTGGCGGCACTGATGGCACCGTCGGTGCCGGTGATGGCAGCCGAGTAGGCGTCCTCGCTGTTACCGCTGTTTTGCACCAGTACCAGGAAGGCACCATCGCCCACACCCGGCAGTTCAACCTCCACCGGGTCCAGGGTCACGGTCAGTCCCTGACTTTGGGGTATGTCGATCGCGGCTGCGGCCCGGTCCTGTACGTTGCTATCGCCGCGGGAGGTGGCAATGACCACCAAATCCAGCGAACCTGGATAGGCGAAATCGATATCGATGACGGTAACCGTCACATCCTGGGAAGCACCTGCCGCCAGGGTGACTTCGGTAATTTCCAGGGTGGCGGCCGGGGCCAGAACCCCGCCCAGGCTCAGGTCGAAGGTATCCAGGCTCTGACCGGTGTTGGTCACCCGCATGAGAAAAGTACTGTCCGGCCTTGCGGCCAGGGCGGTCAAAGCCACATCGACCCCGAAGCCGGAGACGCTCAACGTGCCCACGGCCTGGTCTGTCACCCCGGACGTGCCGGTGGAGGTGGCGGTTACGTTGAAGTCCTGGCCACCGGCGGCGGTCCCAGAGGGCGCGGTCAGGGTCAGCAACACTTCACGATAGTTGTCGAGGCCGGGCGCCACCGTCACGCTCGCTTCGCCGAAGACACCTTGGATGCCCACCGGCAACTGGCCGGTCAGCTCGTAGGTCTCGGTGACATTGCCGGTGTTGGTGATGCGCACTCGATAGGTCGCACCGGTTCCCTGCCCTGCTGTATCCTGAAGTGGGGTCAGGGTGATCACCACACCGTGGATTTCGGCCTGGATCACAGCAGTGCCCTCCAGTATCAGGCTGCTATAAGCCAACCCTCTGGCGCCATCGGCCGTAGTCGCTGTTAGCGCAAACCCATGCTCACCCAAACTGGCAAGGGCATCTGCACGCACCGCCAGGGGAAGATCGATCGACCCAGCCGCCGGTACTTCCACGGAGGCCTGCAGGGTCACCCACTCCGGTGGAAGCCCCTGCAATCCCAGATCGTAAGTCACGGCTGTGGCTGTCGGATTCATCAGTGTAACGGTATAGAGACTCTCCTCACCCGGCCGCATCGTGCGGCTATCCGGCGTCAGGGCCACAATCTGTTCCACCGCCACGGATGCGGCGGGCAGATCAATAGAACCCGCACTGCCCCAGGCGGTAAAGTCCACTGCTGCACCGAGGGCCGCATCCCTGGCCTCGCCCGGCTGCAGGCCATCCAGCTGGACCTGCCAGTTGAGGACATGGCTGAGCTGGCCAGTCTGCAGCAACAGATCCCACTGCAGGGTATCGAAACCGGCCCCTGGCGTGGTGCTGTCCGGCGCCCGGTTGAACGAACCGGGCAGGATCACGGCGCTGCCATCATTCGGCACCTGCACCTGTGCAGTCACTGGAATACCGGTCAGACCACCCAGATCATAGATACCCAGACCGGAGTCGCTGGCGGTGTAGAGCAGCCCGCTGTTGAACAGTGCTCCTCCGACCACACTCGCTGTATCAATATCGATAACCCTGAGATTCGCGGGATCGCTGGTATCCACCAGGCGCAGTTTTGCCTGGCCATTCAAAAGGATATCTTCTATGACGAAGAGTTCATCAGTAACACTGCGTACGGAAAACAGTAAGAATTTGTACAGCCCCTCGCCAGCCAACAGTTCTGACCCCAGTATCGTCGGATTCAGGGGATCGGACACATCCAGCAGATGCAGCGTCATTTGGCCGCTCTGCAGAGGGGAACCGTCACTGATGACAAACGGACCATCCGTACCCACCACCAGGGCCCTGTTCCCCTGAATGGCCATGCCACCCAGCAGCACCGATCCGGGAAGATCGAAAACACCGGCTTCAGTGACATTCTGCGGGTCGCTGACATCGAGCATCCGCAGCCGTCCTGTACCCCCAACGGCGGCGGTCTCTGCCGAACTGCTCATCAGATAGACAACGTCGTCCTTCCCGACTGCACTCTCGCCGATGAAATAGTTACTGCCCGGCCACTGTGGATACGAACCCTGGGGTGTGTTGTAAAATAACCCCAGACTCTGCGGATTCAGCGGATCGCCCAGATCATAAATAATGGTGTCGCCGCGAATCCCTACAAAGCTGCTGCCCCAGATAAAGATTATTGTATTGATGAAGGCCAGATCACCCTGCACATAGAAACCGGATGCGTGGGTTCCGGTGACGCCACTGGCAGCCGAGGCCAGCAACTCTGGCTGTTCAGGATCAGTCAGACCATAGACATACAGATCGCGTTCATTGGCCACCAGCAGAGTATCATCCTTGATCCAGGTGCGGTTATTCCCGGCCAAGCCGAAGGTATGGACAATCAGCGGGTCCTGGGGCGTGCTGATATTCAACACAGTGACACCCTCGGTGCCGCCCAGATAGGCATAATCCCCCCGAACCGCTACGGAACGCCCACCGCCAAGGGTATCGGTCAGACCGATCAGACCGATGCCATTGGCGTCATAATTCACCAGACTGTCGATCTGCAGAGTAACCGCTGCCTGACCATCCCCCGCCGGGAGGCTGTCCGGATCGGCCGACAAGGTTGCGTTCAAAGGCGAGCCGACCATCAGGGTTCCACTGCCGGAGCCGCCCGGAAGCGGCGTGCCATCGGACTCGGTAACACTCACCTCAAGGGTATAACTCCCAAGTGGCAGACCGCTGGTATCAAACGCTCCCAGGGCGACCGTGGCCACCGATGAGAGCACACTCATCTGCACGGCTTGTGGTGCAGAACTGAAGAGCTCCGCGCCGCCTGTGTTTTTCACCCGATAGCTCACCAGCAGATCCCGCTCCCGGTTCAGCGCATTGAGCAGCCGCGTGGTCACATCCACACTGCCGCCGGGGTCGGTAAAGGCCGGGGCGCTGGTCACTGAAAGTACGCTCACCAACTCATCCCTGGAGGTGAAGCTGCCATAGGTCGAACGTTGCACTTCGGGAGCGCCGTCGGCGGTCACCACCAGTTCGAATTCGAAGGCGGTCAACTCATCCGCCGGTTGGGTGAGTGTGACATCGATGGCGATCGGCAGGTGGTGGGTGCCGGTAACACCAGGCTCAACCGCAAAGCCGGCGGGCAAGGTCACTGAGTCCTGACTCAGCGTGGCGGTGATGCCGACAGGCACGCCCGCCAAGCTCAGGTTGTAGACGGTGGACTCGGTCCCCCGGTTCTTCAGATAGAGCCCAAAGTCGGTCGGACTCTGGGGCTGCGCCTCGGCGTTATTGGGCTGCAGGGCCAGCTCGAAATCGTGGTCGGCCATGGCCGCCAACTGGTCACCAAAAGCCGTGAGGGTGGTGCCCAGATCGTCCAGGGCCGTCTCCAAAGTGGCGGGCGTACTGTCAGCTATGGCTTGGCGGGCGGTGTCGATGTCCGGGGTGAATGGCGCCAACAGAGGGTCGTCAAGCTGAGCCGCCAGGGTATCCAGGCTGGCCAGTAAGCGACTCTTGTGGGGCGCGCTGCCGAGATCCTGATAGAGGGTACTCAGATCCTGGCCCAGGGTTTCCAGGGTGCCTGCCAGTTCGGGGCGACCGAGGGCATCGGCGTCGGTTGCCGCGTGCAGAGCCTGAAGGGAGCCGGGGGCGGCCACATGCAGGTGCAGTGGAACCCGCGTCTCAAATTCGCCGCTGGCACCAAAGATGGCGGTCACGGCCACATAGTGGTCGCTGTCCAGGTCCAGTCCCTGGGCCGTGAAGGTCAGAGTCCGGGTCACCGACTCGCCGGGGTCCAAAGTGGGTGCACTGCCCAGGTCGTCGGCGGTCCAGCCCGCCGGCAGGTCGAGACCGAGCGTGACGGTTTGAGCCACATTGCCGGTATTGGTGAAGGTGAGGTTGGTCTGCACATCGCCGTTGGGTGTGGCGTAAAGGCTGACCGGGTCGGCCGATGCGGTCAGAGCATGGACCTCCGGCATGATGAAATCAACGTCCTTTGTAAGGCGTGTAGAGGGATTTCCAGCTAGCTCAGCAGTCACCGAAAAATCGACACTCGTACCGGGAATCGGCACTGTCGTACTTACCAATGGCCGGAGAAAGACGCTCACCACTCCCGTTGATGAAAAAGGTACCGTAATCGAATCGCGTGCCGTCAATATCTCCCAGCCAGCAGGCGCAACAGTCCCCACGACGAAGTTACCACTCGAACCCAGGTTCTCGATCTGTACTCGAAAGGCGGAAGGAACCTGGCCCTGGGCAAGTTTCACCGAAAACAGATCATCTGAAACAACGGACAAACCAAGTGTAGAATTACTGACTTCAGATTCTTTGGTCAGTGCGGGTACGAATAACAGATTTACGACTTCATAATCCGTGCCGGCAATGTCGATTACGCTGCCTTTGTTAAAGAATGATTCCAGTTCTTCGCTAGCGTAGGCACTGATATCGAAGATCGTCTGATTTGCGCCGCCGACTATGGTGTCGATTTTCAGATTTTCTCTGACGATGGGTTTGATTTTATCCTTTACCAAATTCTTGGTTATGTTCTTAAAGATCAAATTTGCACCGCCCCTGATGGGTGCGCCTATTATTCCGCCAATGCCTTTTCCAGCCACGGTGGTTATACCTTTTTTCATTCCGGCGTTTGTGTGGCTTTCGATATCCAGCTCCAGTTGCGACAGTTGGCCTTTTGTGAGATTGGGAACATTGAGTTTGATCCAATCCATAATCATTGCTTTATTAGCTTGTTTTGCGATCTTCTTTAAATCCAGATTAATATCCAAACTTGTATTAGTTATCGACTTAACATCCTTTACATAACTTTCCGCACTCATGTATTGGTTCAAGTTTCCCAAAGGTCCTTCCAGATCTTTCAGCAACTGAGTCCCAGCATCACCACCCAACTCCTCGTTCAGCCTTGCTTTGATATCGTCTTTATATGCTTCGATAATCGATTCTTCTATAGACTCAACAAAGGCATCTGCCAACCCTTCGGCAACGCCTTGTGCAGCACCCACCGCCCCCTGCTTGACTACCTCTTTTGTAATCTCTGTTGCAAGTCCGACGGGATCCGGCTTCCATTCATCTGGAAATTTCTTATATAAGTCCCATATCTTATTTTTTATTCTGGTTAAATTACGCACAACAACCCGTGCAAAACTCATGACAAACTGGCGGATCTGAAGGCCCACCACTTGAGTCCGAATTCGTAGTATCGAGGCATATTCTGCCAATGATCCATGCCTTCCATTTTCCAGAACCCCTATAAATTCGCCGGTTTCCGGATTGTTTTCATACCAGCCTATCGTCTGGTTACCGTTGATAGTGACCATTCCCGAAGGCACGGTCACGGATTTCCCTGATCGCAGGGCATCCCCAATGCGGGCCCTGGCTTCCGCTGACATGTCCAGGTTATCCAGTCGTCTGGATATATCCTGGTGTCCGTAAAGGACAACCGTGCCTAGCCCGGCCTTGTGTGCTTCTTCGAACACTTCGTATGTTGAATAAAGCGATATTTCGCTTTCGAGCCCTTCTGTAAAAGTCCTGACCGCTTCTGTTTCAGCAAGGTTGTTTTCCAGTCCACGCCATATCTTGGCAACAATGGAAGCATCTCTATTTTGTCCTGGATAGGCAACTGCTTTGGTACTATCCAGGAGAAGGTCGATGCCGAAGCGGTTAGTCATCGTGTCATTTACATTTACCTGATACTCGTCGAATGACAAAATGACCCGGGGAGCATCATGATAGAACTTCACGATATGCTGCTTAGCGGTGCTTCTAGCCAACTCGTCGGAAGTCACTAAATAGTTGGTGGCCAAAAGACGCGTTTTTGCTATGTTTTGGCGCGTTTGATATTTGACAAGTTGTCCCAGCAGATCATCCTCGTCACTGGTAAACGATGCGGGATCTTTATTTAACAAAGTTTCTGACAGCAACATCAGATCATAACCTTCCTCATCAAGAGAACTGGCCAATTGAATTCCCATTAATTCATCATTTACTGAACCGGAAACGATATTGATGGTCGTTACATCGTACTGGTTGATGGCTGGCCGTTCAGTATCTGCTACACCTGGAGCAGACAGGCCGTGCCTGGCCGCGAATCCCACCCGATCCAGGAGATCACGCTTGAGTACCCGCGCCTCTTTGTTTGGGGATTCGAGCCCCAGTTCCAAGGTAAGACGAGTCAACATTGTGTTCGCCATGGGTATGAGGGAGGAAAAAAACTCTTGGTAATCGTTACCCCGGATCATGGTTTGGCCTTCAATGGATTCCGAGTTGTCATCCAGCAGGATGTAAGGGGCGTAATTATGAGTTATAAGCCCCCCAATCAGGGCAAGAGGTTTATGAGTGTTTACATAATGACCCAGGGTAAGCGGTTTCCCGTACAGTTCTGCTGCTGAAAACTTTTGTTCCAATGGCACATTATCCGTAAACTGGGAAAGCATATTATGCGATTCCACTTTCAGTCGGACGGTGACCTTGTGTCTATGGACTTCAGGCACATCAAAATGGGTTGATGAGGGTGCACCCCACACGGTGCTATCGCTAAAACTGGGATCGAGCTGAGTGCCGTCTTCCAATTCAACCCACCAGTGATCGGTAACCTCGGCGATTAGATCAGCGTCATTTACAGGATCGGCTTTTTCATATTCCTCGGGAATATACCCCACGGCCTGAGCCATCAGTTCCGGATCAAACATCGAGGTGATCAATACCTTGGCATCCGCCTCGTCAAGCGTCCCCCGCACATAGCGCGCCCCAATCCCCTGCCCCCGCAGCAGGGCGATCAGCAGGCTGGCCTGGTCCAGGCTGTTGCCGGCATCGGACCAGAGGGTACCGCGCGCCCCGCGCAGGGAGCCGGTATAGGCCTCGAAGCCGATCTCGCCCCGCACGAAGGCGAAGGCGGCCTCTATGCCGGGGCCGAGTTGAGCGATCTTCTCCTGGATGAAGCGATCCTCATGATTGGCATCCACCGTGGAGACAAGCCATTCCGGCACCTCCTGGGCCTGGACCGTGCTGATGCCCAGCAGGAAGAAAGGATCTATATCGGGAAGGGATAATCGGAGTGGTGGTGTCCCCTGGAACACCAGGAAGACAGAAAGGAGACGCGCCAGAAACCGAAACCATAGAGTCTGAGTCCAGTGTGACACGGTGCCCTCCCCCAATCGATCGCCCGGCAAATAGGGGACTTACGGATCCCGCCACATCCGTAGGATGCGTCCTTCCAGTTCCCCACCGGCAACCTGTAAAAAAATAAAAGCCGGACTGCCTGAACGTGACCCTGACGAAGGTCACTCCCGGCAGCCCGGCTTGTCTCAGACTCCCCCCACCGCTGTCCGAAACTGTCGGCGCTCAACGCCTGAACCTCAGTATGCGGGCAGGGACATCGAGTCCCGTTTGCTTTCCGTCCCCTGTAGCAACAGGGGTTGGCTTTTATCGGTATTTTTTCCTTTAATAAATAATCTAGATGGCTTTTCCGTGAACACAAGACCTGAATAAGTGTAAGGCTGATCTGCGTCAACCAATATATTATTTTTTTATTGATTTGCTCATTAAATCCCCGTCCTGTGATACTTCATACCTGCGATATCCTACCGTCCGGATAGGTTAATATCGCCTATGTCGCCGAGTTCCTGACCGTCTTCCCCAAGATGCTGGCGGCGTTCATCGGAGCTTCCATCACTCATACCTGATAGACCTAAAGAGACATTTCCACCTTGGGTTAACAGCCCAACAATTCCAGGTGAATTCCATCAGATGTCCTGTTCATTTTACAATTCACTTGCAGGATATTGGTGTAATACATGCTAATCTTCCGTCCAATTTCTTACCCCCGAGCAAAGGAACCTAACCGTCATGCGCCTGACAACCTCACTCTTTATCCTGATCTCTCTTTCACTCTGCGCCTCCTTTGCGTCCGCTGCCATTATCCATCTTAAAAACGGCGATACCCTGAATGCGCCGATCATTGCCGAGACAAATGAGAGCGTGACTCTGCTGCACGACTCCCTCGGCTCAGTCACCATCAACCGTTCACAGATCTCCGAGATTCTCGCAGAGAAGAAAGTAGGCGCTCCCCAAGCTGACACGCTCAAAAGCGAAGAACCGGCGAAACCCGAAGATCAGGGGTTGCTCGCCAGCGGTTTCATGAAAGACTGGAGTCGCGAACTCGACATCGGCCTCAGCGGTGCCGAGGGCAACAGTCAGAAATTCAACCTGCACGCCGGTTTCGGCGCCGACTATTCAGATGATGAGGATGTCTGGAAGTTCCGCACCGCTTACGACTCTGCGCAAAGTGACAACGAAACCTCTCAAAATCAGTTTTTCGCAGATCTGCAAAAAGATTGGCTGCGCCCCGACTCCCCCTGGTTTATCTATGCGCAAGGCCGCTATGACTGGGATGAGTTCAAGGATTGGGATCACCGGATATCCGGCTCCGGCGGTGTGGGTTACCAGTTCCTCAAAAACGAGACATGGCTGGTAAAGGGCAAGGCCGGTCTCGGCGGCAACCAGACCTTCGGCGGCAACGACGAAAAGTTCAGCCCGGAAGCGATTCTGGGCCTGGATGCGGATTGGAAGATCTCCGACAAAGAGTCCTTGTCGATGGGCACCACCTTCTATCCCAACCTGAGAGACAGCGGCGAGTTCCGCAACATCTCAACCCTCGACTGGAAGATCTCCATGGATGCTGCACTGGGCATCAAGATCGGTCTCTCCAACGAATACGACTCCGAAGCGATTGGAGACACAAAAGAGAACGACTTCAAATACAACGCATCTCTGGTCTGGGGGCTTTGACCAGGATCACAAAACAGGGCGAGCCTCATAGCTTCGCTTCCCTTGAACTCCTATGATTTCCAGATGTCGCATCAGGACAGGTGAATGGCGGGTTGTAACCAGAACCATTCAGGTAAAACCCGTAATCTGGCCACACGACAAAGCAACGGAGTGAAGAGTGATGTATCAGGATCGAGAACAGAGGAAGCAGCAGGACAGAACCAGGACATCCAGAATGGCTGAATACCGCAGGCGTCATGCCACTGCCTTTTTTCAGATCTTCTCCCAGATCGCCTACGGAAGTCAGCAGTCAGAACAGGATGAGTTCAAGGCAATACCGCATCAATCAGCGGTTTGAAAGAAACAGCGTTACCTGGCGGGAAAAGGCATCTGGCTGTTCCGCATAGAGCCAGTGGCCGGCACCGGTCAGTTGTCGCATCCGAGCATACGGAAACAGCGCTTTGATGACAGGACGAGAGTCCGACGACACATAATCTGAATTACCGCCATGGATAAACAGCGCCGTCCCTGGAAACCGGGCGGCGGTCACACCGGGAAATCCCAGCAACTCCGGCATCGCGCTTTGCAACCCGGAGAGGTTCAAGCGCCACTGCCAGTGATTCCCGACATTCACAAGATTCTGCAGCAGATACTGGCGTACTTCCAGGGACGGCACCGATCCCGATAAAAGGGCATCCGCTGCTCTCCTGCCTGCGAGTCTCTCCAGATCCAACCCGCTCATTGCCTGCAGAATCGGCTGAAAGTTGTCTGGGTAGGTCACCGGTGCAATATCAGCCACCACCAGTTTCTCCACCCGTTCCGACATATTCAATGCCAGCCACATGGCAACCTTGCCGCCCATGCTGTGACCCAGCAGATGTGCAGTATCAAGATGCAGACAATCCATCAGCGCCAGCAGATCGTCAGCCATAGACGGATAGTCCATCTCAGCTGTGTGCTGGGAGCGGCCGTGATTTCTACTGTCTGGAACGATCAGATGAAACTGCTTCTCCAGCCGTTTGACTATACCCATCCAGTTGGCCGAAGAACCAAACAGGCCGTGCAACAGGATCAGCGTCGGTAAGGCCGGGTCACCCGCTTCGCGATAGTAGAGTTCAACAGGCATCGAAGATCAACGTTTCAGAATCAGTAGTCAGGACTTGGCCCAAAATCAGCACCGTTTCTATTCTCGCCATGAATCCTTGTTTTTGGGTAGCCGGTGAAAATCATCAATTACGATTACCTTGTGAGGCACCACACTGTCCCACACCCAAAAGACAAGATTCTTCCCATTCTCAGGGGCATTTTTTGCATAGGACGGGACAATAATGCCGGCAACCTCGTCTTCGATGAGTCGTTTGGACATTGCCCAACTGGGTGGCACCCGGCCCACTCCAGCCGGCATTTCCCAAGGACATGCTAAATCGCCTAAATCAATCCCCAGTGCGCCTCTCTCTTCTGGAATAGTAAGATCCATGATGTCCTGGCAATCCACCTCATAAGTGCACAACGTGGCAGGTTGAGGGCGATGAGGAAATCCCTGGTGGTATTCAGCCAGTGCCGCAGTCTCAGTCAGGGAAGTATAGAGTGCAGACACGCCTTTTGGATTGAACCGGCCGCCGTGACGTTTGGCGCCATCTCCTGAGAGGGAATCGAATGACCAATAAGGATTATGTGCGCGATAGACCCATCCCTGGAAATGGATCATTAAGCAAATCCCCCTTCCGCAATGCGATCGATATATTGCATAACCAGATCAGCATGCCCTTGCTTGACCAGTGCTTCAGCAGTGAGATCCCCGAAACCCGGTATACCTTCAGAGCGATACCAGGCAAAAGCCTGGAAAGGGGTGCCACACCATGGGGTTACCCGGTTAATGATCATGACCAGATCCCGCAGGCGTTTCTGTGATGATTTCGAATGCACCCGGCCTTTCTTGCTGACCGCATCGACGGACAGACCCGTGAGTTGTGCCACCTCTTTAATGGTGGTGTGGAATTCGTCAGCCACCATCCTGGGGTTTACAAACCCCTGGGGATCAATCAATTTTTGCGCCAGCACACTCATTTTTTGCCGCCTATATTGCCCATCAATATAGTCAAATTATAGGGCATGTTAGTTATTTGTACAGAGGGCAGGCAAAGCAGCGCTTACTTTTTCCGCCGCGTGGGGGGCAACAGATCGGTGATCGTCCCTTCAGCCATCTCGGCGGCAAAGCAGATGGTCTCGTTAAGGGTCGGATGGGGATGGATCGTCAATCCGATATCCTCTGCATCTGCTCCCATCTCCAGCGCCAACACGGTTTCACCGATCAGCTCCCCGGCGTTAGGACCCGTGATACCTGCGCCAAGAATGCGTTTGGTCTTTGGATCGAAGAGCAACTTTGTCAGCCCGTCATCCCGTCCGATGCCCAAGGCACGGCCACTTGCGGCCCAGGGAAAAACCCCCTTTTCGTACTCGATACCCTCAGCCTTGGCCGCTGTCTCTGTCAGCCCCATCCAAGCGACTTCCGGGTCAGTGTAGGCCACAGAGGGGATGGTCATGGGGTCGAAAGAGGCGGGCAGACCGGCGATCACCTCTGCAGCCACCTTCGCTTCATGGGTCGCCTTATGCGCCAGCATCGGTTGACCAACCACATCGCCGATGGCGTAGATATTGGGAACGTTGGTGCGCATGTGCTCGTCCACCGGGATGAATCCGTGTTCGTCCACCGAGATACCTGCGGCTTCGGCGTTGATCTGCTTGCCGTTCGGACTGCGACCGACAGCCACCAGCACCTTGTCGTAGACCTGCGGTTTGTCCGGCGCCTGCTTGCCTTCGAAACTGACCTTCAGCCCCTGTTTCTGAGCCATGATCTCGGTCACCCTGGTGCCGAGCATGATGCGGTTGTAGCGCTTCTTAATACGTTTCTGCAGCGGGCGCACCAGATCCTTATCACAACCGGGGATCAGGCTATCCTGCAGTTCCACTACATCGATCTCGCTGCCGAAGGTGCCGTAGACCGTCGCCATCTCCAGACCGATGATCCCGCCCCCGAGCACCAGTAAACGTTTCGGCACGTCCGCCAGTTCCAGGGCGCCAGTGGAGTCGATCAGGCGCGGATCGTCGTTGGGAAAACCGGGGATCTGCACCGCGCTGGAGCCACAGGCGATGATCGCATCGGTAAAGGCGATGGAGGTCACACCTTCTGCCGTATTCACGGAGATCCGGTTGGGGGATTCAAATCGTGCAATCCCCTGCACCAACTCAACCTTGCGCTGCTTGGCAAGCTGCACCAATCCACCGGTGAGACGGGTTACCACCTTATCCTTGCCGGCCCGCAGCTTGTCGATGTCCACCTTGGGTTTCCCGAAGCTGATCCCCATGCTCTCCATCTCTGCCGCTTCATTGATGACATCCGCGGCATGCAGCAGCGCTTTCGAGGGGATACAGCCAACATTGAGACAGACACCACCCAGAGCAGCGTAGCGTTCGATCATCACCACCCGTTTGCCCAGGTCGGCGGCACGAAAGGCGGCGGTATAACCACCGGGCCCCGCACCCAGCACCACCACATCGGTCTGGAGATCCGCCGTCCCTTTAACCGCTTCTGAGACCGGTGCGGCAGTCGACTCATGTTTCGTCGTTTCCGTTTCACCGGCTGCCAGTTCGAGGGTCAGGATCGGCGCGCCTTGGGATATCCTGTCGCCAGCCTTAACCCTGATCTCCTTCACCCGACCGACGTGGGGTGAGGGAATATCCATCGTTGCCTTGTCGCTCTCAAGGGTAATCAGAGAGTCTTCCGCCTCGACGTTGTCACCTGGCGATACCAGTACCTCGATGATATCGACCTGGTCAAAATCACCAATATCGGGCAGTGTGACTTCAACGAAGTTACTCATGTTCTATCCTCGGAACAGGTTGAAGGCAGCGCAGGGCGATGCCGTTAATTTGTATTATTGTCATCTTGACCATAGGGAGAGATCTCAGACTACAGGGCTCATAACAGGTTTTGAGGTATGAGATTTCTCACTACGTTCGAAATGACAGTTGATCAGAGGTTCCTGCAATTCAGGATCCATATAGTTTCTCTGCCATGTTCATCTGTTTTCAGACCAGCGTCGGCGGGGGTATTTTTCGCGTTTACCCGAACAAATCAAGATCGATCTTCGAACGCTCCAACACTTCCTGAACCTGCAGCCGCTTCTGTCCGGCAGCAACGGCCATCACCTTTGCCAAGACCTCGGACAATTCACCTTTGCTGACCTGCGCGTCTTTTGCCTGCTGCAGATAGTAGTCCGTGCAGGGAGCGCAGTTCATTGCCATCGCTGCCGCCAACCCTACCAGCACCTCACTCTTCCGGTCGAGATAGCGGTTATTGTGGGTTGACTCATAAAAGGCATCGTAGAGCGCTTTTTGTTCGGCGTTCAACATGCTCGGTTCCTTTTGAAAAACGGACTCTGCACATTGTACGTCATTCCCGGAGAAACGAACGATCAGAGCAAAAGTCGCCGGATCTCGGAAAGCAAACCACCCAACAGTGTCGTGAAACGCACACCGTCTGCACCATCGATCACCCGGTGGTCATAAGAGAGTGAGAGCGGCAGCATCAGGCGCGGCTGGAACTCATTGCCATCCCAGACCGGCTTCATGGAAGCGCGGGAGACACCCAGGATCGCCACTTCCGGCGCGTTGACGATCGGTGTAAAAGCCGTGCCGCCGATACCGCCCAGACTGGAGATGGAGAAACACCCACCCTGCATATCAGCAGGTAGCAGCTTGCCGTCACGCGCTCGGCCACTCACTGCCATCAACTCTTTCGCCAGCTCGAATACGCCCTTTTTATCCACATCCCGGATCACCGGCACCACCAGTCCGTTGGGGGTGTCCACCGCCACGCCGATGTGGATATAGTTCCGATAGATCAGGCTTTCACCATCCGCTGATATCGCAGCATTCAGGGTCGGCATCTCTTTCAGGGCCGCCGCCACCGCCTTCATCAGGAACGGCATGAAGGTAAGCCGGATATCCTGTTTTAACGCCACCTCCTTCTGCGCCTTGCGGAATGCCTCCAGCTCTGTGATATCCGACTCATCGAACTGAGTGACATGGGGTACCGTCAACCAGCAACGATGCAAATGAGCGCCGCTGAGTTTCTTGATGCGTCCCAGAGGCTGGGTATCGATTTCGCCAAACCGGGCGTAGTCCACCTCCGGTCCCGCAGGCATCTCAAACGGGGAACCTGTCACACGTGCCGGCTGGCCACCCTTGAGGGATTTCTTGACAAAACCCTGCACATCATCCTTGGTCACCCGCCCCTTGGGACCGCTACCCTGCACCAGTGACAGCTCCACACCCAGCTCTCGGGCGAATCTGCGCACAGCCGGGCTGGCGTGTGCCTTGCGATCAGTTTTGACGGCGGGACTGTTCGGCACCGGCGGCGCACTCGCGGCCTTCTCACCGGGAATACGCTTACCGGTGACATCGCGTTGACTGGCCGGTGCGGGAGCCTGCACGGCTTCAATCTCTTCAGCTGCGGGCGCGGGTGATGAGACACTCTGATCCGGTGCCGTCTCCGCAGCCACATCATCAAGTTCCAGGACCGCTATTTTTTGATCCTGGCCGATACGATCCCCAACCTTGATGAAGAGCGCCTGCACCACCCCGGGATGGGGTGAGGGGATCTCCATGGTGGCCTTGTCACTCTCCAGAGTGAGCAGCGAATCCTCAACAGACACCCGGTCCCCCACGGAGACCAGCAGCTCGATTACCTCGACTTCATCGAAATCGCCAATATCGGGCAACAATATTTCGGTCGTTTTACCCACGTTGTTTCCTCTGCCGCATAGCGGAAAATTCTCTTCAGGGATATCGATAGATACCCCGTGTCCGGTTTTTATACCGTCGTTGGATTCGGCTTTTCCGGATCGATCTTGTACTTTTTGATCGCCTTGCTGACATTGGAGAGATCGATCTCCCCGTCATCCGCCAACATCTTGAGAGCGGCAACAACGATGTAGTAGCGATTCACCTCGAAAAACTTCCGCAGCTGGCTGCGCATATCACTGCGGCCGAAACCATCGGTGCCCAACACGCTGTAGCTCGCCTTCACGAAGGGGCGGATCTGATCCGCATAGCTGCGCAGATAGTCAGTGGCCGCCACCACAGGGCCCTTGGCATCTGCCAAGAGACCCTCAACATAGCCGTTGCGAGGGGTTTCGTCCGGATGCAACATGTTCCAGCGCTCCACATCGAGACCGTCTCGGCGCAGTTCGTTGAAACTGGTGACACTCCAAACATCCGCAGAGATACTGAAGTCCTTTTCCAGCAGCTCGGCCGCCGCGATTACCTCTCGCAGGATCGCACCACTGCCCAGCAACTGGACCCGTTTTTTGCGCTTGCCGCCCTTCTGGAACAAGTACATCCCGTTCACGATACCGCTCTCAGCACCCTCCGGCATGGCGGGTTGCAGATAGTTCTCGTTCATCACGGTGATGTAGTAAAAAATACTCTCCTGTTCCTGATACATGCGCCGCATGCCATCCTGCACGATCACCGTCATCTCGAAGGCAAACGCTGGATCATAGGCGACACAGTTGGGGATGGTGGCCGCCATCAGGTGGCTGTGGCCGTCCTGGTGCTGCAACCCTTCTCCCGCCAGGGTGGTACGCCCGGCGGTGCCACCAATGAGAAAACCCTTCGCCTGCATATCGCCGGCAGCCCAGGCCAGATCTCCGATACGCTGAAAACCAAACATCGAGTAGTAGATGTAGAACGGGATCATGGTGGTCCCGTGATTACTGTAAGCGGTGGCGGCTGCAATCCAGGAGGACATAGCGCCCGCCTCGTTGATGCCTTCCTGCAGGATCTGTCCCTTCTTGTCCTCCCGGTAATACATCACCTGGTCCGCGTCCACAGGTTCGTAGAGCTGCCCCACGGAGGAGTAGATGCCCAACTGGCGGAACATGCCTTCCATACCGAAGGTACGCGCCTCATCAGGGATGATCGGCACCACCTGCTTGCCCAGTTTCTTGTCACGAATCAGCATATTGAGCAGGCGCACAAAGGCCATGGTGGTGGACTGCTCACGATCTCCACTCCCTTCCAGCAGCGCCTTGAAATGGGAAAGATCGGGCACCTCCACCGGTGCAACCTCAGTGCGGCGCTGCGGCAGATAGCCGCCCAACGTCTGGCGGCGCCCATGCATATACTGCATCTCAGGACTCTCTGATGGCGGCTTGTAGAAGGGTGCCGCGCCAATCTGATCGTCGGAGATCGGGATATTGAAACGATCACGGAACGCCTTCAGCGCCGCCTCGCCCATCTTCTTCTGCGAGTGGGTGATGTTCTGCCCTTCACCGGCAACCCCCATGCCGTAACCCTTCACCGTCTTGGCCAGGATTACCGTCGGCTGCCCCTTGTGAGCAGTCGCTTCAGCGTAAGCGGCATAGACTTTATGAGGATCGTGACCGCCGCGATTGAGGCGCCAGATCTCTTCATCGGTCATGTTGGCGACCATATCCTGCAACTCCGGGTATTTTCCGAAGAAGTGCTCGCGGGTATAAGAGCCGCCTTTTGCCTTATAGGCTTGATAGTCACCATCCACGCACTCTTCCATGCGTTTCAGCAGGTGGCCACTCTTGTCTTTGGCGATCAGGGGATCCCAGTAACCACCCCACACCACCTTGATCACGTTCCAGCCTGCGCCGCGATAGACCGCTTCCAGCTCCTGGATGATCTTGCCGTTGCCCCGTACAGGCCCATCGAGTCGTTGCAGATTGCAGTTCACCACAAAGACCAGGTTATCGAGACGTTCCCGCCCGGCGAGAGAGATGGCGCCCAGCGCCTCCGGTTCGTCCATCTCACCGTCACCGCAGAAGGCCCAGACCTTACGGTTCTCGGTGTTGGATAAACCCCGGTCGTGGAGATAACGCATGAAACGCGCCTGATAGATCGCCATCAGCGGGCCGAGTCCCATCGAGACAGTGGGAAACTGCCAGAAACCCGGCATCAGCCAGGGGTGCGGATAAGAGGAGAGACCTTGACCATCGACCTCCTGGCGAAAACTGTAGAGCTGATCCTCGCTGATGCGCCCTTCAAGATAGGCCCGCGCATAGACGCCTGGAGCCGAGTGTCCCTGAAAAAAGATCAGGTCACCTTCACTATTCTTGTTCGATGCGTGGAAGAAGTGGTTGAAACCCACGTCGAACAGGGTGGCAACAGAGGCAAAACTGGAGATATGTCCACCCAGTTCAGTGGAGATCCGGTTCGCCTGCACCACCATCGCCATGGCATTCCAGCGAATGAATGAACGGATGCGGCGCTCCAGGGCCCGATCACCGGGGAACCGCCGCTGTTGGCTGACCGGGATAGTATTCACATAGGCCGTATTGGCGCTGAATGGCAGATGCGCACCGGAACGGCGAGCCTTATCCACCAGCTTTTCTATCAAAAAGTGGGCCCGCTCAACCCCTTCATTTTCCAATACTGCTTCAAGAGCATCGAGCCACTCTTCAGTCTCCAGGGGGTCGATATCGGGTCTTGTCGTCATCGAATTTCTCAATTTTTGTAGAGAGCGGGCACCCTGCCGACCAACTGCATCCGGCAAACAGAATCTTTTCCACTCTATTATTGAACAAACAAATACTTAAAATTAATACGCGCAATATACAACAAGGCAAGGTTTTTTACAGGTTTAATACTGAAATAATCCCCGGAAATATTATTGTTTTCAGGTGATTGGATGACAATCACCGCCTCATGCCAGGTTTTCCAAACACATAAAAAAAGCGCGCCCAACAGAGTTGGGCGCGCCTTTTTCAGAGACTAAACGCAATAATGCTTAGATGTCCTTGCGAGTTGCGAAAGCAGGACGCTCGAAGGGCACACGTTCCATAGCAACCTTGCGGCGCTCTTCCATCTGCTGCTGCATCTCTGCACGACGGGCTTCCATCTCTTTAGCCATCTCTTCGCGGCGGGCATTGGACTCTTCAACGCGCTTGGCAATGGACTCAGGCGTGGCTGGCATAGAAGGCATGCGGTTCTGCATCCGCTCTTCCATCGTTTTGCGATCAGCTTCCATCTCTTTGACCATCTCGTCGCGGCGGGCATTGGACTCTTCAACGCGCTTGGCGATGGACTCAGGCATGGCCGGCATTGCAGGCATACGGCTCTGCATACGCTCTTCCATCATCTTGCGATCAGCTTCCATTCTCTCCTGCATGGACTTCATCTGTGCATCCATGGAAGCCATTGGATCAACATTATTGTACTGCTCGGCGTACTGACGCTGCGCGGCAACTGCCTGCTCATAGGCTTTCTGCTGCTGTTCAGCAACGGCAGCCTGCTGCTCAGCGGTCGGGGCAGCAACAGCGGCAGGGGCGCCGTAGTAAGGTGCATAACCGTAAGGACCATAACCATAGTGATCGTAACCACGGCCCCAACCGCTACCATTGCCACGACCACGAGCGCTCATGTTGAAGTTAAAATCGAAGTCACCGGCGCCAAAACCGTCACCGAAGAAATCGTCACCCCAGTTATTGCCCCACCAGGCACTGGCTGAAGCTGAAGTTGCAGCCAGAACGATGGCAGCAGCAATAATAGAAATCTTTTTCATGTCACACACCCGAAAATTTGTTTTTGAAAGCTAGTTAATTTGTTTGTTGGTTTGTTCTTGCACGTCCCTGTGCGTGCGATCCCGTTTGCTGTCTGCTCGAACTATTTAGCTGGAGCAGCCGGAGCCTGAGGAGCAACCGGAGCCGCGTAAGGATAGCCATAGCCGTAAGGCGCACCATAGCCATATGGACCATAACCGTAGTAGTTGTTGTAACGGTTGTAACCGCGACCGTAACCGGAACCACGGGCGCTACCGCTCATGCCAAAACTGAAGTCACCGTCACCCCAGCCATCACCCAGCCAGTCATTGCCCCAACCACGGTTGCCATAACCAGGGCCACCCCACCATGCGGAAGCAGAAGCGGAAGCGACAATCAGAGCAGCAGCAGCTGCGGCTTTAATGATATTGTTCATGACGTACTCTCCTTGGATAGAATATATACTTAGCAGCAAGTGGAAAGCAGATACTTCATAGCTTTCGAGAGAAATAATATTAGTAATTTCTTAAATAGGCAAATACAATTTAATTATTATTTTTAGATTTTTATAGCGTTTATCTATCAGAATGTTTTTTACATCCGGTCACGCCATGCATATCACACTAATCCAACCTGACGACTGGCATCTCCACCTGCGAGACGATGATGCAATGGCCTCAGTCGTCGCCCATAGCGCTGAGCGTTTTGGCCGGGCCATTGTCATGCCGAACCTTAATCCACCAGTGGCCGACACAGAGATGGCAAGGGCTTACCGGGAGAGAATTCTCCATGCACTGGAAACCGACTCAAACTTTCAGCCGCTCATGACACTCTATATGACAGACAATCTCTCATCCGCAGAGATCGTGTCTGCCAAAGAGAGCGGCATCGTGCAAGCAGTAAAACTCTATCCAGCCGGCGCCACCACCAACTCAGACTCTGGCGTCACCGATATCAGAAAGATGTACCCGGTACTGGAAGCAATGCAGAAGCATGGATTACCATTGTTGGTGCATGCAGAGGTCACCGATAGTCATATCGACATTTTCGATCGGGAGAAAACTTTTATCGGCCGGCATCTGGAGCCACTGGTCAAAGATTTTCCGGAACTTCGCCTGGTCTTTGAACATATCACTACCAAAGAAGCAGCGGATTTCGTCTCTGCTGCAGCGGACAATGTGGCAGCCACCATTACCGCGCACCATCTGCTCTTCAATCGCAATGCCATGCTGGCTGGCGGCATTCGCCCCCATTTCTATTGTCTGCCGATACTCAAGCGGGAATCCCATCAGACAGCTTTGATCAGCGCCGCAACCAGTGGCAATCCACAGTTTTTTCTCGGAACAGACAGTGCTCCTCACTCACTTGGAGCCAAGGAGTGTGCTTGTGGCTGCGCTGGTTGTTACACCGCCCATGCCGCCATTGAACTCTACACACAAGCCTTCGACCAGGCTGGTGCTCTGGACAAGCTGGAGGGATTCGCGAGCTTTTTCGGCCCGGATTTCTATGGGCTGCCCCGGAACCAGAAACAGATCACCCTGAAGAAGCGGCCCTGGAAGGTACCTGATAGCTACAATTTCGGTAATGAGACTCTGGTTCCCTTATGCGCCGGGGAGCAGATTGACTGGCAGATAGTAAGATAAGCCGGGAGGCAACCTCAAAAGTCATCCAACAACGGATCATCTTCCAGTGGTGGATCACCATCATAGATATCGAAGCGGCGTTTCTGCAGATAGGACTCGCGCACGAAGGCGTAGGGATCGATTGCAGCCTCCTCCACCACCTTGGTCGCACGCAATAGATCTGCCCGCAGATCAACATATCTGAAGACAAGCAGCGTCCAGTAGATTCCTTCTGAGGTGTAGTAGATCGGGTTCATGAAAACGTCCCCGCTCTTACCGATAAAATCCCTCACCGTGCTGGGGCCAAGCATCGGCAACATAATATAGGTACTCTCCTCATAACCCCAGTAGCCCAATGTCTGCCCCATATCCTCTTTGTATTCGGGAATACCCATATCAGAGGCCACATCGATAAAACCCAGCAGGCCGACCGTAGTGTTGACGCAGAGCCGCCCTACATCGGTAATCGCCCGCCCGGGCTTGAGTTGAAACAGATTGTTGGCGGCAGAATTGATATCCGCTAGATTATGAAAAAAGTTGGTAAAACCCCGGTCCAGCGGGTCGGGTGTGATCGCCTGATATCCTTTGGCCACCGGTTTTGCAATGGTGTTGTCGAAGTCGGTGTTGAATCTATTGATGGAACGGTTCATCCCTTCCAGCGGATCAGAAGTATGCTCCGTTCCCTCCGGCACGCTGGCGCAAGCCGACAGTCCCGACAAGATAAGCGGGAGCAGAAGCCCGGTCACAACCCTGTTTATCATTTGCACAGCCATCTAAGCCTTGGGATCCCTGATCCCGAAACAATAACATACCAATGATCTGGAATACGATGAAACCCAACATTCAGATTCGTAAACCCTGCCGCTTTTCTTTATCCTTTGCGCATGAACGAGACAAGCTACAATCCACTCATCGCCCATCGTTTTCGGGGCTATCTGCCAGTGGTGGTAGACGTGGAAACCGGTGGTTTCGACGCCAAACGCGACGCATTGCTGGAGATTGCCGCCACTACCGTCTGGATGGATGCCCAGGGACTGTTACACCTTGGAGAGACCCATGCCTGCCATGTTGAACCTTTTCCCGGGTTGAATATCGACCAAAAAGCACTCGACTTTAACGGCATCGACCCGCATCACCCTTTCCGGCTGGCCCTGCCGGAAGCTGAAGCGCTGAGGAAGGTTTTCTCCCCGATCCGCAAAGGGCTCAAGGAGAGCGGCTGCAAGCGCGCCATTCTGGTGGGACACAACGCCTTTTTCGATCTGGGGTTTCTCAACGCCGCAGTGGAACGCAACGGGATCAAACGCAATCCGTTCCATCCCTTCAGCACCTTCGACACCGTATCCCTGGCAGGACTGGCTTATGGTCAGACCGTGTTGGCCCGGGCCGCCAAGTGCGCGGGCATGGAGTGGGACAGCGAGGCAGCCCACTCGGCAATCTATGACACAGAGCAGACTGCTGAGCTGTTCTGCAGGATCGTCAACCGTTGGCAGACGACCAACTCACCCAATCCCTGGGACGGTGCGGTATTGGCCAGCGAGCCAGAGCAGTAAACCCGTGTCAGCCCTGACAACCCACAGCGGGCTGATTATTCAGCGCCACCAGCCTTCTCGGCCGCCTCCTTGACCATAGTCTGCAATTCGCCGTTGGCGTGCAGTTCCAGGGTGATATCGCAACCGCCAACCAATTCTCCGTCGATATAGAGCTGGGGAAAGGTGGGCCAATCCGCATAGCGGGGCAGATTTTCAAAAATCTCGGGATCCGACAACACATTCACGAAGGAGAAGGGAACTGCGCAATCCTGCAGGGCGGCAGCTGCACGAGAGGAGAATCCACACATGGGAAACTGGGGTGTGCCTTTCATGTAGAGCACCACCGGATTGCCTTCCACCTGCTCACGGATACGATCCAAAACGTCCATTTGACTACCTCTTCGAATGTTCAGTTGATCAATGCTAGATGAGGGTTTCCCCCGAATAATTCAAGCGTTGATTGTATAAGAGAATACTAACCTTCCAGAAGCTGGGAGAAAACCTGGATTTAGGCAGGCTTTTATCACTTTGCTAAGGAAGTTCTGATTAATTGGGTCATTGTCATCTCGACCGTAGGGAGAGATCTCAAACTACAGAGTGCTTGGCAGGTTTCGAGGTATACGATTTCTCACTACGTTCGAGTAGTGCTACACGGATGTAGCGTTTACGAACCTAAGGATGGAAAAACTATTGTTTATTCCCCCGTACCTTTAGTAACCATATGCCGCACCCAGCGCTTTTACCTGACTTCTGACGCTACTCATATCCCGCTCCGGGCAGAAATCCTGCATCCAGCTCAGCATGCTTTCGATGCCCACGATATAGGCCTCAACCTCCATACGGCCGACATCCACCGGCTTAAAGCCACTGTATGCCCCGTGTTCTTTTTTGCATTGGCGCACGTGGGTCATTTCATGGTCATAGGCGGCGTTGAAGATGATCATCGGCCGGCACTCCTTCAGCAGCCTCTCCTTGAATGCCTTGTCACCCTGCAGTTTGCAGTCGGTGTCAACCTCAAGCTCGACTTCACTCTCACCCGCCCCCCCACTATTCCCGTCCGGGTCCGGGCGGGAAAAATCACGTCCTGTATAGTTCTTGTAGGCCCGCTGGCTCACCAAGTCTTCATACTCCTGTTTGTCCGCGGCGAAGTCCTGTATCTTTCGATCGCTATAAGCCTGCGCGAAAGCCAGGTCCTTGAGTATCCGGTCGACAACCTCCAGGCACGGATTCTTCGGCTTAAGACTCCATGAAGCGGTGGTGGTTTCCTGATAATGAGTCTCTTTCTTCCTCTCGAGTTCCCGTTGACCCGATAACGACTGGTCGCTCAGCTCCATCTTCTGATAAAAGCCGACGGTCATGGGTATAGGAGAGAGTGTGAACCACATCTCCGAATTGAAATCGTCCTCCCCGGTCGGCGGGGTGATATTCATACTCGGTTGATCACCACTGCGGTTGTGTTGCTCGTTGCGGACGACATGGCCACTGCAGACCTTCTTCTCCACACGAACATCATCCATCCGGTTGTCGATCAATGCCTGGCTGCCGACCTGCAACAGGTAGTGATCTCCCTGACGGTGAAGCAAGCTAGCGGAAGCGTTGCGGGCCAGGGTTTCCGCATCCTGCCCCGGATAGAGCGTCAGCGTCTCCCGCTTGGTGTGGATGGTTGAGTTACCAGGACGGCGGATCTCCTGCTGAGCACGTTCCATACGATTGAGGTTGCTGTGTTTCATCTCCTCGGGAGAGAGTGGACAGGTCACCTCCCTGCCCTGGACGTGATGCTTCTCGGTGGTGTCGTCCTTCAACTTCCACTTCACCTGTTTGACCTGAAGGAGCCCGCCGGCAGCGCCACAGGCCTTTATCAATACTTTCTGTTTTACCGTGCGCTCGTAGGATTTTTTGTTGATATAGCCGTCTTTGCTGCGATCCTTGTCATAACGGCCAGAACCACTGCGCTCGATAACGACTTCCAGATGCCAGATATTGGGGTTATGCGGGATCCAATCCCGCAGGCCACCTTGGGCTTCCGCCCCCATTACGATACAGGCCAACAGGAAGAGGGCGTTCGGCAAAAATGCCGATAGCCTCAACCTCTGATCCCTCTGCTGCCGGAACGGCATGACCTGTCATCTCATCGGCGGCATCATGGGCATACCGCCCGGCATACCGGGGATCGAGAACTTGTTGTAACCTGTGGGAATGCTGAACAGGCTGTCCGGCAGACTCTTTTCTTCAATGTTCTCATAGGTCATCATGGACTTGCCGCCATCCAGGTCCACCACCTCGATCCTGATCGGGTATTGCAGTTTACGCGAGACCCAGACGGTGACTGCCCCCTCGGCCGACTCATGGCGATGTTTATCGCACAGATAACCACCTATCTTCTCGGTACCCAACGGCTTGCCGCTGGCCAGGTCGGAACCGGGTCCCTTGGCAAACATCTCCTGATCCGGCGACATGGGTATCTCCATGAACATCCTTTCGCTCGGCATCAGCGTGATGATCTGGTGGCTGCCGGGATTGAACAGGACGATGCTCTCGGTCTGTCCCCGGTGCGTCATCTCCTCCCGGCGCTTGTCACCCTTGATGTAGACCTTGCTGACATCCCGCATCTGGCCATCTGTTTTCACGAAGTCGGCCGTCCATTCCGCTGCCTGGGCTGTGTTTAGAGACAGCAGCAGGGTGAAAATTGTTGATATCGTAAGCGCTAATTTTCTGATCATCATTTCATACTCCTTCATATCGATCTGCCACGCTGCCGGGAACATCGCCTGACGCTTTTCAGACTACTCGATCACCTTCAATACCCGCTTGGCCAAAATCTTCGTACCACGCGCCATGATGTAGCGCACCTCGTACTCACCCGGCTTGGCTGGTGCCTTGAGTCGGGCCGGGCTGTTCTTGCTGGTATAAACGTAGTTGTCATAACGACCGGGGGAATCTCCGGGCAGGGCCACTGTGAGATAGTCTCCCTGATAGTCCGGACCCTGCCAGGTAACCTGGAAAACTTCACCCGCGCTTGCCGAAGCCGGCGGAACCACCTCAGCATTGACAGCATTCACCGTAATTGCCATCTTGGCCAGCAACTTCGTCCCCTTGGCCTGGATATAGCGCACCTCGTACTGACCCGGTTCAGACGGCGCCCACAGTCTTGCCGGCGTCCCTTTGCTGGTATAGGCGTAGTTGTCATAACGCCCGGGGGGATCGCCTGGCGGAGCCACGGTGATGTAGTCACCCAGGTTGTTCGGACCCTGCCACACGACCTCAAATTCAGCACCCATATCGGCTGATGCCGACGATTGCACCTGGGCTGACACCGCATGGATGGTGATGGGCGCCCTGGCAAGCATCTTGGTGCCTCTGGCCTGAATGTAGCGTACCTCGTAATCACCCGGCTCAGACGGTGCAGTCAGTGTGGCAGGGCTGCCATTGCGGGCGTAGGCATAGTTATCGTAGCGACCCGCAACATCTTCGGGATTCGCAATGGTGATGTAGTCAGCTCCATTGTCTGGTCCCTGCCAGGCAACCTCGAACATCGAGGCCACATTCGCATTTGTGGGTGGCTGAACCTGGGCTGTGACGCTTTTTACTGTGAAAGGCGCCCGGGCCAGTACCTGGGTGCCGCGACTCAGGATATATCGCGCTTCATATTGCCCCGGCCCGGCTGGTGCCCAAAGTTTTGCCGGCGTCCCTTTGCTGGTATAGGCATAGTTATCGTAACGCCCAGCCACATCGCCGACCTTGGCGATGGTGATGTAGTCGCTTCTATAGGCTGGACCTGACCAGGCCACTTCTATCTCTGTGGCCACGTTGGCGCTCTGCGGCACCTTGACCTCTGCCTGGACCGGCGTCACCTGGATCGCCCTGCGGCCGATAATCCGGCTGCTGTGGGCATGCAGATAGCGCAGTTCATATTCCCCTGCCTCACCGGGAGCGACCAGCTCCAGAGGATTGCCTCTGCTGGTGTAGGCGTAGTCGATAAAGGCGGAATCCCTGGGTTCTTTTTCCGCAATTGCCACATAGTCATTGTGACTGTCCGGCCCCTCCCAGCCGACCTGGAAGGCGGCTCCCACGGGCACCGAAGCAGGCCCCGTCAACCGCGCCTCACCCGGATCCTCCACCACTGGCGGCGGCGGTTCTCTAACCTCATCCAATGTCTTTAACAGAGCATCGCGCAGGGTCTGGGCATCAGATGCGGCGAGAAACAGGCCACCGGTTCTATCGGCCATGCAACGCAGCCGTGTCTGCTCCTCTTGGGTAATGTCGAAGCCGATGACATGCGCCGTGAAATCGACCCCGCTCATGGCCAGCTCCGCCGCCAGGGCGCAGGGATCGGCATGGCAGGTCTCCAGGCCGTCACTCAACAGCACCACACTGGCTCGCTCCTCGGTGTAGCGCAGGGCCTTGGCGGCCTGCCGCACCGACTCACTCAGGGGGGTCTTGCCCTTGGGGCTGATGCCCTGGACCTTCGCATTCATCGCAACAGCATTGTGCTGTCCCACCGGCATCAACATCTCGATGTCGTCACAGTCACCCTTGCGCCGGTGGCCATACACCATCAGGCCGGTCTGGAAATCGGTCGGCAACTCGCTGATCAGATCGGCCATCACCGCTTTGGCGATAGTGATCTTGGCCTTGCCCTTGATCTGCCCCCACATGGAACCGGAGGCGTCCAATACCAGCACCATACGCGCAGGTTCCACCTTGGCGGTGGGTGCTGGTGCCGGTTTGACCACCTGTTTGGTCGCGGGTGATGAGACGGCCTTTACGACTGGGGCGACCACTGCCTTGGTACCTGACTCATCGATGCGGATGCGCATGCTCCCCTGGCCGACGGGCACGGTGATCTGCAGAGTGTTGTAGCCCTTTTCACCGCCGAAAATCCAAGCCTTGGTCTCGCCGTTCTTCAGCTTGAAGGGGAGTTTTTCAAAGGCCTTGGTCTGGTCGTTACGCAGCAGGATCTCCCCGTTGGTGGTGTCGCCGTCCGGATTGTCGCCGGTCATGCTGAGCTGGGTATCCCGCTCCGGAGAGATCCGCTCCCAAGTGGTGACGCCACCCCGGTTGTAGAGGTCACGCATCCGCTTGTCCGGCTGATCCACCACCACGTGAACCAGGCCGCTACTGACCTCGATCACCACCTCGTCCACCTGGAAGGTGTCGCCGAACATTTCCCTGTCCTTGTTGAACTCCCGGTTGAAGCTCGAACCCTTGTACTCGAGTTTTCGCGGGGTGACGCCGATGTTCTCCCGCTGTTTCCCCTGGTGGAAGGGGAGGACGACGATCTCGGCCTCGCTCTTGAGCAGATTGGTCACCCGCACCCTGACCCTGCGCGTCTTGTCCACCTTGATGCGCAGTTCGCCACCCGCCTTCACCCGCCGACCCCAAGGCGCCTCGCCGCTGACTGAGCCGGTAACAGCAGAGAGGGTAGCCGGGTCGGGAGCCCGTTTCTTCTGCATTGGGTGTGGTTTCTTCTTGAAATCCCCGGGAATCTGGAACAGGGCGGCGTCCACCGCGCCTTGCTTCAGATTCACCAACTCCACCTTGCGCGGAGGATCACTGTTCAGGCTCAGCTTCAACGGCACCAGCGACTCATCCGACATCCACAGGGTCATCAGATCCTGGCCAGCGGAATGGATCAGGGTCTTGTTGCAGTCAAAACCTTGCAGTGTTTCCCGACCCAGAGAGCGGGTCTCATAGCGGGATGCCGATACCCGGGCCGCCTGAAAGGGATCATTGATCAGGCTGAACAGGTCATCGGCGGGGAGTTCATAGTAGATTTTCTCTGCGGGAATGACGATTCGTGTGAAGTTGGCGGCCGAATCGACGATGATATGCAACTGCTTGCCGTCTTCTTTCTTCTGCAGCAGGTAACGGCCTTGTGAAACCTGGAGCTTGGAGGTTTCGACCTTGCCACCGTGGGTCTCCACCACGTCAGCGCTAAAGTCACCTGCCCACAGGGACGGGGTCAGCGCAAACAACGTCAGTGTGGAGAGGAGCAAGGATAGGCACTCTGCAAACCACTTCCGCTTCACGACAACCTCCTCTGCTCAGCAGAGCCGTGTCGCCGGAACAGCAGAGCATGGCAGGGAATCCATTCATCCCTATTTCGAGCATAGATTACTCAATGCGGCTTTTCCAGCAGGCAGGCGGCTAAAGTCCGGCTTGAACTCCCTCAAATACCTACAGATCCGGAACTTCTTTTTTTTCGCCTTTCGCCTTTAACCTCTAGGTTGAAAGCAATATAGATGTGTAGGGTGCGCTATGCGCACCAAAACAAGCCGTATTCACGGTATGTACGCTAATCATGGTGCGCACGGCACACCCTACATCCTGGCTGAATCCGTCATTATCACGTTGAAAGCAATAGAGCTCTAGAGCCGCAAGTTCACCGGCACCCCATGATACTTCAGCATCATGTCTTCAGAGGTCATGCCACAGGCCAGACCCACCAACTCAGGCAGAAACAGCACAGGTAGCTGGAAGTTCTTACCAGTCTGCGCAAGAGCCTTGGCCTGGGTGCCGTCCATGCTCTTGAAGCAGAGCGGACAGGAGGTGACCATCAAGTCCACATCCTTGGTATGGGCCCCCTCCAGCACATTGGAGGTCATCTTCATGTTGAGATCGTTATTGGGCCAGGCCAGATGGTAGCCGCAGCAGTCGTCCTTTGTGTCGTACTCCACGATCTGTACGCCCAGGACTTCCAGGATATCTTCCAGGGAGGTGGGATTGTCAGCCGACTCGTAGCCCTGGATATCCGCCGGGTTGCGAGTATGGCAGCCGTAGTAGGAGGCGACCCGCAGCCCGGTGAGCGGGTTGGTGACGCGCTCCTTCAACTTCTCCAGACCCACATCCTGGGCAAAGACCCAGAGGGTGTGAGTGAGCTTGCAGGTGCCTTTGTACTCCAGCCCCTGCTCGGCCAGGATCTCGTTGACCTGGGCGTGTACGGCAGGATCTTCCTTCATCCGTTTCTGGGCGTTGGAGATCACGTTGTAGCAGGTTGAACAGGGGGTGTAGAGGGGCAGCCCCATCTGTTCTGCATGGGCCATATTCTTGGCATTCACCGCCAGGGAGGTCAACTCGGAGCGTTCTTCAATAACGCCGGAGCCACAGCAAACCGCGTCTTCGATCAGATCCAGCTCAACATCAACCTTGGCGAATACATCCCTCAGGATGTCGAAAAACCGGGCGTCCGCGCCCTGAAAGCAGCAGCCGGAATAGAACCCGTAACGTATTGTCTCACTCATGTCTTGTTCTCTCCTTTGGCTTCGAGCTCTTTAACCTTGTCGTAGATCTTCTGAGTGCTGCTTTGGCCCCCCAGCATACACACCTGGCGTGTGGGCTCGATGCCGTGTTTCTTGAGATAGTTATCAGCCGCTTCGATAGCGGCCCAACCCTTGGGACCGTTGACGATCACCGGCAACATCGGTTTGTTGACCTGACCATATTTGGCAACATCGCCTGTGTATGCCTTGGCGCGGCGTGACCCTGCAGTGTCATGGATGCCGTCATCGATAGACATCTTGCGCATACGCTGGATGGATACTGCCGGACGCGTGTCCTTGGGACAGACGTTGATGCATTTGCGGCATTGGGCGCAGGACCAGAGCCCCTGATCCACCGCCGCCTGCATGCGCTCGCCCTGAAAGCTGTCCCGTACATCGGCAGAAAAGCGGTAGGCCTTGCCCAGGGTCAACGGACCCGCGTAGTTGGGATCGGCGCTGGCGGCAGAGCAGGCGGAGTAACAGGAGCCGCAGAGGATACAGTCGGTAATGTAATCGAAGCGTGAATGCTCCTGTTTGGACATGATGGATTCCTGTTCCAGGGTCACTGGAATCCGCTCACGATTCTCCATCAGGTAGGGGTGCATCTTCGACAGTTTTTCGATGACGGGTTCAATATCCACCACCAGGTCACGCAGCACCGGCATGTTTTTCAACGGCTGGATGCTGACGGAATCTTTTTTGAAATCCTCCAGGATCGGCATCAGCTGGGTGCTGCAGGCCAGCACCGGCTTGCCGTTGACACGCACGGCGCAGGAGCCGCAGATCTTGGAACGGCAGAAAGCGCGAAAGGTCAGTGAGCTGTCCTGGGTGTTCTTGATCAGGCGCAGCGCCTCCAGCACCGTCATGCCGGTCTCCACGTTGACCTTGAAGTTATCGAAATAGGCCGATTTGTGTTCGCTTGGCGTAAATCTCTGGATGCGGATATTGGCCAAAATGCTCTTGCGATCGGGTGTGATTTTTTCAATCATGCCAGCATTTCCTTAGTAGGTACGAGCCTTGGGCTCGAATTCGGTGATGGTCACGGGAGTGAAATCCAGCTTGGGACGACCGTCATCACCCATGGCGGCCATGGTATGAGCAAGCCAGTTCTCGTCATCCCGCTCGGGATGATCCTCGCGGGTATGCGCGCCCCGTGACTCCTTGCGTTCCAGGGCGCCGACGGCCACCACTTCCGCCAGATCGAGCATGTTTTTCAGCTCCAGGGCTGCAACCAGTTCGGTGTTGAAGGCCTTGGTCTTGTCCTGAATACGCACCGTTTTGAACTGCTCCTGCAGATCCGCCAGCTCACTGACAGCCGACTCCAGGTCCTTGCCATTACGGTAAACGCCGACCTTTTCCGCCATCAGGTTACCCATGCCGCGGCGAATATCCGCAATGGAGGCGCCGCTGTCACCTTCCATCATGGAGGCGATCATCTGCGTGTCCGCCTCTTCCTGCCCTGTGTCCACTGGTACAAAGCTGTTGTTGCGGGCGTATTCCAGGGCGTGTTTTCCGGCACGTCTGCCAAATATCAGGATATCCAGCAGGGAGTTGCCGCCCAACCGGTTGGCGCCGTGCACCGAGACACAGCCCGCTTCGCCGGCGGCGTAGATGCCCTCAATGGAGGTCTGACCATTGAGATCAGTATGGATGCCGCCCATGGAGTAGTGGGCCGTGGGCTTGATCGGGATGGGTTCCTCGATCGGGTCCACGCCCTCGAACTCGATGCAG
Organism: Gammaproteobacteria bacterium (ex Lamellibrachia satsuma); assembly: GCA_019623805.1. Taxonomy (NCBI): domain Bacteria; kingdom Pseudomonadati; phylum Pseudomonadota; class Gammaproteobacteria; species Gammaproteobacteria bacterium (ex Lamellibrachia satsuma). Next base: position 1,495,727 of record CP053680.1, read on the forward strand.
AGTTCGCGGATTTGCGGCAGTCGTTCCAGGATACGCTCACGGCCCAAATGGGCAAGGTCGAGGAAGACCTCACCTTCGGGACCAGCGCGCCCTGCACGCACTTCGGTTTCACAGGAGCGGGAGACCAGATCGCGGGGACCCAGCTCCATCTTCTCCGGGGCGTAGCGGCTCATGAACCGCTCACCCAGACCATTCAGCAGGAAGCCCCCCTCGCCTCTCGCGCCCTCGGATACCAGGATGCCGGTACGGCGCAGTCCGGTGGGGTGGAACTGGATGAACTCCATGTCCTTGATGGGCAGGCCAGCACGGTAAGCAATGGCGGTACCGTCCCCGGTGTTGCCCAATGCATTGGAGGTGCGCGTCCAATAGATGCGGCCGTGACCACCGGTGGCAAGAATCACCGCCTTGGCCTGGATGGTATGCACCCGACCAGTCTGGGTGTTGATGGCGGTGACACCCTGGCAACGCTGGCCGTCATGCATCAGGGAGAGCACCTGCCACTCATTGAGAAAATTCACGCCGTGGCGGATGCCCTGCTCATACAAGGTATGCAACATGACATGGCCGACCTTGTCGGCGGAGAAGCAGGCCCGCGGCTTGGAAGCGCCGCCGAAGGGACGCTGGGCGATCTTGCCTTCATCGGTGCGGGAGAAAGGACATCCCCAGTGCTCCATCTCGCGCACCACCATGGGGGCTTCCCGCGTCATGATCTCCGCCGCATCCTGGTCTGCCAGATAGTCGGAACCCTTGACGGTATCGAACCAGTGGTCCTGCCAGGTATCGGTCGGATCCAGATTGGCCAAGGCTGCGTTTACCCCTCCCTGGGCCGCACCTGTATGCGAACGGGTTGGATAGACCTTGGTCAGCACGCCTACCTGCAGATCCTCCTCCATCCGGGATTCGAGCGCAGCGTACAGACCAGCCCCCCCGGAACCCACTATCAGAATGTCATATGTCAGCACGAACTACCTCCTAACCCGGTTTATTGTTATTAACGATGATTCGAGAAGCAAAGCATCCCCTCAGGATATCCCGGAACTACACCTGTCACCTTGATATCTCTTGCCGCTGCAGCCAATACTCAAACACCGCAATATGCCAAAGCTTACTGCCCTGAATACGCGTATGGTGCATTTCGGGTGCGGCCATCAGCATATCGATGTATTCACGTCTGAAGATGCCTCGCTCACGGGCAACTTGGGAATCGAGGATATCACGCATAAATTCGAGAAAATCCCCCCGCACATATTTCAGAGCAGGCATGGGAAAGTAACCCTTCGGGCGGTCGATCACTGAGTCCGGCAGAATCCCCCGCGCCATCGCCTTCAGCGGATATTTACCCCCTTCCTTCAATTTCAGCTCCGGCGGACAGCGCGCGGCCAATTCCACTAACCCCTGATCCAGGAAGGGTACGCGCGCCTCAAGCCCCCAGGCCATGGTCATGTTATCCACCCGCTTCACCGGATCGTCGACGATCAAGGTGGTGGTATCCAAACGCAGCACAGCATCCAAGAAGGTATCGGCATCCGGTTCCGCCAGCAGTTGTGCAATCAGCTTGAGGGTGTGATCTTCGCCGCCAAACTCAGGATTGACCATGTGCAGGAACTCATCATGGTCGCGATCGAAATAGTGTTTTGCAAACCGTTCCACCGGCTCGCCCTGGGTCTCCGCCAACATACGGTGATACCAGAAGTAACCACCAAACACCTCGTCAGCACCCTGTCCCGACTGCACCACTTTGATCTGTTGTGATACCTGTTCTCCCAGCAGAAAGAAGGCCACCGCGTCCTGTCCGAACATCGGTTCCGCCATATTGTCCACTGCTTCCGGCAGACGCTTAAGTACATCATCGTTGGGAATCAGGTATTTGTGGTGACGGGTATCGTACATCTCCGCCACCGGATCGGAGTATTCGAACTCGCTTCCTTTCTCTTCCGGCTGATCCTCGAAACCCACCGAAAAGGTACGCAGGTCCGAAACACCGGTCTCCGCCAGCAGCGCCACCAGCAGACTTGAATCCAGCCCGCCCGAGAGCAGGACGCCCACAGGCACGTCTGCCACCTCATTCCGTTTGCGCACAGCATAACGCAGCGAATCGTGAATCGCCTCCAGCCATTCACCTTCCGATAAGGGTTTCTCCGGGCGGGTGGCGGGAAAAGACCAGTAACGGCGCATCCTGGGCTCACCCCTTTCGGACAGCACCATGCAGTGGCCAGGCGCCAGTTTGCGAATACCGTTGTAGATCGTATGCGGTGCCGGAACGACGCCATGCAGGGTAAACTGGTGATGCAGTGCAACAGGGTCGATGGAGGTATCCACTCCGCCACCGGCAAGCAGGGCCTGGGTATTGGAGGCAAAGCGAAGCCTGTTTTTGGTCAGTGAATAGTAGAAGGGTTTGATACCCAACCGGTCCCGCGCCATGAAGAGCTGCTTTTTTCCATAGTCCCAGACCGCAAAGGCGAACATACCCTGCAGATGGTCGACACAATCTTCGCCCCAGGCATGCCAGGCCTTGAGGATTACCTCGCTGTCGCCATGGGAGAAAAATGCATAACCTTTCCCGCGTAACTCTTCGCGCAGTTCCCGGTAGTTATAAATAGTCCCGTTGAAGACCAGCGCCAGACTCAGTGTCGAATCCACCATCGGCTGATTGGCATGTTCCGACAGGTCGATGATGGAGAGACGCCGATGACCAAAGCCGAGCGGACCATCACTGTAGCTGCCGCCATGATCCGGTCCCCTTCGCTCCAAGCGGGCAGTCATCCGCTGGATCGCACCCAGATCCACAAATTCACCATCAAACCGCAACTCACCACAGATACCACACATAACTGACTACCTGTTGTTCCTAATTCAAACACTTTCAATGACTGTCAGATGCAATACCCAGAGAACGCAATGTTCGCTTTGGTACCTCTGAAAGACTCTGTAATTGTCATCTCGACCATAGGGAGAGATCTCAAGCTGCAGAGTGCTTGCTCACTATCGGGGGTATGAGATTTCTCCCGATAGCCGAAATGACAGGTTTTCCTATTTGCTCAGAGGCTCCCAGGCACCCCAACCGCCACCACCCGGGGTTTCTATGGTCAGACGCTGTCCCTCTTTCACCTGCAGGCTGGCCTTGCCAGGCAGGGGCTCACCATCAAGCAGGTTGCGCCCGGACAGACCGGGACTGCCGCCATCGATGCCCCAGGGCCGGTGACGGCGGCGTTCTGTCAACAGGGATACATCTGTCGGGGTAAGGAACTCAAACTCTCTGATCAGACCATCACCACCGGCTCTTCGTCCTGCACCACCGGAACCCCGGCGTAGTGCATAGCGTATCACCCGCAACGGGAACCGATTCTCCACCACCTCGATAGGCGTGTTAAGGATATTCGTCATGTGGGTCTGCCGACCGCTCAGGCCACCCCCGGCACCACCCGCTCCCATTCCGCCTCCGATGGTTTCGTAATAGTCCCAGCGGTTTCCCGCCTGGTCGCTGCCCATGGCCAGGTTGTTCATGCTGCCGTGGCTGGCAGCGGGGATAGACGCAGGCAATACCTGCGCCAATGCCCCAAGCACTGCATCCACCACCCGGCTGCTGGTTTCCACATTGCCCGCAGCCACGGCAGCGGGACGTCGGGCATTGAGCAGCGAACCCTCAGGAGCCTGCAGTTGGATTGGCCGGAAGGTGCCGGCACAAGCTGGAGTTTGCGGCGGCATCAGGCAGCGAAAGACGTAATAGACCGCCGCTGCGGCCACAGAGAATGGGCAATTGATGTTGCCCGGTACTTGTTTGGCCGTTGCGCTGAAATCCACTACCACCCGCCCCTTTCGCACCGTCAATCCCACACATATCGGGATATCGAGGGTTCCCTGACCATCGTCATCCATCACATCCTCAAAGCGATATTCACCATCCGGCACTATCGAAATCGCCTCCAACGACAACATCTCGCCATAGGCATTGAGGGCAGTGAGACCGGATAGATAGGAGCCCCGCCCCCACTCATCGATCATCTGCTCAAGACGCAGCAGGCCGCAGCGGTTGGCGCTGATCTGGGCGGAAAAGTCCCCAGCCGACTCTCCTGGATTACGATTGTGACCCGACAGCCACTGCAGCTGTTCCCGATCCAGCATACCCTCCCGCATCAAGTGGCAGGGTGGTATGACCCTTCCCTCCTCCTCCAAACTGCTGGAGACCGGCATGGAGCCGGGAGCATTTGCGCCAATATCGGCATGATGCGCGCGATTCACCACAAATGCCGTCAATTCGTTCTCAATAAACAGGG